>CAMAMZ010000044.1 GCA_945837185.1 uncultured Bacteroidales bacterium | reverse complement strand
CTTCGATTTGGGTAGCTGAATCACGTGATTGATGCACAGAATCTCCAAACTGAACCTGTTATCACGATGATGAAGAACTATAAAGAATCCCGCTATGCAGCTCCAAAGATGCAGCGGACATAGCGGGATTCGGTGTTTATGAAGAAGTGGGATTTAGCAAACTTTATTCAGCTTCTTGATGATAGAGAAGATGAAGAGGGCTGCTACGAGACAGATGCACATCAGCGTGCCCCATACGATGGTGAGGTCCATATCCCACATGTGGCCGGGAATAGACACCAACTTGTTGCCAAGGGCAGTGGCTACAAACCAACCACCCATCATCATGCCACGATACTTGGGAGGAGCTACCTTGGTTACCAAAGAGATGCCAATGGGAGAGAGTAACAGCTCGGCAAAGGTGAGGATGAGATAGGTTGACACCAACAGATTGGGGGTTACATCGGCTACATGGTTGGGGTGGTCGGTGGCAGGAAGACCTATTGAGAAGAAGGTCATGAGCAGATAGGCTGCTGCAGCAACGAGCATACCCAAACCAATCTTAACGGGAGCCTTGGGCTCCTTGCCCTTCTTGCCCAACCAGCTGAAGAGAGCAATGCTTACAGGTGTGAGCATCACTACGAAGCAAGCGTTGAACTGCTGGAAGATAGGAGCGGAGAGCGTTACTTCATCGGCCAAATGGGTACCGTTGTAGCCCAAGATAGCGATACCGGCAAGAATGATGATGCCATAGATGCTCTTTGCCTTGGAGGTGACACTCTGGAAAATGCCAAACAAACCGTAAACCAAGAAGATGCAAGCCACGAGGTTTGTTACATCGAAGAGCATTGACTCAATGCCTGTTGACTTGGTGGCGGTGAACTCATCGGCAAACCAGGTGAGGGTGAGACCGTTCTGGTGGAAAGCCATCCAGAAGAAGATTACAACGGCAAAAACAAGAACAAGGCAGATGATGCGTTCGCGGGTTTCAGCTGGCGACATCTCTTCGGTGGTGGCAGTTGCAGTGCTGGTCTTCTTCTCCTTTTTCACGTTGAGCACCTGACTGAAAGTGCTCTTGCCCAAATAGTAGATACAGATGCTGGCAATCACCGAAACACATGCCACGGCAAAAGCAAAGTGGTAGGAGTCGGCCTTGGAATAGCCTAAAGAGAGTTGTGCCCAATCCATAATCTTAATGGCTGCTGTAGGTGCGAAAAGAGCTCCCACGTTGATGAGCATGTAGAACAAAGAGAAACCAGCGTCGCGCTTATCGGCATAGGCAGGGTCATTGTACAAGTCGCCCACCATCACCTGCAGGTTGCCCTTGAACATACCGGTGCCGACACTCACAAGCAGCAAGGCAGCACCCATGGCGGCAATGGCCATAGCGCCACTTCCCAAGGGGACGGAAAGCAGGAGATAGCCCAAGAACATGATGAAGATGCCTATCACCACCATGCGGGAATAGCCCCACTTGTCGGCTGCCATTCCTCCGAAGAGAGGCAGGAAGTAAACGAGGGTTAAGAACCAGGTGTAGATTTCGGATGCTGTGCCGGCGGCAAAGCCGAAGTTCTCACCGAGAAACAATGCAAAGACGGCAAGCATGGTGTAATAACCGAAACGCTCGCCCGTGTTGGCCAAAGCCAGAGTCCATAGACCTTTGGGTTGTCCTTCAAACATAATTAATGCTTCTTATTTTTAGTTTTGGTAATATCGAATAGATAACTGAGTTTAATCATGATGGTACTGAAATTGGAGCTGCCGAAAAAATCGCGCTTGCTGTCGCCATAGAGGTTGCCCAAACCATAGTAGTAACGTCCTTCCAAAAGGAAATGTCCCACGCGGGGGATGCTATATTCAATACCACCGCCCGCTACAATACCATAGTCAAACTTCTTTTCTATGGCCATGGTGTCTTGAGCGGCAATCGTAGTGGCACGATCAGCTGTGTTGCGGTCATCAAAATTGAAGTTCATTTCGGTCTTCTCGCTCATGAAGAAACCGAACTGTGGACCTAAATTCACAAAGAAGTTAAACCCCTTGTGCTCTCTTCCCCAAGCCAGATGGGCCATTAAGGGCACTTGCACATAATTGATGGTGCGGCTATATTCCTCTGCCAGTCCGGTAACGCCATTGATGACGGGGGCATTGTCTTTGGTTCGGATGTCTTCCTTCCATCCCATTTGTGTATAGTTGATTTCGCCATAGACAGAGGCTACAGTCTTGAAATATTTCTCGCAAACATAGCGGAAAGCCACACCTCCCGTCATGCCCGTATGACTGGCTTGCGGAACGGTAGGAGTAAAGTTTACACTGCTCATCACATAGCCCCCTGTCACTCCCACAGAGAAGTCGTTGCGATATTCGCCCACTTGAGCGAGCAGGAGGGAGCTATGCCATGCAAAGAGCAGGAGGAATAGTAGAATCTTTTTCATCAGTAGGTTATCGATTCTGTTAGCTGGTCTTGTTTATAATGTATCAGTTGGAAATGTCGGTTCTGCATGCCACCCTGAGGTGTCTTGACAAACTGCAGTGGTGACTGCAGCGGACTGCTAACCTGTTGGCCGCGCCCACCTGTAAAGTCGTTGCCATAGGTGTGGAGGCCTTCCAGGAAGAAGCGGGCATGGTCGTAGCCGGTAATGGCAAACCGCGGAAGCGCCACTTGCATGTCTTGATGGAACCACTGCCTGTAGAGTTTCTCAATGCGTTGCACATCGGGTGCCAAAGGATTATAATAAAAGGTGGTGGGTATATAGGTATCGAACCGATGGAAATTCTCCATGTTATATTTCTTATACATCAGCCACTCGGTGTAGCCAAAGAGCGAGATGGAAAGGTCGGGGCTCACCGTGACAAGGCCGTTGAGCTTGGCCAAGGCAATGTTCAGTTCGGGCGAGCGACCGGTATTGAGCACCACCACATTAGGCTTCTTGCGACTGAAAGCCTTGGCAAACTGTTCTTCAGACGAACGGAGGTTGGTAATGCTGTAGCTGATGCCTTTTTTCTCCAACCGCTGGCGCAGGCCAAAGGTAAAGATGCCTTTACGACTGGTGGTGTCGTTGCAATCAATGAATACGGGGTGATGTTTGGGAAAGCGCTCCAGAAAGGCCGCAATGGCTTGGTCGTTGAGTGCGGTGACAGACTGGTATACTTGCGATATCTGTGGATTGTGGTTCACCTCCTCGCTGGCTATAGAGAAGGGAATGACCATGCGGATATGGTAGTTGCGGCAGAAATCGCCCAGATATTTTACTTGTGCTGTATAGAGCGGACCGACAATGATGTCGCACTGACTGGCGGCAGGGTCGAGGAGGGTTTGGCGTATATCGGCATCTATGGGAACATTCCAGGCATGAATGTCGGCAGATATACCTTTCTCTTTCAAATCATTGCAGGCAAGTAAGAACCCACGATAGTATTCCACCATGCGACGGCCATCACCATCGATGTCGTGGAGGGGCAGCATGATACCTACTTTTATGGCACGGGAACGAATGTTTGATTGGGCATAAGATGCCAGGGCCATTAGCAGGAAAAGTATGCAGAATATGTGCTGTTTCTTCATTTCCTTGAGGATGAATAATGATTCAGATGCAAAAATACAAAAAAACTCCCAACTCTGAAGCCTAACTGACAACTTTTTGCTAACTTTGCATGAATTATGTGGCAAAACAAGATGATTCGTAGCTGTGTGATGATGCTTTCATTGCTCCTGTGGGAAGGGATGGCGCTGAGGGCCCAACTTCCTGCCATTGCTCCTGTGATGGTATGTACCGATGTCGACGGCAATGAAAATACGGATAAGGTTTTTGCCGGTTCGGCTCCCATAAAAGCAATGTTCCGCCTGCAGCCTTCGAACACGGAAGGGTGGACTGCCCATTATGAATGGCGTTTCTATAGGGAAGGCAAGATGGATAGCCCCTATCTGGTGCGCTATGAGGAGAATACGGAATACACCTTTGTCGAGGCCGGTGCACATTATGCCGTGTGCTATGCCACCTTTGTACAAGGCACCGATACGGTTGCTTACACCGAAGACTACTGGAGCGAAGGTCCTTTCTGTATTACGGTCTACGAGAGTAAGTTGGAATTTCCCAATGCCTTCACGCCCAATGGCGACGGAATAAATGATATATACAGGGCGAAACCCGGATACCAAAGCATCATTGCCTTCAGAGCCATCATCTTTAACCGTTGGGGACAGAAACTCTATGAATGGAAAGACCCGGCCGGAGGATGGGATGGCACCTATCGTGGCAAGGCTGTGAAGGATGGCACCTATTATTGTCTGGTAAAGGCTAAAGGGGCTGACGGAAGGGTGTATGATATAAAGAAAGACGTGAACTTGCTCCGGCAGCACATAGACGAGGTGCCGGATGCATCGCGCTAATAACAATAAAAGAAAGATATGATAGAGGAAGAGGAAGAAATCCGCGTGTATGGGGCCAGGGTGCACAACTTGAAAAATGTGGACGCTACCATTCCAAGAAACTCACTGACGGTGATTACGGGCCTATCAGGTTCCGGCAAGTCGTCGCTGGCTTTCGACACCATTTTTGCGGAAGGACAGAGACGCTATATTGAAACCTTCTCGGCCTATGCCCGGAATTTCCTCGGAGGTTTTGAACGGCCGGATGTAGACAAGATAACGGGACTGAGTCCGGTAATCAGTATCGACCAGAAAACAACCAACCGGAATCCACGCTCTACCGTGGGCACCACAACCGAAATCTATGATTATCTGCGTCTGCTCTTTGCAAGGGCTGCTACGGCCTATAGCTATGCATCGGGCGAACCGATGGTGAAATATACGGAAGAAAGAATCATCCGTATGATACTGGACGATTACGCGGGGAAGCGTATCTGCATCATGGCTCCTTTGGTGCGCCAACGCAAAGGACACTATAGGGAGCTTTTCGAGAGTTTGCGCAGAAAAGGCTATCTGTATGCCCGTGTTGATGGGAGTATCAAGGAAATTCTGCCCGAAATGAGGGTTGACCGTTATAAGAACCACAACATAGAGGTGGTGATTGACAAGCTGAAGGTGCAAGACAAGGATGACGAGCGCTTGCAGAAGTCGGTCAAAGTGGCCATGAAGCAAGGGGAAGGCACGTTGATGATTATGGATTACGATACAGAGGAGGTGCGAAACTTCTCCCGCAAACTGATGGATCCGGTCACCGGCATTGCCTATGGCGATCCGGCCCCTAACCTGTTCTCCTTCAACTCACCCGAAGGGGCATGCCCCCATTGCAAGGGCTTGGGAGTCATCAACGAGGTGGATATGAAAAAGGTGATACCCGACAATTCGTTGAGCATTTACCAAGGAGCCTTCCTGCCTATTGGAAAATACAAGAACCAGATGATTTTCTGGCAGATTGACGCCATTCTGAAGAAATATGGCTGCGACATCAAGACCCCTGTGGAGGCTATTCCTGAGGAGGCTATGCAAGAGGTGTTGTATGGCACTATGGAACAGGTGCGTATAGCCAAGGAACTGGTGCACACGTCGAGCGATTACTTCACTTCGTTTGACGGAGTGATAAAATACCTTCGAGATGTCATGGAGAACGATGATTCTGCTTCGGGACAGAAATGGGCAGAACAGTTCCTGGCGTTGGTAACGTGTCCTGAATGTGGCGGACAGCGCCTTAAGAAGGAGGCGTTGGCCTACCGTATGGCAGGAAAGAACATCTCGGAAGTGGCCAATATGGATTTGCCTGATTTCAAGGCATGGCTGCAGGCACTGGAGGAGCAGCTTGCCCCTCAGCAACGTGCCATAGCGGCAGAGATCGTGAAGGAGCTCTTGACAAGAGTAGATTTCCTGTTGGATGTAGGGTTGGATTATCTGTCGCTCAACCGTCAGTCGGCCTCTTTGTCGGGAGGTGAGAGCCAGCGTATCCGTTTGGCAACCCAAATAGGCACACAACTGGTGAATGTGCTGTATATTCTCGATGAGCCCAGTATCGGACTGCATCAGCGCGACAACCAACGCCTCATCCATTCGCTCAAGGAGTTGCGTGATTTGGGCAACACGGTGATTGTGGTGGAGCATGACGAAGATATGATGCGGGCTGCCGACTGGATAGTGGATATTGGTCCTATGGCCGGGAGGAAAGGAGGAGAAGTGGTGTTTCAAGGCACACCACACGATATGTTGCGCACACAGACAATTACGGCTCAGTATCTGAACGGGGAAAGACAGATTGCCGTTCCGGCACAACGGAGAGCAGGCAACGGAAAGGCTATCGTTTTGAAAGGCTGTTGTGGAAATAATCTGAAACATATTGATGTGTCGTTCCCTTTGGGTAAGTTGATTGTGGTGACCGGTGTCAGCGGCTCGGGCAAGTCGACATTGGTCAACGAAACATTGCAGCCCATTCTTGCACATCATTTCTATAGAGCATTGAAGAAACCCCTCGCTTATGATGCCATAGAGGGCATAGCCAATATAGATAAGGTGGTGACGGTTGACCAAAGTCCCATCGGGCGTACGCCCCGCAGCAATCCGGCTACTTATACGGGTGTATTCTCCGACATACGCAATCTGTTTGTAAATCTGCCGGAAGCCAAGATAAGGGGCTATAAGCCGGGCAGATTCTCTTTCAATGTGAAGGGTGGCCGTTGTGATGCGTGTGCGGGCAATGGTTACAAGACGATAGAGATGAATTTCCTGCCCGATGTGCTGGTGCCCTGTGAGGTGTGTCATGGCAAACGCTATAACAGGGAAACGTTGGAGGTGCGGTTCAAAGGTAAGTCGATTGCGGATGTGCTGGATATGACCATTAATCAGGCTGTGGAGTTTTTTGCCAATGTGCCGGCCATACTGCCCAAGATTAAGTCGTTGCAGGAAGTGGGACTGGGATATATCAAACTCGGGCAGTCGAGCACAACCTTGTCGGGAGGTGAAAGTCAGCGCGTGAAGTTGGCAACAGAACTGGCAAAACGTGATACGGGGAAAACGCTCTTTATCCTCGATGAGCCCACTACGGGTTTGCACTTTGAAGACATCCGTATCTTGATGGATGTGTTGGGCAAACTGGTCGATAAGGGGAATACGGTTTTGATTATTGAGCACAACCTGGATGTCATCAAGTTGGCCGACCATCTGATAGACATCGGTCCGGAAGGTGGAAGAGGAGGCGGACAGGTGATGGCTGTAGGAACACCCGAAGAAGTGGTGAACTGCAAGGAGAGCTATACGGCACGCTATTTGAAGGAAGTGCTTGCCAAGGGATGCAATCATTCATAGGATAGCAAGATGGAGATACAACCGATAGCTTTTTTCCGCTCGCCTTTCCGCTCGAAGTTTGGTGTCCCGAAACAGAGTGGTCTGGTAGCCGACTTGGAAGGTCGCATAGTGTTTGAACCCGCCTATCGCTCCACCGATGCGTTACGTGGTTTGGAAGGGTTTGATTTCCTTTGGTTAGTGTGGGGCTTTTCTGCCAATCCGCATGCCGCCAATAGTTTGGTGGTGCGCCCGCCACTGTTGGGAGGCAATGAAAAGATGGGAGTTTTCGCTACCCGCTCACCCTTTCGTCCCAATCCCTTGGGCTTGTCGTCTGTGCGTATAGCGCGCATTGAAAAGCATCCCACGCAAGGTCCGGTGATTCACGTGTTGGGAGCCGACCTGATGGATGGCACGCCTATCTACGACATCAAACCCTATATCCCCTATACCGACTGCCATCCTGAAGCACGAGGAGGGTTTACCGATACACATGCCATCAAGCGCCTGCAGGTGGTGATGCCTGCTGAGGTGACCCGCTGCCTGACAAAGAAAGAAGTGGAGATGTTGGAAGGAATCTTGGCCTTAGACCCACGCCCACACTATCATCAGGACGCTACCAAGGTGTATGGCATGCCGTTTGAAGCTTATGATATCCGTTTCCGTGTGGAAGGGGAGGTGCTCCGGGTGGTAGAGGTGGCTACACGTACACCAGAGCAGCCATAATCGTGTCGGAAATAAAGATTCCTTGTGGGGTGAGGTGCAACCTGTTTCCGGTGTGTGCCAAGGTGCCTTGTTCAATGAAAGGTTGTGCCTGGGCCAGCAGGTAGTCGTGATAGGGAGCAGATAGCTGTTGGAGATTCATTCCTTCGCAAGTGCGTAAGGCAGTGGTAACGAGGTCGTTGTAGTGCGTGGCTTCATCAATAGGTTCTGCTTCAAAAGGCACCTTTCCCCCTTCGATAGCTTGCAGATAGGCGTGCAGGTTGCTCACGTTCCACTGCCGTTGGTGCAGGTCGTAGGAATGGGCTGCTGCCCCCAATCCCATATAAGGCTTGTCTTGCCAATAGCTGCTGTTGTGGCGACTCCTTTTGCCTGGTAGGGCAAAGTTACTGATTTCATAATGTTCATAGCCCGCATGGGTCAAAGTGTCGACCAATGTTTCATACATGGAACGCATCAGCTCCTCATCGGTCTCCCGCACATGGCCCTCTTCCAGCATGCGGAAGAGAGGTGTTCCTTCCTCGTACATCAGGGAATAGGCCGATATGTGTTCTACCTGCAGTCGCAGGGCTTGTTGCAGATCGTTCTGCCATTGGATGAGTGTTTCGTCAGGGAAACCAAACATGAGGTCGATGCTGATGTTGTGGATTCCTGCTCGACGAAGTTTGGCAATGGCATCCCATACCTGTCGGGAGGAGTGGCGACGATGAAGGAATTGGAGTTGCGCATCGGAGAAGGTTTGCACACCCATGCTCACCCTGTTGACAACGGGAGGCAGAGCAAAATCTTCATGACACACATCATCGGGATTACATTCTATCGTGACTTCTGCCGAAGGCGATACCTCATACACCTTATATATATATGACAGCAGGCGGGAGAGCCGGCCAAAGCTCAGCTGACTGGGCGTGCCTCCTCCCAGATAGATGGTTTCTATGACCTCGTGGGGGGCTGGTCGCAGACGCATTTCCCGACACAAGGCATTGACATACCGCTCTTGCAGTTCCTGATGGGTAGTGCTGTAGAAGCCACAATAAATGCAACGTGACGCACAGAACGGAATATGTATATACAATCCAGCCATGGTGCAAAGGTAATACTATTCTGTGAGCTAATAAGGCAAAATTCCTAATAAGATTAAAAAAATGACAGATTTTTCTTGTTTTTTTTTGGAGCTTTGTATAAAAATACCTACCTTTATCGTCGTTATGACAGCATAACAACTGTCGTATAGAACTAAAAACGGTACTAATCACTTAAATCTTTTGATATGCGAGTATATCAAACAAATGAAATCAAGAACATCGCATTGCTTGGCAGTGCGGGTAGCGGCAAGACTACACTTGCCGAGAGTATGCTTTTCGAAGCCGGTATTATCAAACGTCGTGGAACAGTCGAGGCCAAGAACACGGTGAGCGACTATTTCCCGGTTGAGCAGGAGTATGGCTATTCCGTATTTCCCACAGTGTTTCATGTAGAGTGGAACAACAAGAAATTGAATGTCATCGACTGCCCGGGTGCTGACGACTTTGTAGGGGGTGCTATCACAGCACTGAATGTGACGGATGAGGCTGTAATTCTTATCAATGGTCAGTATGGTCCGGAGGTAGGAACACAAAACTGTTTCCGTTATACCGAGAAGTTGAAGAAACCGGTGATTTTCCTCGTAAATCAATTGGATTCAGATAAGTGTGATTTCGATAATATCATCAACACAATGCAGGAAATCTATGGCAGCAAATGTGTGCCAATCCAATATCCCATTGCTACAGGAAGTGGGTTCAACGCATTGATTGATGTGCTCCTCATGAAGAAGTATAGCTGGAAACCTGAAGGTGGTGTGCCCACCATAGAGGATATTCCCGCTGAAGAAATGGAGAAGGCCATGGAGATGCACAAGGCACTCGTTGAGGCTGCCGCTGAGAACGATGAGACCTTGATGGAGAAGTTCTTCGAGGAAGAGACCTTGACGGAGGACGAACTGCGCGAGGGTATCCGTAAGGGATTGGTTACCCGTAGCATCTTCCCGGTATTCTGTGTTTGTGCCGGTAAGGATATGGGTGTGCGCAGATTGATGGAATTTCTCGGTAATGTGGTGCCTTTCGTAAGCGAAATGCCTAAGTTGCACAATACTCGTGGCGAAGAGGTCGACCCCGTGAGCAACGGTCCGGAAAGCCTGTATTTCTTCAAGACGGGTGTGGAACCGCATATCGGTGAGGTTTCTTACTTCAAGGTGATGAGTGGCTCGGTGAAGTCGGGTGACGACCTTACCAATGCCGACCGTGGTTCGAAAGAACGTTTGGGTGCCATCTATGCCTGTGCCGGTGCCAACCGTATTGCTGTCGACCAGCTCAATGCCGGAGATATTGGTTGTACGGTGAAACTCAAGGATGTGAAGACTGGCAATACGCTGAATGGAAAAGATTGCGAATGGCGTTTTGACTTTATCAAATATCCGAACTCCAAATATTCACGTGCCATCCGTACGGTGAATGCACAAGATATGGAGAAGCTGATGGTGGCTTTGGTGAAGATGCGTCAGGAAGATCCTACATGGGTTGTGGAGCAGAGCAAGGAGTTGCGCCAGACCATCGTGCGCGGACAGGGTGAGTTCCACCTGCGCACGTTGAAGTGGAGATTGGAAAACAACGAGAAACTGAACGTTGTGTTTGATGAGCCTCGTATCCCATATCGTGAAACAATCACGAAGAAAGCCCGTGCCGACTATCGTCATAAGAAGCAGAGTGGTGGTGCCGGTCAGTTTGGTGAGGTACACCTGATTGTAGAGCCGTATGCAGAGGGCATGCCCGACCCAACAAGTTTCAACTTCAACGGTCAGGAGTTTAAGATGAATGTGAAGGGCCGTCAGGAGGTAGAACTCGAATGGGGCGGTAAACTGGTATTCATCAACTCTGTTGTGGGTGGTGCCATCGATACACGATTCATGCCGGCTATCCTCAAGGGTATCATGGATTGTATGGAGCGTGGACCGCTGACAGGTAGTTATGCCCGTGATGTGCGTGTGATTGTTTACGACGGAAAGATGCACCCGGTTGACTCCAATGAAATATCCTTCACATTGGCAGCCCGTCATGCTTTTTCAGCAGCATTCAAAGAGGCCGGTCCGAAGATTCTGGAGCCTATCTACGACCTGGAGGTATATGTGCCGGCAGACTATATGGGCGATGTGATGAGCGACTTGCAGGGGCGTCGTGCCTTGATTATGGGCATGGAGTCGGAAGCCGGTTATCAGAAGTTGCAGGCTAAGATTCCTTTGAAGGAGTTGTCGAACTATTCTATTTCGTTGAGTAGCTTGACGGGTGGACGTGCTTCCTTCTCTACGAAGTTTGCAAGTTATGAGCTTGTGCCGAACGACATCCAAAGCAAGTTGATTGCTGAGCATGAGGCCGAGCAGAAGGAAGAAGATGATTAAAGAATAAGATTTAAGTGTATGGCAAACAATGCGGAAGGGGAATGTCCCAACCCATTGTTTGCCATTTTTTTTGTATAAGCCCTAATCGGTCATTCATCGTGCGCAGCACGAAGCAAAAAGGGTACTTCTAAACATACATGGCAAAGTATCTCCCCACTTTCTTCTACTGAGCTGTTATTTTTTGACTTATATTTTTATATATGTAACTAAAGAAATATGAAAAGGTTAATATTGCTAAATGATGAGGTTTTTGTTAACGATTATCCATTAACATTTTAAGGATTTTGCTAACTTTGCTGTATGAAGCAGAGAACGATTTGGATCATAGCAATCATCATGGGCATATCCTTTGTGATATTGCTCTATCTCCAGCTCAGTTATATCCGCGGGATGGCTGATATGAAGAAGGAACAGTTTGACGAGAGTGTGAACAGAGCACTCTATCAGGCTTCGAGAAACCTGGAGCTCAATGAAACGCTCCGCTACCTGGAGAAAGATGTCAATGAAACGGAACGCAAAGCCTTGCGGAAAGACTCGGTAGGCACACGTTCCGGTGCTACTGACGGCACACAGCAACATTCACATCAGCATGCAGCTGTGGGCAAAGACGGCACGGTGTACAACTCGTTTGAGTTGCGCACCCTCTATACCAATCCTGCCAGCAAGCCCAAGGCCATTATCCTCAAGAACGACAAGGGCTCCATCTCTGAGGCATCACGCTCGTTGCAGGAAATCGTGAGAAACCGTTATGTCTACCAAAAAGCGCTGCTCGATGAGGTGGTAGTGTCTATTCTCTATTCCGCTTCTGAAAAGCCTCTGAAAGAACGTATCAACTTCAAACTCCTGGACCAGGACCTGAAGGCAGAGTTGATGAACAATGGTATCAACCTCGATTATCACTTTACCGTTTCTACACAGGATGGGCGAGAGGTGTATCGTTGTTCCGAGTACAGCGATGAAGGATCGGAATATAGTTATTCACAACTGTTGTTCAGAAACGACCCGCCTTCAAAGATGGGTGTGGTGAAGGTGCATTTCCCCAAAATCAATTCCTACATCTATTCTGCGGTACAGTTCATGATACCGAGCATCATCTTCACCCTCGTGTTGTTTGTCACCTTCATCTTCACAATCGTGACCATCTTCCGGTCAAAACGTTTGACGGAGATAAAGAACGACTTCATCAATAACATGACCCACGAGCTGAAGACACCTATAGCCAGCATTTCATTGGCAGCACAAATGTTGAACGATCGTTCGGTAACAAAGAGTGAGGCAATGATGACACATCTTTCCGGAGTGGTGCAGGACGAGACAAAACGCTTACGCTTCCTTGTTGAAAAGGTGCTGCAGATGAGTATGTTCGACAAGAAGAAAGCTGTGTTCAAGCGTAAGGAATTGGATTTGAACGAATTGGTGGAGGGTATTGCAAACTCGTTCACATTGCGTGTGGAGCACACGGGAGGCAAGATCTATACAGAGATAGGAGCTATCTACTCCACCATCTATGTGGATGAGATGCACTTCCAGAATGCCATCTTCAATCTGATGGACAATGCGGTGAAATACGGAAAGCCCGACAAACCGCTGGACATCTATCTCAGAACCTGGAACGATGATACCCATCTCTACCTTTCCATCAGAGATACGGGCATCGGTATTAAGAAAGAGAATTTGAAGAAGGTATTTGAGAAATTCTATCGTGTACATACCGGTAATGTGCATGATGTGAAAGGATTTGGCTTGGGATTGGCTTATGTAAAGAAGATATTGTTGTTGCACAGTGGTGATATCCGCGTGGAAAGTGAATATGGCAAAGGCACAACCTTTACGATCAAGCTGCCCATAATCAAAGACTGAAAGGAGCGTTAAGAAACAAGATATTATTAACATTTAAATGATACAATTATGGACGACAAGTTAAAAATCTTACTTTGTGAGGATGATGAGAATCTGGGTATGTTGCTTCGCGAGTATTTGCAGGCAAAAGGATTTCAGGCTACCCTTTGTCAAGATGGTGAGGCTGGTTACAAGGAGTTCATGAAGAGTAAGTTCGATATTGCTGTGCTCGACGTGATGATGCCCAAGAAGGACGGCTTTACCTTGGCACAGGAGATTCGCCAGGCGAATGCGGAAATTCCGGTTATCTTCCTGACCGCCCGTACACTTAAAGACGACATTTTGGAAGGATTCAAGTTGGGAGCTGACGACTATATTACAAAGCCTTTCTCTATGGAGGAACTCGTGTTGCGTATTGAAGCTATCTTGCGTCGTGTGAGAGGTAAGAAGAACAAGGAGGCAACGGTATACCATATCGGTCGTTTCGTGTTCGATACGCAGAAGCAGTTGCTCACTATTGGTGAGAAGCAGACAAAACTCACTACGAAAGAGAATGAACTCTTGGCATTGCTTTGTTCGCATGCCAACGAAATCCTGCAGCGTGACTATGCGTTGAAGACCATCTGGATAGATGACAACTATTTCAATGCCCGTTCTATGGATGTGTATATCACGAAGTTGCGTAAACATCTGAAGGACGACGACCAAATAGAAATCATCAATATCCACGGCAAGGGCTATAAGCTCATTGTGCCCGATATGGATTAAAACGATACGGCCACATGCATTTTGATGAAAGTGGAATGAAGCGCCCGCGTATTGCCATCTTGGATGGCAATACGTTGGCTGTTGTAGGACTCCGGCAAATCCTGTTGCAGGTGATGCCCATGATGGAGATTGATGCCTACAATAGTTTTGAGGAGTTTGACAATGCGCACAAAGAGCAGTATTTCCACTATTTCGTTTCGATGGATATTGTTCTTGCCCATCGACTTTTCTTCCTCTCGAATGTGCGGAAGACCATCGTTCTTACCATAGCCCAGGAATCTGTGGCACAGTTGTCAGGATTCCGTTGTTTGTGTGTGAGCAGGGGAGAGCAGCAGTTGGTGCGTGCTATCTTGGAAATGGAACAGCACGCACACGCACATGGAAAGAATCTGCCCATGCCGGTGGCCCATCCTATGACGGGTGTATTGAGCGACCGTGAGATAGAGGTGCTGACATTAATCGTTAGAGGGTTCCTCAACAAGGAGATTGCCGACAAGCTGCACATTGGTTTGACAACGGTCATCACGCACCGAAAGAACATCATGAAGAAATTGGGAGCAAAGAGTGTTTCTTCGCTCACGATTTATGCGGTGATGCAAGGCTATGTGCCCATCGACGAAATCT
>CAMAMZ010000043.1 GCA_945837185.1 uncultured Bacteroidales bacterium | reverse complement strand
TTTATCTTTAGATACTTTGCCATTTATGTTGACATACTTTTTTAGGGGTGTTTTGCGGTGTCTTTTCCTGATTTCACCAAACACTTTTTTCCTTCATTCACTGAAACCATAGACAGCTTTGCAAATGGCATACTGCATCAATAGACACATACCGCGAAAGCATCCTGTTTTTGTTGACACAGTAATCATGCTGGACTTGCAGAGCCCGGGCTGATCCATCTGTTCCGCAAGACTGTGTCAAAGTGTATGATGAGGGGGATAAATTTAGAACGAATAGGAAAAACCTAATGACGCATATTCCTTTAATTGGAAATAGCCATAATGGTCGTCACGTGCCCTACTGTCGTCGAAGCGGGGATAGACAAACACATTGGTCGAGATCCACTTGCTGAACCGAAAGGAGAAAGTATTTTCCCATGTCATTTCCGACCGTTCATACGTGGTATAGGCATAATATCTCGTTTTCCAACTGAAATTGTCGACAATCTTCCATGTCATATCAAACGTGAACTGCGAACCATAGTTATGCAACTGTCGCTTGTCGGCCTCCAAACCATAACGCGTTGCCAAAGCAGCCCGATTCACATAACGGAAATTATAGGCAAAGGGAGCAATATGCACAGAGCCTTTTACTTTGCCCTTCTTGCTTTCAATATTATAGTCCATACCGATAGAGACATTCACATTAAGCGGTCCCATAAAATCGGTTGTCACCACATCGCTATTACTGTTCCATTGGCGCATAATCTGCGTGTAGCCAATCATCTGCAAGGTGTAATACCATTTTTTCGAGGCCTGCAAACCCAACTTACTGGTGAGACGCAACAAGTTTTCGGTAGCCTTCAAACTGTGCACCGTGTCTTGCCTGGCCGTCTGTAATCCCAATTTCATTTCCAGTTTGTTGTCCCATCTCACCTTCTGCTTGTTGTTATAATTGGCATTGAGCGTAATGGAGCCCACCATGGAGTAATTGCTCTCTCCACCCTGATACCAGTTGGAAGAGATATAATTTTGTAAAAACTGCAAATAATAATCACCCGAATAAGACCAGAAGTTTGGTTTCAGCACCAACAGGTCGACAGGTGCTGGCAGGGCTTCTTTAGGTTTGGGCGCCACATGCTCTACGATGTCGGTTGCCTGCTCCACCTTCATGGTCAAAGCTTCAATAATATCGCCAGCCTGCGTAAGTTGCGTTTCTGTACGCCCTATTAAATCAGGCCTGTGGAGATAAAGGTTGAGCAATACATGGTCAACCGCTGTCAGGTCACCTTCCAGGTCAAACACTCCGTGAGGCACCCTTTTATAGAATGTAGGAGGCAGAAACAGAGGGCTACATGCGATGTTGCTGATGGCCTTTTTCATCGGTTTCCCATCCCTCATGTCCAGATGCGGAGCAATCTTGACAAGATTGCCCAACGAGTCGAGCCCGTCCTGGAGTTTGCCACTTCGGACAAGACTGTCGCGCAACAGCAGATAACGGGAAAGGCTATCCTGCTGACGACGGAAGAGCGCCAATGAATCGGTGTACTTCTCAACCGTCGATATAGCACGCAACATTGTCTGTCTCAATGCCACCGACTTCTTAGCCACCTGCCCATGGGCAGTTAGCATCATTCCCATCATCCCTAGCAACAGTATGAATCGTAACATCCTTCAATCTTTTTCCTATTCACAGATAACACTACCAAACGCAGCGTCACCAAACCTGTTTCTACGCTATGCGAAACCGCACAGTTTATCTTCTGCAAAGTTACGATAAAAATACGTATTCGGCAAAAACCACAACATTCTTTAGCTATTTCTGTAACAATTCTCTGTTTTTACACCGACCCATCCTGCCGTTTCTCAAAGAAGAAGTGACAAGAAGCAAAGAAAACGCCTTTATTTTGCACGTTTCGTATTTTTATTGTATATTTGCACACTGAAATATATTAAAGTATTACAGTCGTGGCAGAAACAAAGTACATCTTCGTGACAGGCGGTGTGGTTTCTTCGCTTGGAAAAGGAATTATCTCATCGTCGATTGGAAAGCTTCTTCAAGCAAGAGGCTACAACATCACCATCCAAAAGTTCGACCCCTACATCAACATCGACCCCGGCACCCTCAACCCCTATGAACATGGGGAATGCTACGTTACAGCCGATGGTATGGAAACAGACCTTGACCTCGGGCACTACGAACGATTCACAGGTATTCAAACCACCAAGGCCAACTCTATGACCACAGGACGCATCTACAAGAGCGTCATCGACAAGGAGCGCAGAGGCGACTATTTGGGCAAGACTATTCAAGTGGTTCCCCATATTACGGACGAGATTAAGCGCAACATCAAACAGCTTGGCCAGAAATATCACTATGATTTTGTCATTACTGAAATAGGTGGCACGATTGGCGACATTGAGAGCGCTCCCTTTATGGAGGCTATCCGCCAGTTGAAATGGGAACTGGGCTCACGCGCTGTGAACGTTCATCTTACCTATGTACCCTACTTGAAAGCTGCAGGCGAACTGAAGACGAAACCCACCCAGCACAGTGTGAAAGAACTGCAGAGTGTGGGTATTCAGCCCGATATCCTTATTCTGCGCACAGAACTCCATCTGGACGATGCCGTACGCAAAAAGGTGGCAGCCTTCTGTAATGTTGACTTCGATTGTGTGATTCAGAGCGAAGACCTCCCCAGCATCTATGATGTGCCTGTGAACATGCAGGATCAAGGCCTCGATACAGCCATCCTCCGAAAGACCAATGAACCTATAGGCGAAAAACCCTCCTTGGGCCCATGGCGCCAGTTTCTCGAGCGTAAACGCAATGCCAAGGAAACCGTGAACATCGGGTTGGTGGGCAAATACGACCTGCAAGATGCTTACAAGAGTATTCGCGAGAGCCTTTTGCAGGCAGGCATCTACAACGACCATAAGGTAGAACTCAACTATATCAACTCGGAACTCCTCACAGAGGCCAATGTGGCAGAAATGCTCGCCGGACAAGACGGCATCATTATATGCCCCGGCTTCGGCCAAAGAGGTATTGAAGGGAAGATGGTTGCGGCTCACTATACCCGCACCCACGACATTCCTACATTCGGCATTTGTTTGGGCATGCAGATGATGGTGATAGAGTTTGCCCGCAACGTTCTTGGCTATGCTGATGCCAACAGCCGTGAGATGGACGAGAAGACACCACACAACGTCATCGACATCATGGAAGAACAGAAGAATATCACACACATGGGTGGCACCATGCGCCTCGGACAATATGAATGTGTGCTTCGCCAAGGCTCGCGCGCGTTCAATATATATAATAAGCAAATCATCCGCGAGCGCCATCGCCATCGTTATGAGTTCAACAACTCCTTCCTCGTTGCCTTTGAACGTGCAGGCATGATGTGTGTGGGTCGTAATCCGGAGAGCGACTTGGTGGAGGTTGTAGAAATACCCGGACTTCAGTGGTATATAGGAACGCAATACCACCCTGAATACCAGAGCACCGTGCTGAAACCGCACCCTCTGTTCTTGGATTTTGTTAAACACGCTATTATGCACAAGCAACAACGAAATGGATAAAAACACTATCATCGGCTTTACGCTGATTGCCGCCGTACTGATTGGATTCAGTTGGTGGAACCAACCTTCAGAAGAGGAAATCAAAGCACAACAGGAGCAAATTGAGCGCGAAGCAGCGGCACAACAAAAGAAAGATGCCGATGCCGCACGTATTGCCGCACGCGGGCAAGAGGAACTGGCACAGGCTTTGCGCGATACGACAGCCCTTTTCCACAAGGCACTGCAGGGAACTCCACAACCCGTGGTATTGAAGAACGACTTTTTAGAGCTCACCCTCAACACCAAAGGTGCCACGGTGGAGCGTGTATACATCAAGTCTTATACCGACAACATGAAAGGCACACAAGGTGTTGTGCTCTTCAACGGTAGTGAACAGTCGCTCAATTATATTCTCACCGCCAAGGAACGCAATATTTCCACGAAAGACTTGTATTTCCAGCCTTCTGAGCAAACCGACTCAACGGTTGTGCTTACTGCAGAGGCCGGTGCAGGAAAATATCTCCGCATCTCTTATCGTTTGGGTAAGGACTATATGCTACACGCCTCACTGCAGGCTGTAGGCATGGAGGGCCTTTTTGCTCCACAAACCAATACCCTCGATATTGACTGGCAGGAACGATGCAAGCAGCAGGAGAAGGGCTTTAGCTTTGAAAACCGCTATGCTACACTTACTTACCACTTCACAGAAGGTGGTACCGACTATCTGAACGAGACCTCGGAGAAGATTGATGAGAATATCGAAGAACCCATTGACTGGGTGGCATTCAAGAACCAGTTCTTCTCGGCTGTCATGATTGCCCGGAATGATTTTGCCGCCAATGCCAAGATGACTTCCATTCCTTACGAGAAGGGAGAAGGCTATCTGAAAGGCTATCACGCTAAAATGAAGGGATTCTTTGATCCCTCCGGCAAGCAAACCACAGATTTCGAATTCTTTTACGGTCCCAACGACTTCCGTTTGCTGCAAACCATAGAGGAGCAGAGCACCTTTGGCAAAGATCTTGAACTGCAACGCTTGGTATACTTAGGCTGGCCTTTGTTCCGCATCATCAACCGCTGGTTTACCATCTACGTATTCGACTGGCTATCGCAAATATTCCCAATGGGTATAGTATTGATTCTCATCACTTTGCTGCTCAAGCTCATCACCTTCCCTATGGTCAAGAAGAGTTATATGAGTAGTGCAAAGATGCGTGTGCTCAAACCTCGGTTGGAAGCAGCTACTGCCAAGTTCGACAAGCCTGAAGACCAAATGCAGAAACAGCAAGCCATGATGGCCGAATATGCCAAGTATGGCGTGAGTCCGCTGTCTGGCTGTCTGCCCATGCTCATTCAGATGCCTATCTGGATTGCCATGTTCAACTTTGTGCCCAACGCCATACAGCTGCGTGGCCAGAGTTTCCTGTGGATGGACGACTTGTCGACCTACGACCCCATTATAGAATGGAGCCATAGTTTGCCCATCATTGGCGACCACCTCTCCCTTACCTGTATCCTGTTCTGCATCTCCAACGTGCTGTACTCTTGGATGACCATGCGCCAGCAACGTGACCAGATGGTAGGACAACAGGCTGAGCAGATGAAGATGATGCAATGGATGATGTATATCATGCCCGTCATGTTCTTCTTCATCTTCAACGACTATTCTTCAGGACTGAACTTCTATTACTTCATCAGTCTTTTCTTCTCGGCATTGATTATGTGGGCATTGCGAAAGACCACCAACGACGAGAAACTGCTTGCACTCTTGGATGCCCGCTATAAGGAAAACCAAAATAATCCTCAAAAGCTACGCGGACTGGCAGCACGCCTGCAGGCTATGCAGGAGCAACAGGCCAAGCTGCAACAACAACGCGAAGAAATGGAACGCAGGAGAAGAAAGTAATCAAGAATATGCATACATTCAAGACCCTTATCATGATTGCCGCTCTCTCTTTGGGCGGCAATTTTTCACAAGCACAAACGATGATAGGCAAAAACGACATCCGTCTTAGCTCCGACCGTATGACTCCCGAAGCCCTTTGGGCGATGGGGCGCATTGTGGGTGCCCAGTCATCGCCTGATGGCAAACGTATTGTCTACCAGGTTGCCTACTATAGTGTAAAAGCCAACAAGAGCCACCACATGCTCTTTGTCATGAACGCCGATGGCAGCAACAAACGTTGCCTCACTACGAGTGCAAGCAACGAAACGGATGCTGAATGGATAGAAAACGGCACCAAGATAGCCTATTTGTTCAAAGGACAAGTATGGAAGATGAATGCCGACGGTAGCGAAAAACAACAGCTCTCTTTCGGCAAGGAGCCACTAAGCGGATTCCGTTTCTCGCCCGATGGCAAACAGGTCATCCTGCTCCGCGAACTTCCCTACCACGGTACGATCCAAAAGAATCCCGACGACCTGCCACTGACCACAGGCCTCGTTATCAATGATTTGAACTACCGCCATTGGGATCATTATGTTACGTCGATATCTCATCCCTTCCTTGCCGCTGTTGTTGATGGAAAGATTCAAGAGGGCTACGATATGCTTCAAGGAGAACCCTACGAATGTCCGATGGCACCCTTTGGAGGGATTGAGCAACTGGCCTGGAGCCCCGATTCACGTTTCATAGCCTATACTTGTCGCAAACGGGAAGGACGCGCCTATGCCATTTCTACCGACTCTGATATTTATCTCTATGATGTGGCCACCCGCAGCACCCGTAACCTTTGCAAACCGGAAGGCTATCAAGAACCAGCCATCAACCCCACCAAGAGTATGGCATCACAGGCTGTGAACAACCAGTCTGCCGACTGCAATGTGGGCTACGACCAGAACCCTTGTTTCTCACCCGATGGCAAGTATGTAGCCTGGCAAAGCATGGCACGCAACGGTTATGAGAGCGACAGGAACCGCCTTTTGGTTTACAACCTCGCAACAGGCGAGAAACGTTATGTTACCGAATCGCTCGACACCAATGTCGATGCCTTTTGCTGGGGCAAAGACAGCCGTACCCTTCATTTTCTGGCTTGCTGGCACGCCTGTGTGCATGTGTATCAAACCGATTTGCAGGGTCGTGTAAAACAGCTCACCGACGGTTGCTATGACTACGGCAGCATCCAGCCATTAGGTTCTACAGACCAGTTGCTTGTTACGCGCCACTCCATGTCGCATCCCGACGACCTCTATCGTATCACACTGCAGAAGAAGCCGCAGGTTGTACAACTTACCGACGAGAACAGTCATATCTTCAACCAGCTCACACTGGGAAAGGTTACCCAACGCTGGGTGAAAACCACCGATGGCAAGCAAATGCTCGTATGGGTTATTCTTCCCCCACATTTTGACGAAACGAAACAATATCCCACCCTGCTGTTCTGTGAAGGCGGTCCGCAGAGTCCGGTGTCACAGTTCTGGAGCTATCGTTGGAACTTCCAGATCATGGCTGCCCATGGCTATATTATCGTGGCACCCAACCGTCGTGGTCTGCCAGGCTTTGGTTCGGCATGGAACGAACAGATTAGCGGTGACTGGACGGGGCAGTGCATGAACGACTATCTCAGTGCCATCGACGATGCCGCTTCCCTACCCTATGTTGACCGTAACCGCATGGGAGCAGTAGGTGCCAGTTTCGGTGGCTTCTCCGTTTATTATCTTGCCGGTCATCACAACGGACGTTTCAAATGCTTCATCGCACACGACGGTGCCTTCAACTTGGAGTCGATGTATACGGACACCGAAGAAGCATGGTTCTCCAACTGGGAGTATGAAGATGCTTACTGGAATGCCGACCGTTCGGCCAATGCCCGTCGCACCTATGATGCCAGTCCACACAAGTTTGTCGACAAGTGGGATACCCCCATCCTGTGCATCCATGGCGAGAAAGACTACCGCATCAACGCCAACCAAGGCTTTGGCGCTTTCAATGCTGCCCGCCTCAAGGGTATTCCCGCCCAGTTGCTGCTCTTCCCCGACGAGAATCATTGGGTATTAAAGCCTCAGAACGGTATTCTTTGGCAGCGCACCTTCTTTGACTGGCTCCAGCGCTGGCTGCAACCTAAGGAAAACTAATTATCATTACTTATATGACAGCAACACTGCAAAAGAAACTCAATGACAGTGCGGCAGCTCGTTGGACCGCACTTGTTCTCGTAGCCTCCATGATGTTCTTTGGCTACATGTTTGTCGACGTCATGTCGCCCCTCCAGTCGCTCATAGAACAAGAGCGCGGCTGGAACCCCAACGTCTTCGGTACCTATGCGGCCGGAGAGTACATTCTCAATGTTTTTGGCTTCCTTATCGTAGCCGGCATTATTCTCGACAAGTGTGGCATCCGTTTTACCGGTGAACTCTCCGCCATGATGATGTTCCTCGGTGCTTGCATCAAATGGTATGCCATCAGCGACAGCTTTACAGGCACAGCCCTTGCCACCTGGCTCGACAGTTGGTGGACAGCCATGCCCGCCAGTGCCAAGTTAGCTTCCTTTGGCTTTATGCTTTTTGGCTGTGGCTGCGAGATGGCAGGAACCACCGTTTCTAAAGCTATTGCCAAGTGGTTCAAAGGCAAGGAAATGGCATTGGCTATGGGTTTGGAAATGGCTATTGCCCGCATTGGTGTGTTTGCCATTTTCTCCATTTCCCCCATTATCGCGGAAAAGATGGGCACCGTGGCTGCTCCTGTGGGCTTCTGTACCGTGCTCCTGTTCATTGGCCTCATCACCTTCTCTACCTTCTGCGTGCTCGACCGCAAACTCGACAAGCAGTTAGGCATTGACGGCAACAACAATGCGGGTGAGGAAGAGTTCAAGGCTTCCGACCTTCGCAACATTCTCACCAGTCGTATTTTCTGGACCGTGGCCCTGCTCTGTGTTCTTTACTACTCAGCCATATTCCCCTTCCAGCGCTATGGTGCCAACATGTTGCAATGTAACCTCGATGGCATTTCAGCTTCCGACGCTTCCAACATCTTCCGTTGGTTCCCCATCGGTGCAGCGGTCATCACCCCCTTCTTAGGTTCCTTCCTGGACCACAAAGGCAAAGGTGCCAGTATGCTGATGTGGGGTTCGCTGCTTCTTATTGCCTGCCATCTGATTTTTGCCTTCCTCCTTCCTGCCACTCACAGTCACCTGCTGGCTTATGCCACCATCGTGCTGTTAGGCATCTCTTTTGCCTTGGTGCCGGCAGCGTTGTGGCCGAGCGTACCAAAGATTATCGACGAGAAAGTGTTGGGTAGTGCTTACTGCCTCATTTTCTGGGTACAGAATTTTGGTCTTTGCTTTGTGCCGATGCTCATTGGTAGCGTATTGGCCAGTGCGAATGCCGACAATCCTGCCGTGATAGCAGCCCGCGAGGCAGGAAGCGAGTTCATACCCTACAACTACACCCTTCCGCTCATTATCTTTGCATGCTTCGGTGTTGCAGCATTCTTGCTTTCTGCATATCTCAAGAGCATTGACCGCAAGAACCATTACGGTCTGGAAGAGCCCAACATCAAACAATAATGAAATAGATAACTATCCATTTCTTTACTTTCAAATCAAACCAATAACCAATTAATCATGACAGAAGAAAACGTACTCACCAGCAAGATTGAGATGAAGAAAGTTTGGGAGTTGCTTGCCATCATCATTGTTACGGCAATCGTTTGGAATCTGCCTTCCAGTGTGTTTGGCATAGATGGTCTCACCGTCATTCAGCAACGTATCATCGCCATCTTTGTCTTTGCAACCCTCTCATGGCTCACAGAGGCCATCCCTTCCTGGGCCACCTCGCTCAGCATCATTACCATTATGTGTCTCACCGTATCCAACAATTCCCTATCCTGCTTCAAAGGCGAGGGTGAGGTTTTTGGCGAACTCATGAAATCAAAGGATATTATGGCCACTTTTGCCAATCCTGTAATCATGCTCTTCCTCGGTGGTTTCATTCTGGCCATTGCTGCCACCAAATCCGGTCTTGATGTATTGCTGGCACGCAACCTAATCCGTCCGTTTGGCAAAAAGAGTGAGAATGTTTTGTTGGGCTTCCTGCTCATCACAGGTTGCTTCTCAATGTTTGTGAGCAACACGGCTACCGCTGCCATGATGCTCACCTTCCTGACCCCCGTCTTCGCAGCTCTTCCCGCCAATGGCAAAGGGCGCATAGCCTTGACTCTCAGTATTCCACTTGCGGCCAACATTGGTGGTATGGCCACACCCATCGGTACGCCTCCCAATGCCATTGCCCTGCAAGCCCTGAACCAACAATTAGGCCTGAACATCAGTTTTGGTCAATGGATGGGATTCATGTTCCCGCTCGTCATCGTCATCCTGATTATAGGCTGGCGTCTCATCCTGTTCCTCTATCCCTTCACTCAGAAAACCATTGAGTTGAAGATTGAGGGCCACATAGTCCATGGCTGGCGCATGTGGGTAGTGAGCGGCACCTTTGTAGTAACAATCCTCATGTGGCTTTTAGACCGCATTACCGGCGTTGATGCCAATACCGTAGCCATGATTCCTATGGGTGTGTTTGCTCTTACAGGTGTGATTACGGGCAAGGATTTGCAGAAGATAGACTGGAGTGTTATCTGGATGGTGGCCGGTGGTTTTGCCCTTGGGTTGGGTATGAATGGCTCGGGACTTGCCGACAGAGCTATCGAGAGCATCCCCTTCGGCAATTTCTCACCCATTGCCATCCTGCTCATTTCAGGTATCATTTGCTATTTCTTGAGCAACTTCATCAGCAACACCGCCACAGCAGCCTTGCTGGTACCCATTCTGGCAGTGGTTTGTACAGGTATGGGCGACAAGCTGAATGCCATTGGTGGCACCTCTACCATCATCATCGGTATTGCCTTGGCTGCTTCAAGTGCCATGTGTCTTCCCATCTCAACGCCTCCTAATGCCATTGCCTATTCAACAGGTTTGGTCAAGCAGAACGACATGCTGAAGATTGGTATCATTATGGGTATTGTGAGTATGGTGTTAGGCTACATGCTGCTCTTCTTTATTGGTGAGTTAGGTATTTGGGCTTAAAGCCTCAACATATCAACGCAAAAAAATCCCCGCAGATACGCCATCAAGGCTTCTGCGGGGATTTTTATTTTTTTACGCCAACAAAGATAATGCGGGGAAATTCAGATGCTGAGGACTGCTATGGGCTTATACACAACCAAAGATGCTGTGGGATTTTATGCTTATTTAAAAACTAAGTCGGGCAATCACCGGATAATGGTCTGACGGGCAGTGACGTTTATAAACCTTGAGTTGCACCTCACTGGGCGCAGCTCCCGAGGTAGTTGCCTTTGCCCCTTTCACCTCCTGCCAATAGCTGTCGGTGCGCACAGCATAACTATCTACCCTGAATGTTGTACTCACAAAGATATGGTCGATGCGACTCAATGTGAACTTTTGCGCATCGAAATCGTTGAAAGTACCAACGGGCGCAAAGCGGTGGATGGCCGCCTCATAGCTATCTTTCAGGAAACCGGAATTGACAAACTCTGTATAGGGCTCACTATTTTGGTCAACATTGAAATCGCCTGTGAGCACTACCATCTCACCCTTCTTCATCAGTTCCTGCATTTTGCGCACTATAAGTTTAGCTCCCTCACGGCGTGCGGTGATTCCCACATGATCCATGTGCGTATTGAAGAAATAGAACTTACGCTTGGTACGCTTGTCTTTGAAATAACCCCACGTGCACACACGCTTACAGGCGGCATCCCATCCCATCACAGGTTTGGTAGGATCTTCAGCCAGCCAGAAGGTACCACTCTCAAGGAGTTCAAAGCGATCCTTGCGATAGATTACTGGTGAATACTCCCCTTCTTCTTTGCCATCCTCTCGACCCACACCAATATAAGCATACTGCGGCAACCGCTTGACAATATAGTCTATTTGGCGCTTGAGACACTCCTGCATACCAAACAAGTCAGGATTCTCAAACCCCAGTTGGTCACAGAGATAAGGTGCACGAACGGTCCATCCGTCACCTCTCTTATAATCGCCACGGTTTTCATTGCGAATGTTGTACGTTGCCACGGTTAAATCTTGTGCCCATGCCATACAGGCCATGAAAAAGCACAGAACAGTTACAATTTGTTTTTTCATTTTTTTAAGGATTTATAGATTCTGGTTGATGATTCGGAATAGGAGTCATGTGACAAAGAGCAGCGCCAATAGCCGTGCAGAACTCACTGTACTGCGGAATGATTACCTCTACCCCATAAATCTGTTCTATGTGAGGAAAGAGGATGCGGCATTGGGGAAGCAACGTAAGATTGCCTATCAGTACATACTGCTTGATGCCTGTGCCCAAAGAGGCAAGAATCGTGCTGGAGCCTATGGTTTGCAGCACCGTGGTAATGATGCCAGCCGCAATATCCTCACGCGAAGCATTGCTGCGTGCATTACCAAAAAGGCTGGCTGTTGCCTCCATCGGCAATCCTGGAAGTGGATGAGGACTGATATCGCCAATCCTCACATTGATGTTCCCGGTATTGCCCTGTAGTGCCAGTTCGGTGATGGTATCAATATTATCTGTTTTGAGCATGATACGAGACAGTCCCATCAATGTACCACCTCCAATAGGCACACCACCGATATGCCGAATATCATCGCCTTGCACTTGCACCAACGAAGTGCCCGTGCCCATGGACACTACAATCATATGGTCGAGTTGGGTAACATAGCGGGCTCCCAAGCCATCAGCCATAAACTCATCAGACTTGGCTGTAGGACGCCCATAGATAGGGCCATCAATATAGCCGGAGCCTACACCGGTAATCATTACTTGCTCAACCTCTTCGAGTTTCACATGGTTATTATGCAGAAACTTACCAAACGCGCCATAGAGCGACGTGACAGGGTCGGTGGCTTTGATGCGGAGAGGAGAAATGACCTTTCCTTCATGATCAATACCCACTATCTTGGTGGTACTTATACCAACATCTATGCCTATTACCATACTTTTGTTTTTGGTTTTTTGTTTGCAAATATACATAAAATTTCAGGGAATTGCATTATCTTTGTAGGGAAAAAAGCTATATCCTGGCAAAACTAACAAACTTTATTGGTGCTTTGCGCTGGATTTGCCTTTTCCTGACATATATAATAACTGACGAAATGGACATAAGAAAAAATACCGATACTGTGAGCCTTATGAGGAAACTCATCCAACGGCTCAACGACGCCTCGGAAGCCTATTACAATGGTCAAGGGGAGCGTATGACCGATTTTGAATGGGACGCTCTTTTCGACCAATTAAAACAACTGGAAACAGAAACAGGAATCACGTTGCCTGATTCCCCTACAGCCAAAGTGTCGGAAGACACGATAGCGGGTCAGAAAGAGGCTCATGAGTTTCCTGCCCTCTCACTGGCTAAAACCAAACAAGTTGCAGAACTGGCCAAATGGGCTGAGGGGAAACCTATCTGGCTTTCATGGAAACTGGATGGTTTGACATTGGTTGTTACCTATGATGGTGGTACGCTGACCAAGGTGGTGACACGAGGCGACGGACACATTGGCACCAATATCACTCAACTGGCATCAGCCCTGCAAGGCATCCCTCCCACCATTCCCTACACAGGACATGTGGTGATAAGAGGTGAGGCCGTCATCTCCTACAGCGACTTTGAAATCTTTAATATGGAGAGCGAGGAGGCCTATGCTAATCCACGCAACCTGGCCTCGGGCACCCTCACCTTAAAGGATATAGAAGAGGTGAAACGCAGAAAGGTGAGATGGATTCCGTTCTCACTGGTATATACCGATGAGCCGATGACTTCCTGGGGAAGTCAGATGGCATGGTTGGATGCCATGGGGTTCAAGACTGTAGAACATGAGTTGATAGCCGTTCCCCAAATGGCTACCATAGAGCATGTGATTGGGCAATGGACAGAACGGGTGACCAACCGCACCTACCCCTATCCTGTTGACGGACTGGTTATTACCTACGATGATATAGCTTATGCCCAAACAGGTTCCGTTACCGGCCATCATGCCACCCGTGCCGGCTTTGCTTTCAAATGGCAGGATGCCACGGCCGAGACGACACTCGACCACGTAGAATGGTCGTGCGCTGCTTCTACCATTTCACCTGTAGCAGTATTCGCTCCCGTGCAACTTGAAGGGACAACGGTGAAGCGTGCTTCACTCTGCAATATCAGTGAGTGCGAACGGTTGGGCATCGGTGGTAAAGGAACACGGATTACCGTCATCAAAGCCAATAAGATTATTCCTAAGGTGGTGGGCGTGAGTCAATGCGAAGGCACATTGGAAATACCTGCCACCTGTCCGGTGTGTGGTGCCCCCACCCATATCAGAGAGCGTGAAGGAGGCGGCACTCGCACTTTGCACTGCACCGCATCCTCATGTCCTGCCAAACAACTGCGCAAATTCGCACGCTTCGTCTCGAAAGCTGGCATGGATATAGATGGCATCTCTGAGCAAACCCTTGCAAAATTCATCAACTTAGGTTGGGTTACTACCTATGCCGACCTTTATCACCTTGACAGCCATGCCCAGGAACTGGCTTCTATGGATGGGTTTGGCAGCAAATCGGTAGGCAACCTCCTGCGAGCCATTGAAAAGTCGCGCACCACAGAAGGTCAGCGCCTGCTCTACGCCCTGTCTATTCCGCTCTGCGGTGTGGATGTGTGCAAACGCCTGCTGAACGCTTATCCTTTAGAGGCACTCATCCAACAAGCAGCCACAGCTGATTCGGTCGACTATTTTGCCCATATTGATGGTATTGGTCCAGAGAAATCGGCTGCTTTCGTGCGTTGGGTTCAAGATGCATCGCAGCGGGATGCGCTGGAAAAACTGCTGCAAGAGGTAACTGTGAAACCCACAGAGCAGCAACCCAAAGGCCGCTTGTGCGAAGGTTTAACCTTTGTGGTTACAGGTGAGGTGCATCACTATCGTAACCGCAACGAATTGAAAGCCTATATCGAAAGTCAGGGTGGAAAGGTGAGTGGCAGCGTGAGTGGAGCCACCCACTTCCTCATCAACAACGATGTGGCTTCCGCTTCGGCAAAGAACAAGAAAGCACAGGCCTTGGGCATTCCCATTCTCAGCGAAGAAGAGTTTCTCCGCCGGTTTACCAACGAGCCCGCAGATTTGTTTGCCGAATAATGCCCCCACGTCAAGGAGCAACCTTC
>CAMAMZ010000042.1 GCA_945837185.1 uncultured Bacteroidales bacterium | reverse complement strand
AAGGGTAAGAAAATACTTGTTCTTCATATCTTTTATAGTTTGTGTTTCTGACAGGTTTAGTTGTTGGGAGTGCACTTCGTTCCTGTTATATATGTTGTAGGGAGTAAACTTCATTCCTGTTACACATGGTGAATCGGCTCATGGAGGCACCGGTTCTGTGAGGAATAGAAGCGACACCCATTCATGTGGGTAAAGGTAGTGAAAAAAAACGCTATGACCAAACTTTCTTGAAACATTCTTTTTTCTTGTCGGATTTTATGCGTATCTTTGTCGACAACAGCATGGGAAGACCATGCAAAACATCTGTTTACCGACCAAATCAAGTAATTATGTTTCTACTACAGCTTACCATTGTTTTAGGAGCCCTGTATGTGGGTTCAAGGTATGGCAGTTTGGCTTTGGGTGCTATTTCAGGCATCGCCCTTGCCATATTGGTATTGGGCTTTGGACTGGCACCGGGCAATCCGCCTACCGATGTTATCTATATCATTGTCGCTGCAGTTACCTGTGCCGGTATGATGCATGCCTCCGGGGGTATGGATTGGCTGATACAGATTGCGGAGCGTTTGTTGCGTCGCCATCCGGGCCATATCACCTTCTTTGCACCGCTTTGCACCTTTTTCCTCACGGTGCTTGTAGGCACAGGGCATGTGGTGTATACGCTCATGCCGATTATTTGTGATATCGCATTGCGCAAAGGCATACGTCCTGAACGTCCATGTGGCGTTGCTTCCATCGCTTCACAGGTAGGTATCACCTGTTCACCTATTGCGGCTGCAGTAGTGGCTTTTGCCACGATTTCCGCTTCCTATGGCTTTGAAATCACCATACCCCGCATCCTTATGGTCACCCTTCCGGCAAGTGTCATTGGCCTGTTGGTTGCCAGTGCCTGTTCTTACAAGCGTGGCAAAGACTTGGATAAAGACCCTTTGTTTCAGGCACGTCTGAAGAATCCTGATACCTATAATTATATGTATGGTTCTGAGGCAACGCTCCTTAACAAGGAGATTCCGGCATCTGCCAAGCGTGCCGTTTATATCTTCTTGGGGGCCATTGCGCTAATCGTGGTATATGCTTCTTTCCAGAATCTTCTACCCACCTATAGTCAGGTGGTGGCCGATAGTGGCGTTAAAGACACCTGGAACGGATTGACAGCAGCGCAGTTAGCCACGTTGGGGGTGGTGCGAGAGGGCTTTACCCATGCGGTGCAGGCACCTCTCAAAATGAATATTGTCATACAGATTGTCATGCTCGTGGCTGCGGCTCTCATTGTAATCTTTTGTAAGGCGAGTCCGAAGAAAGCGGTGGCAGGAGCTGTCTGGCAAAGTGGTATGGTAGCCGTAGTGGCCATTTATGGCATTGCCTGGATGGCCGACACGCTGTTTGCCAATTATATGCCGGCTATTCAGCAACTCCTCAGCGGTATTGTGGAAAGCTATCCTTGGAGTATTGCGCTTGTATTCTTTGTGGTATCGGTTCTCATCAACTCGCAGGGGGCTGTGGTGGTGTCCATGATGCCTTTAGCCTACTCTTTGGGCATTCCCGGTGAAATTCTTTTAGGTGTCTTCCCCAGTGTTTATGGCTATTTCTTTATCCCCAATTATCCGTCGGATATAGCCACGGTCAATTTTGACCGTAGTGGCACTACCGTCATAGGCAAATATCTGCTCAATCATAGTTTCATGATGCCGGGACTGGTCAGCGTGGGTGTTGCCACCCTTGTATCCATGTTGCTGGTGCATGTATTCTATTAAGGAAAAGAGAGGAGAGGGCATTCAAATCCCTCTCCTCTCTTTTCCTTATATTCACATGTTATCAGAGTTCTCTTTTTCTTTAGTACGCCTGTATTATCAGAGTTCTCTTTTCTTATAATGCTTCCAACATACGTTTGAGCACTACCTGTGCGCTTATCTCGCGGTTGGCAGCCTCTGGAATCACCAAAGAGTTGGCACTCTCTATCACCTCGTCGGTAACGATGAGCCCTCGTCTCACCGGCAGGCAATGCATAAACTTACCATTGTTCGTTACTGCCATGTGCGCAGCATCGATGGTCCATCCCATATCTTTCGACAGAATCTTACCGTAGTCGGCAGGATGAGTCACGCCAGGACAACTCCAGTTTTTGGCATACACGAAGTCGGCACCCTCCAAAGCCTTCCACTGGTCGTATTCTACACGGGCATTGCCCACAAATTGCGGATCCAGTTCATAGCCCTCCGGATGTGTAACCACCAAGTCAACCTCAGCTGCGTTCATCCATTCAGCGAAAGAATTAGGTACAGCTTGCGGCAGAGCACGGCAGTGGGGTGCCCATGTCAGTACTACCTTCGGCTTGCGCTTCTGAGCTTCATGCTCCTTGCCCCATTCCTCATGGATGGTAATCAGGTCAGCAAAAGCCTGAAGAGGATGCACAGTGGCTGTTTCCATAGCCATAACAGGTCGACCGCTGTATTTTACAAACTGGTTCACTACGGTCTCAGCATAGTCATATTCCCTGTCTGTGAGTCCGGCAAAGGAACGTACGGCAATGATGTCACAGTAACTTGCCATGACAGGAATAGCCTCTAACAGATGCTCACTCTTGTCGCCATCCATAATCACGCCACGCTCTGTTTCCAGTTTCCAGGCTCCAGCGTTTACATCCAGCACAATAACATTCATTCCCAGATTCATGGCTGCTTTCTGTGTCGACAAACGGGTGCGCAGACTGTTGTTGAAGAAAATCATCAACAAGGTCTTGTGCTTTCCCAATGCTTCAAACTTGAATCGTTCGCGCTTTATCTCTTCAGCCTCAGCAAGAGCCTTCTTCAGGCAGCCAAGGTCTTGCGCATACATAAAAGTCTTCATATTCCAATATGTTTTATTTTGTATTCTTGTACTATTGCCACATTGTATACCCATGTGCACATAGGTTATGCCCTGATTTGTCCTTCACCGTCAATGAGCCATTTGTAGGTGGTTATTTCCTCTAATCCCATAGGGCCGCGTGGACCTAACTTCTGTGTACTGATGCCTATTTCAGCACCTAAGCCAAACTGTGCACCATCAGTAAAACTGGTGGGAGCATTGACATACACGCAGGCTGCGTCCACTTCCTGTTGGAATCTGTGGGCATTGTTGCTGTCGCGGGTGATGATACATTCGCTATGGCCGGAACCATAATGGGCAATATGCTGCAAGGCTTCATCTATCGAGTCTACTACCTTGATGGCCATCTTGTAGTCCATGAATTCCGTACCGAACACCTCTGCGGCATTGTCGCAAGCAAGGTGGCTTTTCACACCCGGTAGTGGCTCTTCCGACCACAATTCCACATGCTTGGCAATAAGAGGCTTGACAAGCTCGGGCAGATCATGTAGGCGTGAACGGTGCACAATCAAACAGTCGAGGGCATTGCATACGCTCACCCTTCGTGTTTTGGCATTTTCTATGATACGTTGACCCATAACCAAATCGGCCGAAGCATCGAAATAGGCATGCACCACCCCCGCACCTGTCTCAATGACAGGAATGTGTGCCTGATTCCTTACGAAATCGATGAGTTTCCTGCCACCACGTGGTATGCACACGTCAATATAGCCTACTGCGTTCAGCAGTTCGGCTGTGGCTTCGTGGGTAGCGGGCAACAATGCCACAGCATCGGGTGTGATGCCTTTCTGCTCGAGCACTCCGTGAATCAGTTGGATAGCCGCACGGTTACTATGGTCGGCATCTTTCCCTCCTTTCAGCACACAAGCGTTACCACTCTTGAAACATAGTGAGAAGACATCGAACGTGACGTTAGGCCGCGCTTCATAGATGACACCTATAACACCGAAAGGCACACTCACCCGTCGCAACCTGAGCCCGTTGGGTAAGGTGCGGTCTTGTAGCGTCCGTCCTAAAGGTGAGGGGAGTTCGCTCACATGCCGCATGTCTGCCGCAATGCCTTCCAAACGTTGGGCGGTTAGTTGCAAGCGGTCGTAGAGGGGATTGGCAGGATCCATGACTGCCAGGTCGAGGGCATTAGCTTGCAGGAGTGTTGCCTGCTGCGCCATAATCGCATCAGCCACGGCTTGCAGCACCTCATTGCGTTGCGCATCGCTGAGCAGCGCCAAGGTCTTGCAGGCTTCCCTGCTTCTTTTGAAAATCTCGTTGTTTGTCATAACAATCATTTAGTTGTTTGAAAGAGCGTATGGGGTGTATCGGTGGGGTGGGTGAGCAGGTCGATAAGGATATCTTCCCGTTTCCCGTTGGCAATAACTACCTTGATACCCTTTTGTTGCAAGGCAGCTGCGGTAGCGTATTTGGAAGTCATGCCACCCCGTCCGTGGGTGCTCTTTGATGCTTGAATATAATGCTGCAGGTCGGTTCCCTTTTCAACACATCGAATCAAGGTGGCATCAGGGTCATCGGGATGACCCGTGTAGATGCCATCGATATTGCTAAGCAGTATCAGCATGTCGGCTTGCATCATTTGGGCAATGAGTCCGCTCAGCTCGTCGTTGTCGGTAAACATCAGCTCGGTGACACTCACCGTGTCGTTCTCATTGACGATAGGCACTACACCATTCTCCAGCATCACACTCATACAGGCACGCTGGTTGTCGTAAGGCTCTCCAGGCTCAAAGTTCTCTTTCATGGTGAGAATCTGTCCCATGTGCATGCCGTGCTCCCGGAAAAGGTCATAATACAATCCGATGAGTTTCACCTGGCCTAAGGCAGAAAAGAGCTGTCGTTGCTCCACAGTGTCAAGGTCATGATTCACTTGTAGCTCCCTGCGTCCACAGGCCACAGCTCCCGAAGACACTAAGATAACTTCATGCTCTTGTTGTGTCAGCCAGGCAATCTGGTCAACGATGGCGGACACACGGGTAATGTCGAGATGTCCGTCATTTCGGGTCAGCACGTTACTGCCCACCTTGATGACAATTCTCATTTCTTGTTGTCTTTTTCTCTGATTTCTACCCTGCGAATTTTTCCACTGATGGTTTTGGGCAGTTCATCAACATATTCTATGATACGGGGATATTTATAAGGAGCTGTTTCATGCTTCACATGAGCCTGCAGTTCCTTTGTGAGGGAGTCGTTGGCTTTCGATTTCCAGTCAGCTGCCAAGACCACGGTAGCTTTCACCACCATGCCTCTTATCTCATCGGGTACGCCTGTCACCGCACATTCCACCACAGCAGGGTGTGTCATAAGTGCACTTTCCACCTCAAACGGACCAATACGGTAGCCTGAACTCTTGATAACGTCGTCGGCACGGCCCACAAACCAATAGTAGCCATCTTCGTCGCGCCAAGCTAAGTCACCGGTATGGTACAGTCCGTCGTGCCAGGTTTGCTGTGTCAGTTCTTCATCGCGGTAATACCCTTTAAACAAGCCCAAAGGCTTCTGCTCCCCTACAAACACGCAAATCTCACCTTTCTCACCATCCTCGCAGGGTGTACCATCCTGTTTGATGAGGCGTATGTCGTATTGGGTGTTGGGTTTGCCCATAGAGCCCGGTTTCGGTGTCATCCAAGGGAAGGTGCCCAAGGTCATGGTGGTTTCTGTTTGACCGAAACCTTCCATCAGCCGGATGCCGGTAAGGTCAAAGAACTCCTTGTAGACAGCCGGTTCCAAGGCTTCTCCGGCTGTGGTGCAATATTTCAGGGCACTGAGGTCATACTGTGAGAAGTCCTCACGTATCATAAAACGGTAAATCGTGGGAGGAGCGCAGAACGACGTCACATGGTATTTCTCCATCTGACGCATGATCTTGTCGGCGCTGAATTTCTCATGGTCATACACAAAAACCGTTGCACCGGCAAACCATTGCCCATAGAGCTTTCCCCATACAGCCTTGCCCCAACCCGTATCGGCAACGGTAAGATGAATGCTGTCTTCATGCAGGTTGTGCCAAAAGACACCTGTGGTGAGATGGCCCAGTGCATAGAGATAATCGTGTGCCACCATTTTAGGCTCACCGCTTGTTCCGCTGGTGAAGTACATGAGCATGGTGTCCTCGTTGCTGTTCACATGCTCCGGGCGAACAAAGGCTGGCGCCTCTGCACATTCCTTGTGCCAATCGTGGAAGCCTTCAGGAACGATGGGACCAATGGAAACAAGAGCCTTGACGGTAGGACTTTCCGGCATGGCCTCCTGAATTTGCTGGAGAATGTAGGGTTCACCCGCACAGATAATAGCCTTCACACTGGCCCGTTGGTTACGATATATGATGTCGTGCTTGGTAAGCATGTGGGTGGCAGGAATTGCCACGGCACCAATCTTATGCAGCGCCAGCATGGTAAGCCACCATTGGTAATGGCGTTTGAGAATCAGCATCACCTTATCGTCGTGCCCAATACCGAGTTGTGTCAGGTAGGCAGCAATGCGGTCCGTTTTCTCCTTGATGTCCTGAAAGGTAAACCGAAGCTCTTCACCTTGTTCGTTTGTCCATAGCAACGCAACCTTAAAGGGCTTTTCCTTGGCCCATTCGTCCATCACGTCGTAAGCAAAGTTAAAATTCTCCGGAATAAGAAAGTGGAGATGTTGGCGATAATCCTCTTCGGAAGAGAACTGCGTCTGTGAGAGAAATCTTTCAATCATGTCGTGCTTGGCGTTTTAGATAACAATACATAAGAATCGGCATGGTTGCCCGTTCATGGCCCGCATGCTATGTTGTTCGAGCGAGTCGAAATAAATACTATCACCGGGTTCCAATACAATCACTTTCTTGCCGAGGGTCAGTTCCATGGTGCCTTCAATAATCATGTCAAACTCTTGTCCCTCGTGCGAGTTCTTGGGGCGTTCCTCGCCTTCCGGCAGAGGGTCGACCTTCACGATATAAGGGTCAACTTTCCTGCCGCTGAAGCCGCTGGCCAAACTTTGGTAGCTGTAGTCTTTCCTTCGGTCGGCTTTTAACCCTTGTCCTTTGCGCGTTACGAAATAGGTACGCATGTGAGGCTCCTCGCCAAACATGAGAACGTCCAGGGCTATGTCATAGCGTTTGGCTATCTTTGTCAAACCGGAAATGCCCGGGTCAACTTCTCCTCGTTCAACCTTTTCATACGTTTCAAGTGTGAACCCGCAGAGTTGGGCAATGTCTCCGGCCGGAATATCCAACACCTCTCTTAATCCTCTTAGCCGCTGACCGATTTGTATCAGTGATTCTTCTGCCATAAAATTGTTGATGATTGATGATACGTAAAAATGTCTTGTTTTATGTGATGACTCTATAGTTCACTATTTGCAACAGGCTTTTAAACCACGCACCACAGCCGAGGTGAATCCGGCATGCTCCATCTCGTTGAGTCCTTTAATGGTCAGGCCACCGGGGGTAGTAACCTTATCTATCTCGGCCTCAGGATGATGGCCGGTGGCTTCCAGAAGGGCTACGGCACCCTTTACGGTTTGCAGTACTATGTCGCGTGAAAGGTCGGCTTTAAACCCTAACTCCACACCTCCTTCCATGGCAGCGCGTACATAACGCATGGCATAGGCAATGCCACAGCCTGCCATGGCAGTTCCCATGCCCAGCAGTCGCTCTTCAACGAAAAGGGCTTTTCCCAGGTCGTTGAACAAGCGGCACATGGTTGCTACCTCCTCTGCTGTAGCGTTGGGCGATGCCAGGAAAGTCATCGATTGCCGTATGGCAATGGCAATATTGGGAATGGCCTGGAAGAGGGTCGGGGTTTGGCCATCTTTCTCAATCCATTGCAGCAGGTTTGCAGAGGAGATGGCAGCAGCCATATTGATGAGTGTTTGTTGCGCGGGGTTGAAGACGGGCTTCAGCTCTTGCAGCACCTGTTCCACTAACCACGGTTTCACGACAATGGCTACATAATCGGCACCGGCTATGGCCTTACAGTTATCGGTGGTGATGTGTGCCCCCGCCTCTTTGAACCGCAGCAGTTTCTCTTCATGTGGATTGGCTACGGTGATGTCTTCCGGACGGAATAAGGTTCCTTTCAGCAGTCCGTCGGCAAAGCTGCCACCCATGGCACCTGCTCCTATTATAGCTATTTTCATAAGGATGCAAATACTTTTTTCAGTCGTTCGATAAACGCATCGGCCTCAGCTTGGGTGAGGCAAAGCGGGGGAAGGATACGTAGAATATTGGTCGAGGCACAGCCTGTGAAACAATGTTCCTGATAGATGAGTGGGTTGCGCACCTCTTTGTGGGGAATGTCGAGCACCACGCCAATCATCAAACCACGACCGCGCACCTCCACGATATGGGGCTCTGTTGCCTGTAGCTCCTTCAGCCGTTCCATGATGTAACTTCCCACTTTGTGGGCATTCTCTACCAAATGTTCAGATTCCATCACGTCCAATACGGCCAAGGCAGCAGCGCAGGCTAAATGGTTACCGCCAAAAGTGGTGCCCAATTGGCCATAGACAGGTTTGAAGTTGGGCGAGATGAGCACACCACCCATGGGGAATCCGTTGGCGATTCCCTTGGCTACGGTGATGATATCGGGACGTATGCCCAACCATTGGTGTGCGAAGAAACGTCCGGTTCTGCCATAGCCGCATTGTATTTCATCACAGATGAGGATGGTGCCATATTTCTTGCAGGCAGCCTGCAGACCTTGTGCAAACGACTCGGTGAGCAGGTTGCAACCGCCCACACCTTGCACGCACTCTACAATGCAGGCACACACGTCGCCTTTGGCCAGCTCGGCCTCCCATGCCTCCAGTTCGTTGATGGGCAGATAGGTGACATGCCCGTTGTTGTTGATGGGGGCAATAATCTTAGGGTTGTGGGTTGCCTCAACAGCCAAGGAAGTACGACCATGAAAGGCTTTCTCGGCAGAGAGCACGCGGGTGCGACCGTTTGTGAACGAGGCCAGTTTCAAGGCATTCTCGTTGGCTTCCGCCCCGCTGTTGATGAGAAAGAGCTGGTAGTCTTCGTAGCCACACAACTTACCCAAACGGGTGGCTAACTGTTGCTGTAGCGTGTTGATGACGGAGTTGGAATAAAAACCTAACTGCTGCAACTGTCCATACACTTTCTCTACGTAATGGGGGTGGCAATGCCCAATACTGATAACGGCATGCCCACCGTACAGGTCCAGGTATTCCTGTCCTTTGTCGTCCCAAACTTTACAGCCTTTTCCCTTCACGATATTGATGTCGAAAAGGGGATATACATCGAATAGATTCATCTTTACAATCCTTTAAAATTAGAAAGCGTTTGCTTTCAGTTTCAATCCTGTTGTCTCATCCAGTCCAAAGAGGATGTTCATATTCTGTACGGCTTGCCCAACAGCGCCCTTCAACAGGTTGTCGATGGTGGAAGTAACGAGCAGCTTATCGCCAAACTTGTCACAATGCACAAGCGCCTTGTTCGTGTTTACCACCTGCTTCATGTCGATAGCCTTGTCGCAATAGTGGGTAAAGGCGGCATCTTGATAGAAGGCCTTGTAGGCGGCAACGATTTCCGGGAGCTCCATGGTTGTCTTGATGACAGCCGTGGCAAAGATGCCACGAGCAAAATCGCCACGATAGGGAATAAAGTCGATGTCGGCATCCAGGAAGCCCTGTACCTGGCGAAGACTCTGTTTGATTTCCGGCACGTGCTGATGTGTGAACGCCTTATAGATGCTCATGTTGCCTGTACGCCAGGAGAAATGTGTGGTGGCAGTAGGCTTTTGTCCGGCACCGGTACTACCGGTAATGGCATTCACGGCTATATCGTTAGTGAGCAGATGCAAGTGGGCAGCAGGAAGCAGGGCTAACTGAATACAGGTGGCAAAGCAGCCGGGGTTGGCCACATGCTGTGCCTGGGCTATGCTTGCCTTGTTGATTTCAGGAAGTCCATATACATAGTCGTTGCCTGGTGCGGCAAGGCGGAAGTCTTGCGCCAGGTCGATAATCTTTACATGTGAAGGAATGCTATGCTCCTTGAGGAAAGCCTCGCTTTTGCCGTGCCCGAAGCAGAAGAACACCACATCAACCTTGTCGAAGGGCATCTCTGAGGTGAAGGTCAGCTGGCAATCGCCATAGAGACCCTCATGCACATCTGCCACGAGGTTGCCGGCATTGCTCTCGCTGTTGGCGAAAACAATCTCTGCCTCCGGATGGTTTACGAGGAGGCGTATCAGTTCGCCGCCGGTATAGCCGGCAGCGCCAAGAATACCTACTTTTATCATTATGCTTTGTATTTGTTTGGAATAATCCAGTAGAGAATCGGATAAAGGATAAAGCCACTGAAACAGGTGAAGATGGTCAATGCGGCATATATCACCCTGACAAGGGAGGGGTCGATGTCCAAATATTCAGCGATACCACCGCATACGCCTCCTATCATACGATGCTCTGAAAGGGTTAATCTATTCTTGAACATGAAAGTTTATCTTTTTTCATCCTTGTGAATGCCGTAGTATACGCGAAGTGGGGTGCTCGACACTTTGATAAAGCCTTTGGCTTCATCAGCGGTCCATCCGGTTTGCGTCTCTCCATATTCGCCCAGTTTGGATTTTGTCAGGTCGTTGACGGAATCAACGCCCACAGTCTCAAAACCATAAGGCCGCAGCTTGAGGATGGCTGTTCCCGTAACATTGCGTTGCGAAGAGGTGAGCATTGCCTCCATGTCGGGCATCACGGGCTCCAGATACTGACTCTCGTGCAGGAACATGCCATACCAGTTGGCAATCTGGTCCTTCCAGTATTGTTGCCATTTGCTCAATGTCGACTTCTCTAACAACCGATGGGCTTCAATAATCAGTTTGGGAGCTGCGGCTTCAAAGCCCACACGACCTTTGATGCCGATGATGGTGTCGCCCACGTTGGCATCGCGGCCAATGGCATAGCTTGCACCTATCTCCTCGATTTTTTGGATGGCAGCCACCTTGTCGTCGAAAGCCTCACCGTTCACAGCCACAATCTCTCCTTTGTCGAAGGTAATCTTTAATGTGGCCTCTTGCTCTGTGGCAGTAACATGTTTGAGATAAGCCTCTTCGGGCAACCCCTGAGTGGGGTCAAGGAGCTCACCTCCGCAGATGCTTGTGCCCCATATTCCCACATTATAAGAATATTTCAGTTTGGTGAAGTCGGCAAAGAAACCATGCTCATTCAGGTAGTCCACCTCTTCTTTACGGGTGAGTTTCTTGTCGCGGGTAAGCGTGATGATTTCTACACCGGGAGCCATCACGAGGAAAGTCATGTCGAATCGAATCTGGTCGTTGCCGGCACCCGTAGAGCCATGGGCGATGGCATCGGCACCAATCTCCTTGGCATAGCGTGCTATGGCAATAGCCTGGAAGATGCGTTCTGAAGATACGGAAATAGGGTAGCAGTTGTTGCGCAATACATTACCGAAAATCATGTATTTCAATGATTTCTCATAGTACTCATGTGTTACGTCGAGTGTCACATACTGCACAGCGCCCAGTTTGTAGGCGTTCTCCTCGTTCTTCTTCAGTTGGGCAGCGCTGAAGCCTCCGGTGTTGGCACAGGCAGCATACACATCGTAGCCTTCTTCTTTGAGTTTCATTACGGTATACGAGGTGTCCAGTCCGCCTGAAAAGGCTACTACTACACGTTTGCGACCGGTGTTAAGCTGTTCTCCTGTTGAGGGTGTTGCAAATTCTTTGTTCATATTTTGTTGTATTGAAGATTTTTTTATTGTGATGGGTGGACTGTTTCAAGAATGTAGGTCAAAGCCCTTGTTCCTGCTGGAAGACTGGGGTGCTTCCAAACGCTTAATGCGGTCGAGCACCTCTTGGGGTATCTTAGCAGGAAGGTGTTCCTCCGGGTCATAGAGCATGGCGGTACAGATGCAGTATTTCCTCCCTGTACGGTGCAACACGTCTACATTGATGCACCCTTCGCAGCCGCGCCAAAAAGCCTCGTCATCTGTAAGGTCGGCAAAGGTCACGGGCTGGTAGCCCAGTTGTGTGTTCATTGTCATGACGGCAGCACCGCTTGTTAAACTGAAAATCTTGGCATGTGGCCAGCGGGTGCGTGCTAAGGTGAAGGTCATGTCTTTGATCTTCTTCGCCACACCCAGTCCGCGAAAGTCTGGATGCACGATGAGTCCCGAAGTCGTGACATATTGTTTGTTGCCCCATGTCTCAATGTAACTGAAACCGGCAAAGCGTTCACCTTGTAAGGCGATAACGGCTTTGGCCTCTTTCATCTTTGTAGTAAGATATTCGTGGGTGCGCTTCGCAATTCCGGTTCCTCTAACCTTCGCTGCGTCAGCGATAGTCTGCAGGATGGTATCGACGTAACGCTCGTGCGAGGCGTCTGCCACCAATACTTTAATTTCTTCCATTTGCTTTCTTAACAGTATATTTTCTATGTTTTGTGATACGTTATTTCAAATTGGGGATAACAGCAGCCAATTGCTCGGTAACATCCTTGGGATGTGCGCCATCGCGCAGAATGATGAAAATGGTGTCGTCACCGGCTATGGTGCCCAAAATATCGGGCAGGTCGCTGTTGTCGAGGTTGAAGGCTATGGCACTGGCATACCCCGGACGGGTTTTGATGACGCCAATGTTTCTGGAATAGTTAATGGATACAAAGCCCGGAACTTGCATCATCTCACTGGCACTCCGCGGACTGCTGATGCGCTTGTACATCGTTTCATTTGGAAGTACATACACATACTTTCCACTCATGCTGGAGGCTTTGGCCACTTTCAATTGCTTGAGGTCGCGGCTTAAGGTTGCCTGCGTCAATTTGAAGCCTTCTTTGTTCAATTCCTTCATAACCTCCTCTTGACAACTGAGCTCCTTGCTCGAGATGAGGAGTTTTATGGCTTCGATTCTCCGGTCTTTTGTCTTCATTGCACTGTATAATTATTCGTTTCTGGCTGCAAATATACGAATAATTGTATATATGTGCAAGAAAAAGCTGTATAAATTGCATAAAAAAGAGACATACGCAGCTTTGTGGCGTATGTCTCTCCGAATTGACTACAGTATGTGATTATTTTGACATGTCGAAACCAATGCGTATGCCATCGAAATTTTTACTCAATTCACCTATGGATTGCAGGGTTGAATTGCCTGTCATGGAAGCGGCTGACTGTAGCAGTGTGAGCAACTTGTTTTGCTCCATGAGAATGCTCATGCCTGTGCTGGTCTTTTTCGCATAGCAGGGAATGGAGAGAATCAGTGCCTTCAAGGTGAGTTTGCACTCATTGCTGTCATAGCTCCATGTGCCGTTGAGGCTGTGACCGGCCAGTTGGGCAACAAATGTATAATCCTGGTTGAGAGTAAGGGAGGTGTTGGTGTTGCTGAAACCTACTTTGGTGTAGTGGGGCATCAGTTGTTCCTTGAGTTGGGTGGCCATAGCCTCACCGCCGGCTTGGGCCAGAGCGTTCTCGCTCGTAAAGGCCACTCCGGGTTGGCTATACTTCCATGTTCCAATCAAATCGCTTTCTGAGGGCTTGTCGGTTCCCAATACGCTACCCAAAATACCCGACAAGGTCTGTCCGTTGGTAACTGCGCCCAAGATGCTTCCCAAGGCACTAGCGCTGGTAGTGGTGCCTGAAGTGGCTGTTTGGGTTGTGCCTATACCGCCACAGCTCATCACTATGGCACAGATGGCTGTTGCGGCCATCAAACTTATTAACTTTCTCATGCTTTTTTTTATTTTTAAAACATCGTTAGGTATGACGAAAAAAGAGAGTTGAAGTTTGAAGCTCAACTCTCTTTTTTACTTTTTTTTTTAAAACTATTCTCTATTGCCACCGAAGAAACGTAGCAGGTAGAGGAAGAGGTTCACGAAGTCTAAATACAGGCTCAATGCGCCTACCAAAGCAATCTTTTGACTTCCTTCGCCCATGTCGGGAGCCATGGCAAGCTGCATTTTGATGCGTTGGCTGTCCCATGCTGTAAGGCCCACGAAGGTGAGTACACCGATGCCGCTTACCACCAAATCAAGGGTGGAAGAATGTAGGAACATGTTGACGACACTGGCGATAATCAAGCCAATGATGGCCATGGTAAACAATCCTCCCAGTTTGGTGAGGTCGCGACGGGTGGTATAACCGTATAGGGCCATGGCTGCAAAGGTGCCTGTTGTTACCATGAAGGTCTTGATGATGGCTGCTGGTGCATAGGCCACGAAGATGCTCGACAAGGTGGCACCGTTCAATACGGAGAAGAGGGCGAACATCAAGGTTGTGGCGGCCAAAGAACGTCTTTCCTTCCAAACACTGCCGGAAATCTTAAATACCAAAACCAATTCGGCAATAAGCAAGACCCAAATGGTCAAACTGTTGCCATAGATAAGCTGTAGAATGCCAGGGGAGGTGGCTACAAGGTAAGCTGTCAGACCGCTGATGCCTAAAGCAAGTGTCATCCAAAGATACACTTTGCGCATGAGGGCGGGAAAGGCCAATGAGAGGTTCACATCCTCGTGTTCGCTTACCATCTTTTCCCAATCTTTTACTTCCATAATCTTTCTTTTTCGTTGTTTTGTTTGCAAATATAAGGATTTTATGTGATATGGATTGCTAGTCACATCGTTTTTTATGTTTTCTTATTGAATGTAACTTTTTTTGCATCGCAGTAGCAATGCTGTCGCATACCCATTGCATCCTATTCATATTCCAGCAAATGCTATGCCATTACATGTGGGGCAGACAAATTGTCGTGCCTCGCTTTGTCTCAAACGATTCCAGTTCTGCCCAACCCCGTATCTTGTTCTGTTCAAGCTCGTATCTTGTTTTGTTCAATCTCGGTTCCGGTTCTGCTCACATATGGGCTTCGTCCTCTCTTTTCAATTCCTCGTCACTTTCCCTTTCTTCCCTTTTACATCCCACGTTCATCTCTCGTAGTTCCACCGTTCATTACTCGTTCAGCGCTCGATGTGCGCTCGTAAAAGT
>CAMAMZ010000041.1 GCA_945837185.1 uncultured Bacteroidales bacterium | reverse complement strand
GAACTAATAGGGGGAACTTCTCGGGATTCATCAGTTCTTTTACTACTAAAGGCAGGATTTCCTTTCCCATGTTGCGCAATGCGGTATACTCGGGCAATTCCCTATATGTCTTTGTACTGGAACTGAGCATCATGCGAGTGTCGGTATGAATGGCATTCTCCCATTGCTGAAGCAGCTCATAAAACCGTTTCGTTGTTTTGGGGGAAACTTTGTCTGCTTTATGCTGAACAATGTTTTTTTCCTTCTCAGACAAGGGAGTTGACGTGATATTTCCTATCGTGTAGTTACTGGGCTCGCCCCATGGCTCTCCCCAATTATAAGTTGTTTTGTCAAAAGACATCTGGACATAACCATACAAGGATCCATTAAGGCCCTGTCGATCATGTGTTATTCGCAAATATTGGCCTAATTTAGATTCCCACAAAGTGCCGTTATAGTTCCTGCCTGTAGATTGACATGCCCCAAAACAGAAGGCAAAAGAGGCGATAAGCAATTTTTTCATAATCGTGGTTGGTTAAGTTTGTGCTAAAGATAAGAAAAATAGTGATACATAGATCTGTGGTTTGGTTTTGTTAGGTAATATTAACAATATTGTCAGCAGGAATCTTCAATGATATGATTGCTATAATGCGACGAAATGTTACCTTTGCAGAGTAAAAGAAAATAGATTGTGAATATATGTACTTAACAACAAAATCAATCATGAAACAAATCCTCAAACCCATTGCAATGACGCTCCTTCTCATGCTGGGAGCAGGCACCGCCATTGCCCAGACAGATTTCCGTTCTCTTTCTTTTGAGGAAGCCTTACAGGCGGCTAAAAAGGAGAAGAAAATGGTTTTCATTGATTTTTATACCGATTGGTGCGGGCCTTGCAAGAACATGGCCAAGAACGTGTTCCCACAGCCTAAAGTGGGGGCTTTTATGAATCCTCGTTTCGTGTGCCTCAAACTCAATGCGGAAAAGGAAGGCAAGGAACTAGCCCGCACGTTTAAGGTGAGTGCCTATCCCACCTATGTGGTGACAGATGCTACCGGAGCAAAGAAGATGACGGCCAAGGGCTCCATGGATGCCGACGAGTTCATTGCCAAGATAGAGGAAGGTATCGATCCGGAAAAGTCTCCCGAACGCATGATGGCCCAATACAAGGAGGGTAAGCGTACTCCCGAATTGGTGAATCGCTATGCGCTCTATCTCATGCAGGAGAAACGAGAAACGGAAGGCTTCCAGGTTGTAGATGACTATTTTGCCTCTCTGTCCGAAAAAGAACGCCTGTCGGCAGCGAATAGTTTTCTGTATACACGCTACACGTTGAAGCTCACCGATGCCAAAGCACAGTTTATGATAGCCCACATTCAAGACTTTGATGCGGAGGTGAAAGAGGCTGTTAGCAAGCGTATGCAACAACTCTTCCATAGTGCTGTTGTTTCCTATTATTCCGGCTATTTGCTCCGTAATAATAAATATGTAGAGGCGGAATATCTTGCCTTGAAGAAACAAATACAGGACTTGCGGTTAGACAAACAGTATGCTTATGCTCCTATGTTCCAGTTGATAGAGAGTAGGGTGAAAGATGATGATGCCACTTTCCTTACGCGTTGTGCAGAACAGTATGACCAACTTGACCCTGCCGACCAGCGACTGCTTATTCTCAATTTCACCCGATTGATAGATACGCAAGACAAGGAAATCCTTCAACGAATGTCAACATTTGTTAGAAGTCACCTCGCAACGATGGATGCCAACACCATCACGTTGGCCGGAAGAATGTTAGGTGGCATAGAAAAGTAGTATTTTTGGTCTTCCTTATTGGTGGTTCCACAATTTTTCTCTAAATTTGCAGATGTGTTCTCTGTAGAACTGACTGAAACAATCGTATTGCATTCATAAACATCCTGACTGATGGAACGAAACTATCGATTCGAAATATGTGCCAACTCTGTAGAAAGTTGTTTGGCAGCCCAACAGGGTGGGGCTGATAGGGTTGAGTTGTGTGCCTCCATCCCTGAAGGAGGAACGACACCCTCCTATGGCGAGATGCTTGTGGCTCGTCGACTTCTCACAATCCGCCTCCATGCCATTATCCGACCTCGCGGGGGCGACTTCCTTTACAATGCCCATGAGGCAGCAACCATGATAGCTGATATTCAAGCGGCCCGACAGGCGGGTGTCGATGGTGTGGTTGTAGGCTGTCTGACGGCAGAAGGAGATATAGACCTTCCTTTGCTCGATCGCTTGTTGGATGAAGCCAAAGGCCTTTCTGTTACCTTTCATAGAGCTTTTGACAGCTGTAGAAATCCTTTTGCTGCACTCGAATTGTTGGCAACACGTGGTGTAGACCGCATTCTGACTTCCGGTCAGCAACCCACAGCACCTGAAGGGGCACCCCTTTTGCGGCAGTTGGTGGAGGCTGCTGCTAACCGTATAACAATATTGGCTGGTTGTGGCGTGAATGAAACCAATATCCGTTCCCTTGCACAGACAACGGGCGTTACAGAGTTCCATTTCTCTGCCCGCGAACCCGTAGCAAGTGCCATGAAAGTGCGAAACGCTGCAGTGAAGATGGGCAACAAGGATGTGGATGAATATATGCGTATGGTCACAACAGCCCATCGTGTCAGAGAAACAATCGCCCAATTGTCTTGAACTAACAAAAACCATTAAAGATATGTCTAACCAAATGTACAAAAACCTATTGTTATTCTTCCTTGCTTTGTTGCCATCTGTTGTTATGGGTCAGCAAGCAAGTGATTATAAGGCACAACTGCAGAAAGACTTTCAGGCCAAGCAAAAGATATTGGCCAAAGGAGGTGTCTTCAAAGTGTTCGATAAAAAAATGAACGCCGAGGAACGGGAAGCCATGCAGTTCCTTTATGCTTATATGCCAGCCAACGACCTCGCTGACTATAGTGGCGACTTCTTCTTGACCAATGTGCGTGCTTCGTTGAAGGTGCGGAAGGAAGTGGGATGGCAGGTGCCTGATGACTTGTTCCGCCATTTTGTTCTTCCCGTCAGAGTGAATAACGAGAATCTTGACAGTGCGCGTATCGTGTTCCAGCGTGAGTTGCTGCCAAGGGTAAAAGGTCTCAACCTGCATGATGCAGTATTGGAGGTAAACCATTGGTGTCATGAGAAGGTTAACTATACACCCTCTGACGAACGTACCAGTGCACCCTTGTCTACCATGCGTACGGCATGGGGACGTTGTGGTGAGGAATCAACCTTCTTGGTAGCTGCACTTCGCTCTGTCGGTATACCGGCCAGACAGGTTTATACGCCCCGTTGGGCACATACCAACGACAACCATGCCTGGGTGGAAGCCTGGGTTGATGGCAAGTGGCATTTCTTGGGAGCTTGCGAACCAGAGCCTGTTCTCGATTTAGGTTGGTTCAATGCACCTGCTTCACGTGGCCTTTTAATGCACACCAAGGTGTTCGGACGTTATTTCGGTCCCGAAGAGGTTATGTCGCGCACGGCAACCTTTACTGAAATCAATGTCATAAGCAACTATGCTGCCTGTGAACCGCTTACTGTGGTGGTGAAAGGTAAGGACGGCAAACCTGTTGCCGGCGCAAGGGTAGAGTTCCGCATCTTCAACTATGGAGAATTCTATAATGTGTCAACCCAGCTTACAGGTGCCGATGGCAAGGTTCGGCTCACGGCAGGATTGGGCGATATGTTTGTATTTGCCATTGCAGGAAAACAGTTTGGAGTAGGACGTGCACGTTTTGGGAAGGGTGCCCAAATGGAGCTTGTTCTCGACCGTACCGTGGGTACAGCCTTTGATACCGACATCACACTCGTACCCCCGGCAGAGAAGGTGAGTCTTCCTCCTGTAACACCCGAGCAGCGTGCTGAAAATGATCGTCGCTTCGCTTATGAAGATTCTGTGCGCAACGCTTATCGTGCCACCTTCTTGGCGGATGGCGCTAAGGAACAGGCTGCCCAGTGGGGTGACCCTGCAAAGCAATATCTTACGAAGTCAGAGGGTAACTGGCGAACGATTCTTATGATTCTACAACGTGGCAAGGCACGCAATGATTGGCAGCGCACACTCGACCTGCTGTCTACATTGACAGATAAGGATTTGCGTGATGTGCGCTATGAGGTTCTTGTCGACGCACTCGATAACACTCCTGCTGGAAGCGACGTGCAACATGTATTGGCGCCTCGAGTAGCCTATGAGCAGTTACTTCCCTATCGTGCTTATCTGTTGCGTGAAATGAAGCCGTTGCTGGGTAAAGGTTGGGGCAATCCTGTTCAAACAGTTGCTTTCTGCAAGCAGCAAATCACTCAGCGCCAAGATTTGTCTATTGCCAGCACACTTACCAGTCCGATAGGTGTTTGCCGGTCGCGTGTTGCCGATGCCCGTTCTTTGGCAGTATTTTTTGTTGCGTTATGCCGTACGCAAGGCATTCCTGCCTGGATAGATCCGATAGATGGCAAAATCTACTATACATATCAGGGAAAGAATGTGCATGTCGATTTTAGCGGAACTGTGGAGAAGCCGTTGCATTGGGGAAAGCTCCAACTCAATTTCACGCCTCAGGCACATCAAACAGATCCTGAGTATTATGTGCATTACACTTTAAGCAAGTTGACGGATGACCAGACACTAACAACACTCAACTACGGTTATGGCGAAAAGTGGAGCAGCAGTTTCAAGACGCCTACCCAGGTAGAGGAAGGCTATTATATGTTGTCTACAGGAACGCGCTTGAGCGATGGTACCGTTCTTTGCCACCTGTCGTTCTTTACTGTAAACGAAGGGGAGAAACAAGTAAAGGATTTGACTTTGCGCGAGGAGAAGGGATCGATAAGTGTGATAGGCTCCTTCGACTCGGAGAGCAAGTTTGAGCAGGTGACAGACGGCAAGACTGTAAGCATCTTGCAAACAGCAGGCAGAGGCTATTATACTTTAGGCATTCTGGCTGTTGGACAGGAACCCACCAACCATGCTCTGCGTGATATTGCCGCACGGGCAGCGGAATTGGAGAAATGGGGACGCAAGATGATTCTGCTCTTCGCCTCAAAGGACGATTATGACAAATACATGAAGGCGCCTATTCCCGGCTTACCTTCAACCGTAGTGTTTGGTATAGACAGTGAGGGACGTATAGCAAGCAATCTGCGTACAGCGATGAAACTCAATGATGACACACCGTTGCCTATCTTTGTCGTAGCCGACAGTTTCAATCGTGTTGTCTTTGAGAGTCACGGATACACCATTGGGTTGGGCGACCAGTTGTTGAAACTCATTCACGGTCTGTAATCCAGTAGATAACGATATATATATAATTAAGGTATGATGAGAAAAGTATGTTTTGCATTGGCACTGGTAGTCATCAGTATGGCTGTGCAAGCGCAGAACTATGCCAAAAAGTTGGGCAAAGCTCCTGCCATAGCTGTCCTCTACCAGTCGGTATATAAAGGGAAAGTATCTCCTGGTGGTGTCACGATGCTTGTCAAGGGACAGCAAGTCAAGATGGGCGATTTCGATGTCAGCAAGCCAGATGTGGTTGAGCCAGGTGCGTTGGTACAGCGTAGCTATATGGATTATAAGAATCTCTGTAGTTTCAAGCGTGCCACCTTGCCTAATGGCGAGGTCATTTCCTGTGCGTCGCCTATTGTGTTGGGCAAAGACTTTAAGGAAATAGGTGAAGAAACCCTGTTAGGCCTGCATTGCAAAAAAGTACGCACGGTGTTGCGTTCCAATACCATCGATGTGTGGTATACTACCGACCTTCCTTTCCGTGGCACACCACAGCCTGGGGTGGGTGTGCCTGACGGATTGGTGCTGAAGATTGTGCGCAATGGTGATATGGTGCAGGAAGCGACAACACTCCTTCGTTATAACGGCAATGAGTCATTGCTTCCGGAAGACTGGGGACAGATGTTGGAACCTGATAATTACCAGTACGCCATCAATCAGAGTGGCGTTATTTCCGTTCCTGTGTTCGACCAACAGACCGTATGTTTTAATGGTGCCAAACTGAGTGGTGAACTAAAGGAGGGTGTCGTCTATCCCGCAGCAGGAGGTTCGGTAATTTTGAAAAAGGTGAAACTGCCAACACAGATTGCCGATCGTGCCATCTTTGTCGAAGTGGTGCAATATTCCGACGGAGATGCCTATGATCGTACGGGCTCAGTGTTTGTCATTCCCACAGGCAAGGAGAAATCCTTTATCGATGCCTTGAAAGACTTGAAGAGTGTGCCTGCTTTTCATGCAGCGGGCAAGGATTTTCCAGCCCTTATCTCAACACCCACCTACGATGTGCCGGTTGAGTTGATGCGTTTCTTTACCGGTTTCGGTGTGCGAAAATACAATCATGTCAAAGTGCCAGGGCAAACATGGGCCGACTCTGTCATCTATAAGACAGAGGTAACGGCTTTGGCTTCGCAACTACAAGGTGAAGTCTGGGTTGGCGCCTATATTGGCAACTGGGATGCTAAAGGCCATCGTGTATCGCTCAAGTTGAAATACTATCCCAATGACTGGCAACAACCTATCAAGGCCCTGCCTCTCTTCAATACGGTCAACTATATTGAACAGGCAGGTCAGGACTATCCCACCTTCATGGGAGGCGATTCCTTGCGTGTCACCTTTACCTTGAAGGAAGATGCCAAGCATGCACGTCTTTATTATCTCACCACAGGCCATGGCGGCTGGGGTGGTGGTGACGAGTTCAACCAAAAGGTCAACACCGTGTATGTTGATGGCAAACAGGTGATACGTTTCATTCCATGGCGTGATGATTGTGGCACTTACCGTAATTGGAACCCTTGTTCAGGTAATTTCTCGAACGGTTTGAGTTCCTCTGATTTAAGTCGTTCTAATTGGTGTCCGGGCACTGTCACCAATCCGGAGTACATCTATATCGGTGATTTGAAAGCTGGTGAGCATACGGTGTCGGTACAGATTCCGCAAGGCAAGCCAGAAGGGTCGAGCATCAGCTATTGGTGCATATCCGGAACATTACTTTATACAACGCAAACAGAATAACAGATGAACAAGAATCCTATAGCCGTTTTTATGGCAACGCTCGTCATGGCAAGCAGTTGTGCCAGTGCTGGAGAAGGAGCTTATAATGGTGCCGCTTTTGGAAGTATCTTAGGAAGTGCTATCGGTGGCATTAGCGACGGACCGCGCGGTCATGATTTAGGTACCATTGTGGGCATGGCGGGTGGTGCAATCATAGGAGCTGCTATTGGTAATGCAGTGGAACAACGTCAGCAAGCTGCGCAACAGGAGGGTTATCCGCAGTCAAAGCCTAAAGGCAATGCCTCCTCACGTGAGGAGAGTGGTTATGATCCTCAACATGGAGGAGACGACCGTCTGTATGATTTCCATCCAGAAAACTCTGCATCTTCTGACGTGGCACCCTCTGCAGTTCCTGTGATAGAAATGCGGAATGTGCGTTTTGTGGACAACGATGGCGACGGAGCCATCAGTCGTGGCGAAGTGTGCAAGGTTGTCTTCGAAGTGTTTAACCGTGGCAAGGCTCCTTTGCAAGACCTGTTGCTGTTGGTAGAAGATATTCCAGACAATAGACATGTGTATATTTCTCCAAGTCTACGTGTGGAGCGTGTCAATGCCGGAAAAGGCATACGGTATACAGCCACTGTAGTTGCCGATAAAGGATTGCGAGAAGGTATGCTCGATTTGCGCCTTTCTGTTATGCAAGGCACATCGCCCCATCCGTTGCAAACGCAAGTTTTGCAGGTGCCAGCGCGTCGCTAATCTTGTTTGTGATAATAAAAAATAAACTTATACGACATTTTTTACTAACTTAAAACTGATAATAAAATGAAAAAGAATGTATGTTTGTTGTGTGTGGTAGGATTGTTGCTGTCAATCCTGACCACCCAAGCACAAGAGCCGTTCCACTGGCCTTATAAAATAGTGGATGGCACTATCATCACCGAGGTTCCGGCACGTCCTGCCGGGCAGCAACATGTCTTGAATCTCCGCACACCGAAGTTGCCGGTGGTTCATGCCGCATTTGTAGGTTTAGGTATGCGTGGCCCAGATGCCGTGCGTCGTTTCTGCCATATCCCCGGTGTTCAAATCATGGCATTATGTGATTATGAGCGTGAGCGTGCAGAGAAATGCAACAACTTCCTGAAGGAAGCAAGTTTCCCCGCTGCTGATGTTTATGCCGGAGAGGAAGGTTACAAGAAACTTTGCGAGCGCGATGACATCGACTTGGTGTATATCGCTACCGATTGGCTGCACCATTTCATCATTGCCAAGTATGCCATGGAACATGGAAAGCATGTTGCCATTGAGGTGCCTTCAGCAATGAATATGCACGAAATATGGGAGCTTATCAATCTCTCCGAGCAGAAAAGGCTCCACTGCTTCATGTTGGAGAACTGCTGCTACGATTTCTTTGAACTCAACACCTTGAACATGGCCCAGAAAGGTCTCTTTGGTGAGATTCTGTACGCCCAGGGAGCTTATCGTCATGAGTTGTCGCAATTCTGGGATGCTTATTGGAAACGCGATGCCAACGACAAGTTGGGTTGGCGTCTGGACTACAATATGAAGTTCCGTGGCGATGTTTATGCAACCCATGGACTCGGTCCGATTGCACAGGTGCTCGATATCCATCGTGGTGACCGTATGAAAACCCTTATTGCCATGGATACCAAGTCGGTGATGGGTAAACATTGGGTAGAACAACTCTCTGGTAAGAAATGTGAGAAGTTTGCTAATGGTGACCATACCACAACGTTGATTAGCACCGAGAATGGAAAGGTGATGGAAATCCACCACAACACCATGACCCCGCAACCCTATAACCGCATGTACCAACTCACCGGTACGAAGGGTTTTGCCAACAAATATCCGGTTGAAGGCTATGCCTTGTCAAGCAGTGAGATGAAAAAGAGCGGTGTAACACCCTCTAACGACAATCTCTCCGGGCACTCTTACCTTTCCGCTCTCGACAGGAAGGCACTTGTTGCCAAGTATCTGAGTCCTTTGGTAAGTCGCTTTGAAAAGCAGGCAAGAAGTATCGGCGGTCACGGTGGTATGGACTTTATCATGGACTATCGTCTTGTTTATTGTTTGCAGCATGGTCTACCTATGGATATTGATGTCTATGACCTTGCTGAATGGTGCTGCCTGGCAGAGTTAGGTTCTCTCTCTATGGATAACGGCAACAAGCCTGTAGAAGTACCCGACTTTACCCGTGGCTACTGGAATGAAGTGAAGGGTTACAGGCATGCCTATGCCACCCCGGAAGAGGAAGCTGCCCAGGATCAGGCTGCCGCTGAGTTTACGGCAAAGCTGAAAGAAAAAGGAGCCAAGTATTGGGCTAAACAGGAAAAGAAGGCCAAAAAATAAGTAAGGTGTAAGCGTGTAAATACGCATACACTATGATACAGGAGAAGAAGTAGTACGCTATCAGGAAAAAAGTGTGCTACTTCTTTTTTTCTTCTTGCCATTCACCCGCTACGCTACCCCCGTTTTCTGCCATCTCAAAGTCGAGTTCCGGCAGATGGGCCGACTCGTCTGATCGGAAGGGAATGCCTTTCTGTACAGGCAGGAGTTCCACTTTTACCATGCCTACTCCTTGAGCCAGCAAATCCAAATCTTTGGCAGCACGCCAGGAAAGGTCTATGATGCGTCCACGACCATAGGGACCTCTGTCTGTAACCTTCACTACAACCCACTTTCCATTTTTTATGTTTGTCACCTTAAGCATCGAACCGAAGGGGTGGGTGCGGTGAGCGCAAGTAAGGCTGTCATGATGCAGGCGAGAACCGCTTGCTGTGCGCGAACCTGTTGAACGTTTGGAATAATACGAAGCCTTGCCCTTCTGCGACTGTGCTTGCAGAAGGGTAAGACTGGTAGCGATACAGAGTATAAAAACTATATATTTTTTATATTGCATACATTACACGATGCCTTGCGCGAGCATGGCTTTGGCCACCTTCATGAAACCAGCGATGTTGGCACCCTTCACGTAGTTGATATACCCGTCGGGTTCCTTGCCATACTGTACGCATTGTTCATGAATCGATTGCATGATGTAGTGTAACTTCTCGTCCACTTCATCCTTGCTCCAATGCAAGCGAATCGAATTCTGGGTCATTTCCAAGCCCGATGTGGCAACACCACCGGCATTCACTGCTTTGCCTGGGGCGAAAGGCAGGTGGGCAGCAACAAACTTGTCAACCGCTTCGGCTGTGCATCCCATGTTGCTCACCTCTGCCACACAGAGCGGATGATTGGCAAGTATCTTGTCTGCATCCTCACCGTTAAGCTCATTCTGCGTAGCGCATGTCAGATAGATATCAGCCTTCACCTCCCAAGGCTTCTTGCCTTCCACAAAGACTGCACCAGGGAATTCTTCGGCATAAGGAGCGCAAATGTCATTGCCACTGGCACGCAGCTCCAGCATATATTCAATCTTTTCGCCACTGATACCTTCCGTGTCAAGGATATAACCATCAGGACCACTAATCGTAATTACCTTGGCGCCCAACTGGGTGGCCTTCTTGGCGGCTCCCCATGCCACATTGCCAAAGCCCGAAATCACCACGGTCTTTCCTGCTATTTCCAATCCCTTACCTTTCATGATATGGTCAACAAAATACAATGCACCATAGCCGGTAGCTTCCGGGCGGAGGATTGAACCGCCCCATTCCATACCTTTACCGGTAAGGACACCTTCGTAGCGGTGTGTGAGCTTCTTGTATTCTCCGAACAAGTAACCAATCTCTCGGCCGCCCACACCAATATCTCCTGCAGGAACATCCTCGTCAGGACCAATATAGCGATACAACTCATCCATAAAGGCCTGACAGAAACGCATAATTTCCGCATCACTACGTCCGCGAGGAGCAAAATCAGAACCTCCTTTGGCGCCACCCATTGGTAAAGTGGTAAGGGCGTTCTTGAAGGTCTGCTCAAAGCCCAAGAACTTCATGATTGACAGGTTTACCGACGGATGGAACCGTAAGCCTCCTTTATAAGGGCCGATGGCGCTGTTGAACTGCACACGATAGCCAATGTTTACATGCACCTCTCCCCGGTCGTCCACCCAAGGCACACGGAAAGTATGCACGCGCTCTGGCTCGACGATACGTTCTACTATTTTTGCTTTTTCAAACTCTGGATGCTGGTTATAAACATCTTTAATAGAAGTCAGTACTTCTCTTACAGCCTGCAGATACTCAAGCTCACCTGGATGTTTTTGTTCCAGTGCCTGCATAATTTTTTCCACTTCCATAACGGTAATCTCAATCTTGTTAGTAGTCTTTGTCTTTTTGTTATTTGGTATGGCAAATATAGCGTTTTCTTTTAGAACCGCCAAGCGTTTTTCTAAAAATAATGCCATCTTTGGCTTTCTTTTTGGTAAAATTTAGAGAAGTTTCCGTTTGTTATGGTATCTTCTCAAGCTTCCGGCAAGATAGCATCCTCGCATTTCACAAAAAATAATTGTAATTGGGAGAGGTTGAAAGGTGTTTTTTTTATTAACTTTGTAATAGTTAAGCTGCGTCGGAGCATGTGCAAGGCATGCTCCGCAAATCATGGCTTCATGAATATTTTAAAGGAGAAAATAGAATGGAGAATATTGTTCCCCCTCAGTGGAATCGCTTTTATCTGAAAGACGTGAGTTTCGTCAACCTGATGATGCGTCGCATCTACAATGTGTTGATAGTGGCAAACCCCTACGATGCCTTTATGTTGGAGGACGACGGGCGTATAGAAGAGAAAATCTATAATGAATACATGGAGTTGGGCTTACGCTATCCACCCACCTTCACGCAGGTGAGTACGATCGATGAGGCTAAACGTATTTTGGAGACAACCCGTATCGACCTTGTTATCTGCATGCCGGGCAATGCCGATAATGATGCGTTTACGGTGGCTCGGGGCGTGAAGGAACTCTTCCCCCATATTCCTTGTGTGGTGCTCACTCCTTTCTCCCATGGCATCACACGCCGCATGCAGGATGAAGATTTGTCGATTTTCGATTATGTGTTCTGTTGGTTGGGCAACACCAACCTCATCCTCTCCGTCATCAAGCTGATGGAAGACAAGATGAATCTGGAGCACGACATAGAAGAAGCCGGTGTGCAACTCATCCTCTTGGTAGAGGACAGCATCCGTTTCTATAGTTCCATCCTTCCTAACCTATATAATTATATCCTGCTGCAGAGCCAGCGTTTCTCAACCGAGGCGTTAAACCGCCATGCGGCCACTTTGCGTATGCGTGGACGTCCAAAAGTGGTGTTGGCCCGCAGTTACGAAGAGGCAATGGCCGTGTATGAGCGTTATGCCGACAATGTGTTGGGTGTTATCAGCGATGCCCGTTTCCCCATGAATGGCACGAAAGACGCCGAGGCGGGCGTGAAACTCTTGCGTTCCATACGTAGCCAGAACGAGTATGTGCCGCTCATCATGGAGAGTTCCGAATCGGAGAATAGGGCCAAGGCTGAAGCGGAAGGTTTTTACTTTGTCGACAAGAACTCCAAGAAAATGAGTCTCGACCTGAGACGGTTGATGGAAGAGCATATGGGCTTTGGCGACTTTATCTTCCGCGACCCTCATACAAGAGAGGAGATTGTGCGTATTCATAATCTCAAGGAGTTGCAGGACAATATCTTTAAGATACCCAACGACTCCATGCTCTACCACATCAGCCGCAACCATACAAGCCGTTGGCTTTCTGCGCGCGCCATCTTCCCCGTTTCAGCTTTCCTGAAAGATATCACGTGGCATAAGCTGCAGGATGTTGATGCACATCGACAGATTATCTATGATGCCATAGTGCAGTACCGCCATATCAAGAACCAAGGTGTTGTCGCGGTGTTCGACCGAAAGAAATTCGACCGTTTCAGTCATTTCGCCCGTATCGGTGAAGGTTCATTAGGAGGAAAAGGGCGTGGCTTGGCTTTCCTTGATAATATTATCAAGCGGCACCCTGACTTCGGACAGTTTGAAGGAGTGACCGTACAGATACCCAAGACGGTGGTGCTGTGTACAGATTTGTTTGACCAGTTTATGGAACAGAACAATCTCTATCAGATTGCACTCAGTGATGCTTCCGACGATGAAATACTGCGTCATTTTTTGAGGGCACAGTTGCCAGATGAGTTTATCGGTGATTTCTTCGCTTTCTTCGAAGCAACGCAGAGTCCTATCGCCATTCGCTCTTCATCGTTGTTGGAGGATGCCCACTACCAACCTTTTGCCGGTGTCTATTCCACCTATATGATTCCCTATCTCAAAGACAAGTATGCCATGCTGCAAATGTTGGCATGTGCCATCAAGGGTGTGTATGCGTCGGTGTTCTACCAAGATTCCAAAGCCTATATGACTGCCACCCGCAATGTCATAGATCAGGAGAAAATGGCTGTCATTCTGCAGGAAGTGGTGGGCAGGCAGTATGGCGACTGCTATTATCCTAATTTCAGTGGTGTGCTGCGCTCGCTCAACTACTATCCCATAGGCGACGAAAAGGCCGAAGAGGGAATAGCTTCCTTGGCATTGGGTTTGGGCAAATATATTGTTGATGGTGGACAAACGCTGCGCGTTTCTCCCTACCATCCTCATCAGGTGTTGCAGACAAGTGAGTTGGAAACGGCCCTGCGTGAGACACAGACACAATTCTATGCTTTGGACATGCGTCATGTGGGTGAGGATTTCCAGGTGGATGATGGCTTCAATATCCGTAAACTCAAGGTGAAAGAAGCTGTGGCAGACGGGTCCCTCACCTATATAGCCTCCACCTATGATCCTTACGACCAGGTGATACGAGATGGCATCTATGAAGGCGGGCGCAAGGTCATCACCTTCTCAGGTGTCTTGCAGCAAGGCGTGTTCCCGCTCCCTGAATTATTGCAGTTGACGATGCAATATGGGGCTGGAGAGATGCGACGCCCTGTAGAAGTGGAGTTTGCTTGTAATCTTAATGCCGACAGAACAGGTGCGCTTTACTTGTTGCAGATTCGTCCGATTGTCGACTCTAAACAGATGTTGGAAGAGGATCTGTCTGCCATACCCGATGAACGGTGCCTCTTGCGCTCGCATCAGTCGTTGGGGCATGGTATCAACGATGAAGTGACCGATGTGGTGTATGTTAAGACAGACGATAATTTTACAGCCATGCATAATCCTGCCATTGCCGATGAGATAGAACGCATCAATCGGCGTTATCTGGCAGAGGGGAGGGGCTATGTGTTGATAGGACCGGGACGATGGGGCTCCAGCGACCCTTGGTTGGGTATTCCTGTCAAGTGGCCACATATCAGTGCAGCGCAGGTCATTGCGGAAGTGGCTTTAAAGAACTATCATGTTGATCCCAGTCAGGGAACTCATTTCTTCCAGAACCTCACCAGTTTCGGGGTCGGATATTTTACTATCGATTCCCGTGCGGGTGGTATTTTCCGCGCAGAATGGCTGGATGCCATGCCGGCTATAGAGGAAACGCGATTCGTGAGATGCGTTCGATTTGAGAAACCTTTGCGCATTTTAATGGATGGTAAAAAACAAGAGGGAGTGGTATTGACATAGGTCAAAAAACATAGTCTTAGCAAAAAAAAAGGTTTCTAATGTTTGGAGGTGTTGCAAAATCTCTCTACCTTTGCACCGTGTTTTTCATGGTATTAGATTTAAGGTTAACAAAGATTGGGACTCGGCGGAGTCCCTTTTTTTATTTTATGGCCTTTTTCCCCATCTTCCACAGCCAATAATGGCATCCGTAAAATGTATTGTTTTTTTTTGTGCACTCGCCATGATGAGAACTCCTTTTTCAGAGAAGATATACTTACCTTGCCAGAGAAGATATACTTACTTTGCCAGAGAAGATATACTTACTTTGCCCAGGAAGTATATCCTCTCTGAAAAGTAAGTAGTATTATGTGACTCCTCTTCCTAAGGTGAGAGGAGGATTTTTGCATGAGAGGGGAATGGTATGGTTATATGAGGCGGAAGAAAGTTGCGACGGAAACGGCTTGCGGCATGGAAACCACATCAAGCTTTTTGAAGATCTGTTTGCGGTAT
>CAMAMZ010000040.1 GCA_945837185.1 uncultured Bacteroidales bacterium | reverse complement strand
CAGCGACCTCGCGCCCCCCAGACGTGTGCGCTACCAACTGCGCCAAATCCCGAACATTGCGGGTGCAAAGGTAAGGACTATTTTTCAACTGTGCAAACTTTTTGCCTATTATTTTGCAAAAAAAATATTTTAAGCAAAATCAACATCTCTATTAAGGCGTTTTCGGGATTAATTCCCTACCTTTGTAGGAGTGCGGCAAATGCGCTGTTACAGTTGATGAAAGCTGTAGGATAGGCATTTGTGTCGGAACCATTAAAATAAACAAGGTAAAGATGCGAATATTGAAGCAGATAATAGGAGTGATCCTCTTAGTGGGTGTTGTAGCGCTACCTATGGCTTGTGGCGATAGGGAAGTGGTGAGCGGCCCTGTTAACTCGCCTGTAGATCAGGATGAAGACAATACCTCGGCGGTGATTGACGAGAACTATGTGTATAAACTACCCGTCATTTTCCATGTGCTCTATGTTGATGAGAGCGACCCGAGGCAATATATCCCGGCAGAAAGACTGGCGCAGATTCTCCAGAATGTGAACGACCTCTTCAAAGGAAAGTTGTATACCGCTGAGTTCGGGACAACGAGCGAAGACATGGGCGTGGAGTTCTTGCTCGCCACACATGACGAGAAAGGCAACAAACTGGCCACGCCCGGTGTGGAATATGTGCGCTGGACCGGCACTTGGCCCATTGACCCTTCCGATTTCATGGCCAACAACAAAGCCAACGTGGGCTATATCTGGGAGCCGAACGAGTATATCAATGTGATGCTCTACCATTTTCCCATAGAGACAAGTGGCGAGACATTGGGCATCAGTCATCTGCCCTATGTGCTGAAAGGTATCAATGAAATGGGTGGGTTGAGTGCGCTCGATGCCTCGAAGGCGAATATCGGAAAGGCAAGCTTGGGATTCGCTTATTGCTCATCCATCAACAGCAGGTATGCCTACAAGGATGTGGGTGGCGCCTATTATGAGACCGACCGCTATACCAACGCTTCGCATCGCCTCTTCGAGAAGGCAGTGACAGGAATACAATGGTCGCACGACATCAATGTGACCATGGCCCATGAGCTGGCCCATTATTTAGGACTGCGCCATGTGTTCGCTGAACAAGAAGGAACCGTTGAAGGAGACCCCGCTGACGTCTGCGACGACACAGACTACTGTGACGATACGCCTTCCTACAACCGACAGGCATATCTGCGCGACTTGAACCAGTATATTGCCACCCTGCCGGAAGGCGAGAACGTGCAAGCCCAACGACTGGTAACCCGTTCCAACTGTCAGGGAGAGGTGTACTATTCGGCCAATATCATGGACTATTCCTACACCTATGGCTTTAAGTTCTCGGCCAACCAGAAGGAGCGGGTGAGGAATGTGCTCTATAACAGTCCGCTTATCCCCGGACCCAAAAAGCGCAACGCCACCTCACGCACAATAGTGCCCGAGGCACAGGGAACGGTAGACCTTCCCATCCGTATGATTCGATAATAAAGTTGAAAGCATCATAACGCTATAATAATTTTTGCATATACAATGACACAATATACCATACATGCCCCCGAAAAACTGGATGCCACTATCCAGTTGCCTGCCTCAAAGAGTATCTGCAACCGCATGCTGATCGTGCAGGCCTTGGCAGGTGGCACGGAGTTGCCGACCAACTTGTCGGATTGCGATGATACAAGCGTGCTCGTGAAAGCCTTGCAAAACAGGCCGGAAGTGATGGATGTAGGAGCGGCAGGAACAGCCTTCCGCTTTCTCACCGCTTTCCTGAGTGTGACACGAGGAACGCATACGCTGACCGGTACCAAACGGATGCTGCAACGTCCTATTGGCGTGTTGGTGGATGCCTTGCGGAGAATGGGAGCCGACATCACCTATTTGGGACAGACGGGATTCCCCCCTTTGCGCATCACAGGACAGCCTCTTGTGGGAGGCGCCATTGAAATGGCAGGCAATGTGAGTTCGCAATATATCTCCGCCCTGCTGATGATAGGACCCGTGTTGCAGAAAGGCTTGTGCCTGAAGCTGACAGGCGAGATTGTGTCGAGGCCCTATATCGACCTCACCATCTGGTGCATGAACCGCTTTGGTGCACAGGTGGAATGGACCGATATTGATACCATTACGGTGCACCCCAAGCCCTACACGCCTGTTGCGGCCATGGTAGAGAACGACTGGAGTGCTGCCTCCTATTGGTATGAGATGTTGGCGCTCAGTGCCGACAAAGAAGGAAAGGTGGTGCTGCCCGGTCTGAACGATGGCTCGCGACAAGGTGATTCTATCGGGCGTTATATAGGGTCGCTGCTCGGTGTCAAGACGGTATTCGGTACCAGTGCCGATGGACGAACGCAGGTGACACTCACCAAGTATGCCTGTAGCTTACCGCAGTTGGAATACGATTTTGTCAATGCCCCCGACTTGGCACAGACCTTTGTGGTGACCTGTGCCGTAAAGGGTATACCCTTCCGCTTTGAAGGATTGGCCAGTCTGCGTATCAAGGAAACCGACCGTATAGAGGCGCTGAAACGGGAACTCTATAAGTTGGGCTATGTGCTGCACGACCGGGGCGACAACGAACTTTACTGGGATGGCGAACGCTGTGAGCCTACAGGAGAGGCCATTGATACCTACGAAGACCATCGTATGGCCATGGCCTTCGCACCTGCGGCACTCTGCCTCGGCAATATCCGTATCAACCATCCGGAGGTGGTGTCGAAATCTTATCCCCACTACTGGGATGACTTGCGCAGCGCGGGCTTCCGCATCACGGAAACAAACGAATAGCAAACTATGGGTTACCTGCTGCTTGCACTGTTAGGACTGGGTGTACTGACGGCCCTCATCGCCCTTGTCACCTCCCGTAAAGGAGAAGACGACAAGATTGTGATAGGCGAGCAGGACTGTGCCACCTGCGACGGTACCGACAGCCGTTGCGAGATGACGTGCCGTTTAGAGGCTGCCGTAAACCCCATTGAATATTTTGATGATGAAGAGTTGGATGCCTTTCGTGGAAGGCAGGCCGACAGCTATACCGATGCGGAGATGGACATGTTTCGCGAGGTGTTATACACCATGCAGCCCCAGGAGGTGAAGGCATGGTGCCGCAGTTTAGACCTGCGGGGGGTGGCACTCCCTGAGCCCCTCCGCGATGAGGTGCTGCTCTTTATGGAGGAATGACAGGCTGTTGGATGATGGCAAACAAGGAAACGTAACGACAGGAGAACAAAGGCGTGGACATTTTATCATATACTTTTTTTCAGCATGCCCTGCTGGGAGCTACATTAGCCAGTATTCTATGTGGTATGGTGGGAACCTATATCGTGACGAGAAGATTGGTGTTCATCAGTGGCGGATTGACGCATGCCTCGTTTGGAGGAATAGGACTGGGTGTGTTTTTTGGATTCAGTCCTTTGGCGGGGGCATTGGTTTTTGCCGTGCTGAGCGCATTGGGGGTGCAGTGGATGTCGGAGAAAGCCGATATCCGCGAAGATTCCACCATTGCCTTCTTCTGGACATTGGGCATGAGTATAGGCATCATCTGTTGTTTCCTCTCTCCGTCTTTCGTACCCGACTTAAATGCCTATCTCTTCGGCAATATTCTGACCATTGGGCGCGATGACCTGCTGCTCATCGGGGTGGTAACAGTAGGTGCAGCCCTGCTTTTCCTCACCTGTTGCGGCACCTTGGTGAGCATCTCGTTCGACCCAGTCTTCGCCCGGGTGCAACGACTGCCTGTCGACTTCCTCAACTACTTGATGATGGTGCTCATAGCCTTGACCATTGTTGCCACGCTGCGAATCGTGGGTATCGTGTTAGCCATCAGTATGCTCACCATCCCACAGATGACAGCAGCTGTGCTCACTTATAATTACCGGAAGATGATAGGATGGAGCATCCTGATAGGGTGGGTGGACTGTATGGTGGGCCTCACCTTCTCCTACCTTTTCAATGTGCCTTCCGGTGCCACGATTATCCTGGTGGGCATTGTGGTGTACTGCCTTGTGCGAACAGTGAAAACATTATGCAACAAACGCCTCGCCTGCCACTGATTGTTGCTGCTGTGGCATGCCTGATGAGCATGCTGGTGGCCTGCTCGACGCAAAAGAATACGGCGTCGTCGCGGTGGTGGCATGCTTTCAATGCTCGTTACAATACCTATTATAATGGTAAGGTGGCTTATATAGAAGGTGCCTTGGAACAGGAAACGGGCCATCAAGATGATTATACGCAGCGGCTCCCCCTCTATATCGTGGAAAATAAAGACAGTCGAGAATTAGGAAAAGGACAGTTCACAACGGCTGTCACCAAGGCCCAAAAGGCCATTCACCAACACAGCATTAAGCGGCGCCCGGTGTGGGACAAGCAACGCAAAAAGACAGCACAAGACTGGGAATGGCTGCAACGCAAGGAATATAATCCCTTCCTGTGGAAGGCATGGATGCTGATGGGAAGAGCCCAGTTTCACATGGGTAACTTCGAGGAAGCAGCCGCAACCTTTGCCTATATGAACCGACTCTATGCCACGCAGCCTGCCATCTACGGCAAGGCACGCGCCTGGCTGGCCAAGACCTATACGCTGCAGGGGTGGCTGTATGACGCTGAGGAGGTGATGCGCTCCATGCAACGTGACTCCATGGACTGGCGGGCCGTGAAGGATTGGGACTATGCCAAAGCCGACTATTATCTGCACCGGCATGACTACAGGTTGGCAGCACACTACCTGAACAAGGTGGTGCACCATGAGCTGCGACGCAAACAGAAAGCACGCACATGGTATGTGCTGGGACAGGTGTATGCGGCCATGGGAGAGCGCGACTCGGCCTATAGGGCCTTTGCCCATGTAACGAGGATGCGTCCTACCTATGAATTGGAACTCCATGCGCGGATAGCCCAAACGGAAGTGGCAGCCAAAGGACAGGCGCGGAAGATGACCGCGAAACTGCAACGCATGGCTGCTTCGGACAACAACCGCCCTTATCTCGGGCAGATTTATTATGCCAAAGGAAATATCCTATTGGCCGAGGGCGACACGGCACAGGCCATCCGCGCCTATGAGGAAGGAAACAGGAAGGCCTTGGAACAGGGCTCGGCAAACACGTCGGAACGGGGCAACCTGCTGTGGCAGTTGGGCAACCTATACTGGCAAAAGGCTTGCTTCGTGGAGGCGCAGCCTTGTTACAGTGAGGCTTTAGGACTCATAGACAGGGAAAGGCCAGAGTATGCGGTGTTGGAAAATCGTTCGAAGGTGCTCGACGAACTGGTGCCGCATCTGAAGACCATTGCCTTGCAAGACTCCCTCCAACAGCTTGTGCTGATGGATGAGTCGCAGCGTTTGGCTGCCATCGACCGTGTGATAGATGCCTTGAAAGAGAAAGAAAAAAAGGAAAGGCGGCAGCAGGATGAGCAGGAAGCCATGGCGCAACAGCAACAGCACGGTCAGGGAGGCACGGGGTTGCAGACGCCTGGTAAGGCGGTGCAAGAGGCTCCACAAACAGGCATGGGACAGACAGCCAACAAATGGTATTTCTACAACCCGATGGCAGTGAGCCAAGGCAAGGAACAGTTCCAGAAGCTATGGGGAAAAAGGGAGAATGTGGACAACTGGCGAAGGGTGAACCAAACAGTAGTGGCCATGAACGAGTCTGCCGATGAGGCAACAGGCGCTGAACAGCAGGAGAGCACCGACGACACAGGGAATGCCAACCGAAAGGAAGCACGGCAGCGCAAGGGACAGGTGTCTGCTGCCAATGACCCGCACCAAAGGGAATATTATTTGGCACAGTTGCCTTTCACGCCTGCGAAGAAGGCGCAGAGCGACAGCCTGCTTTGTGAGGCTTTGCTGCAGGCCGGGGTGCTGTTTAAAGACAAAGTCGACGCTTTGGATCACAGCGAACGCCTGTTGCTGCGACTGGTAAGCGCCTTTCCCTCCTATAGCCGTAACGAAGAGGCATACTACCATCTCTACCTTTTGTATGGCAGGCAGCAGGCCATGGAAAAGGCTGCCACCTATCTGACAAAATTACAACAGGAATTTCCCCATGGCGAGAGGACGAAACTGCTCACCAATCCCTATTATGAAGAGGATGCACGGTGGGGCGTGCAACGGGAAGACTCGCTCTATGCCGCCACCTATATCGCTTTCAAAGAGAACCGGGTGGACGAGGTGGAAAAGAATGCCCTTCGGGCTGCTCTCCGCTATCCACAGGGTGCCAATAGAGACAAGTTCCTGTTCCTGGAAGGTATGGTGGCCCTTTACAAGGGACTGCCGGATACCTGTGTGGCACGCATGGAAACCTTAGTGGCGCGCTTTCCACAGAGTGTACTGGCTGACAGAGCCGGTATGTTGGTGAATGGCGTGAAGGCAGGCAGGCAACTGCGAGGAGAAAAAGGTGACATGAATGCTATCTGGCAGCGTCGCAAGGAGGCACTGCAAGGTGATACGGTTGGCGTGCCTAAGTTTGTGGCTGACAGAAATGCTGCCTACTCCTTTGTCATCGTCTACCCTCCCGACTCCGTACCGGAAAACCGTCTGCTTTATGAGTTGGCACGGTACAACTTTACCAATTTCTTGGTGCGTAACTTTGAACTGACAATCGACGCAGATGAAGGACTGCACCGCATGACGGTGTCGGGATTCCGTAACTTCGATGAAGGACAGCAATATGCCCATCTGCTCATGGCACAGCAGGCAGTGTGCAGTTTGTTGAAGGGGCATCGGTTCCTGCTCATCACACCTGAAAACCTGGCGCTGATAGGGAAGGGACTGAGTTATGACGATTATGCAGATTTCTACCAACAGCAGTTGGCTCCCTGGCCCATAGTGGCTGAGCCCATGCTGGATGAACCGCTGGAGATTACCACGCGGAAGGAAGTCGACAAGGCGGAGCCTGTGAAGAAGGTGACGCCCCAGAAGGCACCTGCCAAAAAGAAAAAGGTGTTGAAATTGGAAGATGAATATTACGAACTGGAAGGATTTTAAGCGCGTATGAATAACGGACATGTGCTTTGGATAGACGATGAGATAGAGATGCTGCGCCCGCATGTGCTCTTTCTGGAAAAGAAGGGATATGTGGTGGAGACGCTCAACAACGGTAGTGATGCGGTGCAGCGTTGCAAGGAGCGTTCCTACGACTTGGTGTTCATCGATGAGATGATGCCGGGACTCTCCGGACTGGAAACCCTGCGCCTGCTGAAGGAGATAGCACCGCACATGCCCGTGGTGATGGTGACGAAGAGCGAGGAGGAGGATATTATGGAGGAGGCCATAGGGGCCAAGATTGCCGATTACCTGATAAAGCCTGTTAATCCTCACCAGATGTTGCTCACCTTGAAGAAGAATATCCATCGCCAGGAACTGGTGACGGAGCATGCGCAGTCGGGCTACCGACAGCAGTACCAGCAGCTGATGACGCTGATGATGAACTGTCAGGAGGTGGACGACTGGATGCAAATATACCGGAAACTGACCCATTGGGAGCTGGAGTTGAGCGAAGCCGACAGCGAGATGACTGAGTTGTTGCGCATGCAGAAGGAGGAGGCCAACCGTGCATTTGCCAAATTCATCAGGAAGCACTATCTCGACTGGGTGCGCCCAGAGGTAAGACAACGACCGCTGATGAGTGCAGATGTTATGCGGCAACGTGTCTTTCCGCTCCTCGACAAGAGGGAGAAGGTGCTGATGGTGGTGATCGACAACCTGCGCTATGACCAGTGGCGTGTGCTGGCCCCTGAACTGAGCGCAGCGTTCGACATAGAGGAGGAACTCTACCTGAGTATCCTGCCCACCGCCACGCAGTATGCCCGTAATGCCCTGTTCAGCGGATTGATGCCCCGGCAGATAGCGGCCCGTTTCCCAGAACTATGGGTTGATGAGGACGAGGCGGAAGGGAAGAATAGCAATGAGGCTCCACTCCTGCAAAACCTCCTGGAACGCTATGGGCGGAAAGAGGCGTTTGTATACCATAAGATCAATGATTCGGTGGGTGCCGAGCAGGTGATAGCCCATCTGCGCGAACAGTCAAACCTGCCGCTGCAAGTGCTTGTGGTGAACTTCATTGATATGCTCTCGCATGCCCGCACGGAATCGAGGATGATTCGGGAACTGGCACACGATGAGGCTGCCTACCGCAACCTTACCGTAGGATGGTTCAGGCATTCGTTTATGGGTGAGCTGCTGCAGCGGCAGGCACAGGAAGGCTACCGCATCGTGCTCACTACCGATCATGGTTCCATACGGTGCCACCGTCCTGAAAAGGTGATTGGCGACCGCAATACCAATACCAACCTGCGCTATAAATTAGGCAAGAACCTGAACTATGATGCCAAGAACCTCTTTGTCATCAAAAAGCCGGAGGAGGCACAGTTGCCTGCGCCCAACCTGAGCACATCGTACATCTTTGCTACGGGCGACGCATTCTTCGCCTATCCGAATAATTATAATTATTATGTGTCGTATTACCGGAATACTTTCCAGCACGGGGGAATATCCATGGAGGAGATGCTCGTGCCGTTCGTGACACTCAGAATGAAAAATAGATAAAGTATGCAAGAAATTACCATCGCGTCGCTGGCCGACCTGCAAGAAGCCGCCCGCACCTTTGCCGCCCGTGTGGCAGAAGCCCGCATCATTGCCTTTTATGGAGGGATGGGTGCCGGGAAAACAACCTTTATCAAGGCGCTCTGCGAAACACTGGGCGTGACCGACAATGTGACGTCGCCCACCTTCGCCATTATCAATGAATATACGACGGGCACCGGAGAGCCAGTCTATCATTTCGACTTCTACCGCATCAAACGGTTGGAAGAGGCCTACGATATGGGATATGAAGATTATTTCTACAGCGGCCATCTGTGTCTGATAGAATGGCCGGAACTGATCGAGGAACTGTTGCCGGAAGAAACGGTAAGAGTGACCATCGGGCAGGACCCCGATGGCCGGCGTCATCTTACCTTTTAGGCTGCTTACAGCAATGCCTTCATTTTCTCTTCGATGGTAGCCTTGCTTGCAGCACCTACAAACTTGTCTACCAGTTCACCGTTCTTGAAGAAAAGGATGGTGGGGATGTTGCGTACGCCAAACTCCATGGCAATATCGTCGTTCTCCTCCACATCACACTTGCCCACAACGAGCTTGCCGGCATATTCGTCAGCCAATTCAGCGATGATAGGGGCAAGCATGCGGCAGGGACCACACCATGTGGCCCACAAGTCAACTACCAATGGCAATTCGCCATTCTTGTAACTCTCAAAATTCTCAGTGGTTATCTTTACTTCCATTGTTATAAAATAATGATGATTATTTCTGGTTGCAAAAGTACGCAATTATATTGTGAGTAGCAAATTTCCATCCATGAATTATGGAGGCTCCAACAATTCTTCACGGCTGTGAAGAAAGGTTTAACACCTATGAAACATCGTAGCTGACGTGCTCGAGGGCCTCTATCTGGTTGAGTAACTGCTTGGTGATGTGCACACCCTGCTTGCCGGCACGCAGCAGCATCTGGGAGTTCGTTTCGGTGTGGTGCAGCCTGATGTAGAGTGGGGTAGCTCCGGTGCTCTCATTGAGCGTGGTGAGGAGCTCGTTGGTGAGAGTGTCATCAACACAGTCACTGTCGACCGTTACGATAAAGCGCTCTATGCCATGTTGCTTTACATCTTCCAGAAACTCTATCTTCTTAATCGCCATGCGGAACATGCCACTCCCTTGGTAACGCTCCTCGCACTTGGCGGTGACGCGCACGGAATAGCCGTTTTTCAGCATGCCGCTCCAACGGGTCCATTCTTCATCGAACAAACTAAACTCACCGGTGCCGTTGTAGTCTTCTATGTTGATAATGGCAAACGGCTTGTTGGTCTTTGACGAGAAGCGTTCGTTGACCGCCGTGATGATACCGCCAAAGGTGATTTCCTGTAGTTTCGCCAGTTCATCTAAACGGGTAGATCGCCCGGCCAGCGTTGTGCAGGCGGTGTTGCAGCAGTGTTTGAGCACCACCTCATAATCGTCCAAAGGATGGGCAGAGAGATAGATGCCCACAAGCTCGCGCTCCTTGTTGAGGCGTTCCATAGTGCTCCATGGCTCTGTTTTGGGAGGCAGGGGGCGTGCAATCTCTACACCACCCAAGCCAAAGAGTGATTGGGCGGCAGAGGCCTGCTCTTCCTGATAGCGTTGGCCATAGCGTACCAATGAGTCTAAGAAGGTGGCATCGCGGCCGCAAGGGGCAAAATACTGTTCGCGACGCAGTGCGAAGCTGTCGAAACCTCCGCTGTAGGCCAAACTTTCAAAAGCCTTGCGGTTCACATTGCGGAAGTCTATACGCTCGGCAAAATCATAGATGTCTCGGAACGGACCGTTTGCCTTGCGTTCGTTAATGATGGCCGTGGCAGCAGCCTCGCCCATGCCTTTGATGGCGGCCAGACCGAAACGTATCTCACCTTTGGCATTCACACCAAAGTTCTCATAACTCTCGTTGACATCGGGGCCTAAGGTGGGCACACCGTAGGTGCGGCACTCATCCATAAGCTTGGTAATTTCCTTGATGTCGCTCTTGCGTCGGGTCATGATGGCGGCCATGAACTCTGCCGGATAATGGGCTTTCATGTAGGCCGTTTGGTAGGCTACCCATGAATAGCAGGTGGCGTGCGACTTGTTGAAAGCATAGGAGGCAAACTTCTCCCAGTCGCCCCAAATCTTTTCCAGCACCTTGGGGTCGTGCCCGTTCTCCTGACCCTGTTTGATGAACTTAGGCTTCATGGCATCTACAATATCCTTCTTCTTCTTACCCATGGCCTTGCGAAGGGCATCGCTCTCACCACGGGTGAAGTTGGCCAATTGGCGGGAGAGGAGCATCACCTGCTCCTGGTAGACCGTGATGCCGTAGGTGTCCTTCAGATATTTCTCCATGCACGGAATGTCGTAGGTAACCAAAGAGGGGTCGTGCTTACGCTTGATGAAGTCGGGAATATAGTCCATAGGTCCCGGGCGGTAGAGGGCATTCATGGCTATCAAATCCTCGAATACTGTGGGGTGCAGCTCGCGCAGGTATTTCTGCATGCCCGGCGACTCAAACTGGAAGGTGCCGATGGTGCGCCCTTCCTGGTAGAGTTTGTAGGTGAGTTCATCGTCGATGGGAATACGGTCGATGTCGATATCAATGTTGCGGGTGAGCTTCACGTTCTTCACGGCCTCTTTCAACTCCGAGAGCGTCTTGAGGCCCAAGAAGTCCATCTTGATGAGGCCTGTAGACTCAATGACGTGGCCGTCGTATTGCGTGACGGCAGTCTTGAGTTCCGGATAGTCAGGGTCATCGGCCGTAGAAACCGGCACCCAGTCGCTGATAGGATTGCGACAGATGATGAAGCCACAGGCATGCAGACCCGTGCCGCGCACGGTGCCTTCAAGCATCTTGGCATATTTGATGGTGTTGCGCTCTAAGGGGTCGGTAGAACTCTCTGCAGCACGCAGCTCAGGGGTGGCCTTGATGGCATTGGTGAGGTTCATCTTCATACCGTCTGGCAAACGGTCGGGTATGGCCCTGCAAAGCGCGTTCGACTTGTCGAGTGGGAGTTTCTCCACCCGGGCCACATCCTTGATAGAGTTCTTTGTGGCCATGGCCTGATAGGTGATGATATGGGCACAGTTCTCATGCCCGTACTTGTCCATCACCCACCGCAAGACACGTCCGCGCCCGTCGTCGTCGAAATCGGTATCAATATCCGGAAGGTTGACACGGTCGGGGTTCAGGAAACGCTCAAACAGCAAGTCGTATTTCATCGGGTCGATTTGGGTGATGCCCAAGCAATAGGCCACTACAGAACCGGCAGCAGAGCCTCGACCGGGACCCACCCAAACACCGAGCTCTTCGCGTGCCGCCTTGATGAAGTCGGAAACGATGAGGAAGTAGCCGGGGAAGCCCATGGTCTTCATGACATGCAGTTCGAAGTTGATATGTTCTTTCACATCGTCGGGAAGCGGGTCGCCATAGCGCTCCTTGGCTCCTTCATAAGCCAAGAAAGCCAGGTAGTCGGCCTCAAACTTAATGCGGTAAATCTTGTCGTAGCCTCCCAACCGGTCGATAACTTTCTGACCTTCCTCCGCAGGCAACGTGTTGTTGCCGTTCTCGTCGGAGGTGAACTCATGGTAGAGTTGTGCCTCGGTGAAGCGCCCCCGCCATTGTTCCTCGGTGCCAAAGTTCTCTGGAATGGGGAAGAAAGGCATGATAGGACCATGGTCGATGCTATAGCATTCCACCTTGTTGAGAATCTCCAACGTGTTGGCCATGGCCTGTGGCAAGTCGCCGAACACCTCATTCATCTCTTCCCGGGTCTTGAACCATTCCTGTTTGGAATAGCGCATACGGGTGGGGTCGTTGAGGTCTTTGCCTGTAGAGAGGCAGAGCAGATGGTCGTGGGCCTCAGCCGTGTCGCGGTTCTCGAAATGGCAATCGTTGGTGCACACCACCTTGATGCCATATTCCTCAGCCATTTGGAGCAGCACGGCATTGGCGCGTTGCTGCAAGGGGAAGGCTTCGCGGTTGGCTTCGATGGTAGGGTCTTTCACCTCATGTCGTTGCAGCTCAAGGTAATAATCATCGCCAAACACGCGGTGATACCATTCGCAAGCCTCACGGGCTCCCTCCATATCGCCATGGAGAATTTTGGAAGGCACTTCACCGGCAATGCAGGCCGAACACACGATAAGGTCTTCATGATACTTCTCCAAATCGGCACGGTCGGTACGCGGACGGTAGTAATAACCGTCGGTCCAGGCATTCGATACCAAGCGGATGAGGTTCTTGTAGCCGTTGTAGTTCTTGGCAAGTACCACGAGGTGGTAGCCACTGTTGTCGCCCTGCTCCTTCACCTTGTCTTCCTTGCGGCGGCGTGCCACATACATCTCACAGCCGAAGATGGGTTTGAATGGCGGCAGACCCTCTTTCTTGCGCCCTTTGTTCACCTTGGCGCAATAGTCGGAGAACTCTTTAATGCCATACATCACACCGTGATCGGTGATGGCCATGCCCTGCATGCCATCGGCTACAGCCTTGTCAACCAAGTTAGGAATTTTCGACTGGCCGTCGAGAATAGAATAGTGCGTGTGGACGTGTAAATGTACAAAATCTTCCATCGTTGAGCTTTCGGAACATGAAATTTGGGGTCAAAGTTACGGATTATTGGCGAGACGCACAAAAGAAAGGTGCTAAATGTTTGTGTTGTTTCCAAAAAAGAAGTACCTTTGCAACATCTATCAGTAAGTGTGCATTTATATGGGAAACAAAATAAAGAAACTCAAGAAAATACGTATCCATCGGGAAGGAACCGACACCCTCATCTATGGTTTTATCTTCATAGCGGCAGTGGCGTTGCTGTTGTATCGTGCCTTCGATACAAAGATTCCCTTTTGGAGCTTTGTCATCGTGTTCGGCACTGTCTATGCTGTGGTTTTGAATTTCTTTCGTTGCCCTATCCGCTACTTGGGCACGGATGATACGGAACGCTTGGTAGTGGCACCGGCCGACGGTAAGATTGTGGTGATAGAGGAAGTGGAGGAACATACGTATTTCCATGACCGCAGGCTCATGATTTCCATCTTTATGAGTCTTTTCAATGTGCATGCAAACTGGTTCCCGGTAGACGGCAAGGTGAAATTGGTGCGCCACTTCAATGGCAACTTCCATAAGGCATGGCTCCCGAAGGCTTCGGAAGAGAACGAACATGCCGATGTGCTCATCACCACCCCGGATGGTACGGATGTGCTATGCCGTCAGATAGCGGGAGCAATGGCTCGTCGTATCGTTACCTATGCCCAGGAGGGTGAAGATTGTTATATCGACGAGCATCTTGGATTTATCAAGTTTGGGTCGCGTGTAGATGTATATCTGCCCATAGGCACGGAGGTTTGCGTGAAGATGGGGCAACTGACAACAGGCGACCATACCGTGATAGCGAAACTGAAAGGATAGGTTATGGCAAATTTTATCATCCGCTCGATTCCCAATACGCTCACTTCCTGCAACCTTATATCTGGATGTATAGCCACGAGCTTCGGGTTGGCTGGCGACGTGAAGATGGCGTTGCTCTGGATTATAGTGGGTGCCGTGTTCGACTTCTTTGATGGCATGAGTGCCCGTCTGCTGCATGTTTCATCACCATTAGGACTGCAGTTGGATTCTTTGGCTGATGATATCACCTTTGGTTTTGCACCGGCCTCGTTGGTGTATAGCCAACTTTATGGCATGCATTTTCCGGAATGGATGGAACCGATAGCCGACTATCTGCCGTATGCAGCCTTTATTATGGCAGCTTTCTCGGCATTACGCTTGGCAAAGTTTAATCTGGATGAGCGGCAGTCGATGGGATTCATTGGCTTGCCCACACCAGCCAATGCCCTCTTCTGGGGCGCCTTGCTGCTTGGTGCTGACACCTGGCTCACAGAGATGCCTTATGGTGGACTGCTCCTCCTTGCCATGGTAGGCGTGAGCTGTTGGCTGCTCATTGCCGAGATTCCGATGTTTGCCTTGAAGTTCAAACATTGGGGTTGGAAGGGCAACGAGGTGAAGTATGTGTTTCTGCTCTCCGCTATCCCGCTGCTGGGGATTTTCCGTTTTTCAGGACTGGCCATCATCATTGCATGGTATGTAGTCCTTTCCATACTGGTTAATCGTCGGAACAAAAGTCTATGATTTTTACAAAGTTTTTATTTCTCTTCTTGTTTATCATCGGCATCCTGCTGTTGGTGGGTGCTTTGATGGTAGGGCGCCTGTTCTTTGGAATCCTCCGCCTCTTCTCATGGGGCAAAAAGGATGGTCATGACAGGGAGCGAACACAATGGACACAAACCGGAGGCCAATACACATGGACCTCTCAGGACAACAATACAAAGAAGAACCGTCAGGATAAGCCACAGGTCATTGACCAACGCGACCCGCAGAAAGCGCAACAAAAGATTTTTCCCAAGGATGAGGGGGAATATGTAGATTTCAAGGAGTAGTAATTCCTACACATCTGCTATATTCGCCTGTACTTCTCCTGAACCTCTCTAACACTTTTCCTACACCCTTCCTACGTTCAGCGCACGTTCAGCACTCGATGTGCGCTCGTAAATCCGTG
>CAMAMZ010000039.1 GCA_945837185.1 uncultured Bacteroidales bacterium | reverse complement strand
AACGAATATGCAAAAACATTTATGTCCGCATTTTTATACCGACTGCATGGAGGCCGGTTGCGATGAGGCAGGTAGAGGCTGTTTGGCTGGAAGCGTATATGCTGCTGCTGTAATCTTGCCTCACGACTATGACAACCCTTTGCTCAATGACTCGAAGCAGATGACAGAGAAACAGCGGTATCGGTTGCGGGATGAAATCGTGCGCGATGCTGTGGCATGGGCTGTGGGGGTGGTGACACCTGAGGAGATAGACCGTATCAATATCTTGCGAGCCAGTTTCTTGGCCATGCATCGTGCGCTCGACAGCCTCTCTGTGCGTCCGGAAGCCATCATTGTCGATGGCAACCGTTTCCAACCCTATCACAATCTGCCTTTCACCACCATTGTGAAGGGCGATGGAAAGTATCAGGCCATTGCTGCAGCCAGTATCTTGGCAAAAACATTCCGTGATGATGCAATGCGGGCGCTTCATGAACAATATCCTGTTTATGACTGGGCCACCAATAAGGGTTATCCTACCAAACATCATCGTGAAGCCATCCGGCAATATGGCATATCGCCTTACCATCGTAGAAGTTACCGGTTGCTGCCCGAAGAACTGTCGCTTAATTTCGCTGAATAGTTTTGTTGCTGTTCTTTCTCTCTCTTGGAAAGTGTTAGTTACCAATATCGTCATGGTGCACTACCGGCAATGGAGGACAGAAGTCCTCGCAACGGGATGATGGTGCTCCCTCCCTCCTTTTGTGCCGGCAAACAGATATAAAAAAGCAATGGCAGACAGATTGTTTGGTTCCAAAACTGACAACAAACCTTAAAAATACAGTTTAGAATGGTGTTTTTCCATAATTCTGTGCCATTTTTGGGTGATTTCTAAATATTTCTAATTAATTTTGCAGCGAAATTAGCAATTTGTATAGTAAATGAAAAGGTTCTCTTTGTACCTACTCTTATCAATATCGATACTTTGTGGCTTGTCTTCTTGCTTTAGCGATGAGGACAGTACGTTTGTGATATACGACGACACGGGTATTGTTTCTTTTTCTGTGGGTACGCTTAAGTACGAATGTCACACCACTTCTTCTAAGGGAGAGGATAGTGTTTATTGGACTACCATTGATTGTAGTAGGTATAAGTTTTATATCGACCAGGTTTCAAAGAATATTTATAATCCCGATTCGTTGCCTTGTGGCGTTGATGCTGCCAAGGTGATCTGTACACTGTCTACCAAAAACAACGGTATTGCCGTTATCAAAAACATAGATAACGACTCTTTGAAGTTCTACAGTGAAACGGATTCCATCGATTTCACGGTGCCTCGTGTCTTCCGTGTCTTGAGCTATTCCGGTGTGGCCTCTCGTGATTATACGATTCAGGTGAACGTGCATAAGCAATATCCGGACGACTTTAACTGGAATCTCACCGTTGAAGAGCCAAACCTCGCAGGACTGAAAGCTATGCGTGCCTTTGCACTCAACAAAGAGGTGTTTGTGGTGGGGCATGATGGTGCCAATGCTGCTATGTATGCGGCAAATATCTATAGTGCGGCTTCATGGCGCACCATTGTGCCTAATGTTACGTTGGCACAGGATGTGTATCGCAATATCGCCATAAAGGAGGAAACCTGTTACGCTTATTCTGACGGGAAACTCTTGTCAAGTCCTGATATGGTGGAATGGACAGAGGTTGCTGCTCCTGCCCTCAGACAACTGGTGGGCGCCAGCCACAACTTCCTGTATGCTATAGCGACCGATGGCAAGTTGTGCAGTTCTGCAGATGGTGTGAATTGGGTAGAAGAGGTCACGGATACCGATATGTCGTTCCTGCCTTCCGAGAATATCCATCTCTATTGCAAAGCTTCTATCACCAACCCGGGTGTAACCTTCTTGACCCTTGTGGGTACCAGTGGCAGCGAAGTGCGCATTTGGAATAAGGTGGAGGAAGTTGATGCACAAGCGCAAAAGCAAGAATGGATTTATAATAATGTGTCTGACGACAACCGCTATACACTCCCTTATCTGCAGAACTTGCAGCTGCTGGCCTACGATGGTGCCATGCTGGCCATGGGAGCTCTGCCCGGAGCAGAAGATGCCGGTGTTGCGGCCTTCTCTGCTTTCTATAGGAGCACTGATGGGGGCATCACATGGCGCCAGCAAAGTTTCTATGCGCTTCCGGAACAGTTCCGTAGCAGTACCACCTGTTTTGCCCTGGTGGAGGATGCTGAGCATTTCTTGTGGATGATAGGAGGTGAATCAGGACAGGTATGGCGTGCACGCATCAATCGTTTGGGCTGGAAAGAAGAGCAGAAATACTTTGGGGAAAGTAATACAGCATCGGGCGCATCGTTATGAGAGGGCGATGGTGGCTGCTTGTGTTGCTACTCACTCCATTGCAGTTGCAGGCACAGCAAGAGGATGAATATCTGATGGAGATTGGTGGCGGCATAGGATTGACTGCCTATGTGGGCGATTTCAATAGGCATGTGCTGAAACAGATGCAGCCCTCTGTATCACTCCTCCTTCGACGGAATTTGAATCCCTATAGTGGATTCCGCCTCTCGTTGGCTTATGGAAAACTGAAAGGTTCGACGGAAGGCACGGCCACTTGGTTTCCGGCAACAACAGTTACCCAAGGTGTGACGCCACTGACGGAGGCTGATGTGCCGACAACGCCTGCCGCCATGCGCTATGCTTTCAGCAACAGTATGGCTGATGCCACCCTCGTGTATGAATACAACTTCTGGCCTTATGGCACAGGACGTGACTATAGGGGTGCCCGTCGCCTCACTCCCTTCCTCTTCGGAGGTTTGGGAGCAACCTATATAACTGCCGGAACGGATAAGGTGTGTGCGATGCAAGTGCCTGTTGGGGTGGGCGTGAAGTACAAGGTGGCTACAAGGCTGAATGTAGCGCTGGAATGGTGCATGCACTTCTCCTTGTCTGACCGTCTCGATGGTGTAGAAGACCCTTACGGCATACCCAGTAGTGGGATGTTCAAGAATGCAGATGGCTATAGTGCCCTACAGCTGTCGCTCTCTTATAGTTTCATGACAAAATGTCGAACTTGCAATAATGACGACTAATGGCAATAGAATTAGACTCTAAACGGATTCCGCAACATATTGCTATCATCATGGATGGCAATGGGCGATGGGCTGCAGAACGCGGCAAACCTCGCAGTTATGGTCATCAGGCTGGTGTAGAAGCTGTGAGACGTATCACCTCAGAGTGTACAAGACTGGGTGTGAAGTTTCTAACGCTTTACAGTTTTTCTACCGAAAACTGGAACCGTCCTGCCGAAGAAGTGGCGGCTCTCATGGGACTCTTCCTGACTTCATTGGAGGATGAGATTTTCATGAAGAACAATGTGCGGTTTCGCGTGATTGGCGATATGCAACGGTTGCCGAAGCCTTTGCAGGATAAGTTGCATGAGGTGATGGAGCATACTGCTGCCAACGATAGGATGACGGCTGTGATAGCCTTAAGCTATTCCGCTCGTTGGGAGATTACAGAGGCTGTCAAGCAGATAACGGCCGACATGATGCAGAAAGGTGCCACACCACAGGAGGTGCTGGATACCGATGCTATCAATGAGAATGTGGTGGGCCAATATCTCACCACCTCTTTCATGCCCGATCCGGAGTTGCTGATACGTACAGGAGGTGAGTTGCGCGTTTCAAACTATTTGCTATGGCAGATAGCTTATTCTGAATTGTATTTCTGTGATACCTATTGGCCGGATTTCTACGAAGCCGACCTTCATAAGGCTATTCATAGTTACCAGCAACGCCAGCGACGTTTTGGGAAGACAGAGGCACAGATAGAAGAAGAAAATCAAGATGAAAATGAATAATATAAATAAGGTATGGTTTGCACTTGTAGCACTGCTCTGTGGTGTGGGGGTGCAGGCACAGGATAAGATAGAGTATCCTGAAGTGACATATGCCGGAACACCTCGCACCGTGACGATTGGCGGTATCAATGTTACGGGTGTGGAAGGCTATGAAGACTATGTGCTCGCGGGTATCTCCGGACTGACTGTGGGTCAGCAGGTGGAACTCCCTGGTGCGGTAATCACGGATGCCGTGAAGCGTTATTGGAAACATGGTCTTTTCTCGCAGGTTAAGTTGTATGTCGACTCGCTGGTGGGCGACAAAGCCTATCTGCATATCGCCTTGAAAGTGCGCCCTCGTGTGTCTGCCATCAACTATCTGGGCTTGAAGAAGTCGGAACGGGAGGATATGGAAACGAAACTGGGCCTGCTCAAGGGATTGCAGCTCACGCCCAACTCTATCGATCGTGCCAAAATTCTGGCCAAGAAGTACTTTGACGACAAGGGTTATAAGAACGCTGAAATCACCATTAACCAGCGTGAGGATGTGGCAGGAAAGAACCAGGTCATCTTGGATGTGCTCGTCGACAAGAAGCAGAAAATGAAAGTGCGCCATATCTATATTGAAGGAAATGAATTCTTGAAGGCATCCAAAATTAAAGGTGGTTTCCTGAAGAAGGGTGCTTTCGCCAAGACGCATGAAGCCGGTAAACTGTCTTCTTTCCTTAAGGCCAAGAAATATACTCCTGAGCGTTGGGCTACCGACAAGAAGAACTTGATTGATAAGTATAACGAGCTGGGATTCCGCGATGCGGAGATTATTGCCGATAGTGTTTGGAATCACGATGGCAAGCACGTTAATATTTATGTCAAGGTTGACGAAGGAAAGAAATATTTCCTCCGTAATATCTCATGGGTGGGCAACACCGTGTATCCTACCGATGTGCTCAGTCGCATCTTAGGCATGAACAAAGGTGATGTCTACAATCAGAAATTGCTCAACAAACGTCTGTCGGAAGATGAGGATGCCGTGGGCAACAATTATTGGAACAACGGTTATCTGTTCTACAATCTCGAGCCTGCCGAAGTGAATATCGTGGGCGATAGCATCGATTTGGAAATGCGCATTCAGGAAGGTCCACAGGCACATATCAGTCGTGTGCGTATCAATGGTAACGACCGTTTGTACGAGAATGTCATCCGACGTGAACTTCGTACCAAGCCCGGTGACCTCTTTTCGAAAGAGTCTTTGCAACGTACAGCACGTGAGTTGGCTTCCATGGGACATTTCGACCCAGAGAAGGTTAGTCCTGATGTGCAACCGAATGTGGAGGATGGTACGGTAGACATCAACTGGAACCTGGAGCAGAAGAGCAACGACCAGATTGAGTTCTCCTTAGGATGGGGACAGACGGGTGTCATCGGAAAGGTGGGCCTCAAACTCAACAACTTCTCTATGCGCAACCTCTTTGGCAAAGACAAAAAGCGTAGAGGCATCATGCCTATCGGTGATGGTGAGGTGCTGCAGATTGGTGCCCAAACCAACGGTTCTTACTACCAGAGCTATAACACCAGCTATTCTACCAACTGGTTTGGCGGCAAGCGACCCATACAGTTTAGTGTAGGAGCATACTATTCCAAGCAGACCGACGTGTCGAGCAACTACTATAACAGTGGCTATATGAACAACTACTATAACTATCTCTATGGTTATGGCAGCAGCTACTACAACAACTATGAGAGCTATTACGACCCCGATACCTATGTCAAGATGTTTGGTCTTTCTCTGGGATGGGGTAAGCGCTTGCGTTGGCCCGACGATTACTTCTCACTCTCTGTGTCGTTGGCCTATACCCGTTACATGCTCAAGAACTGGCGCTACTTCCTGATGACGAATGGTAATGCCAACAACCTCAATGTGAGTGTATCGCTGAACCGTTCTTCTACCGACAACCAGCTCTTCCCACGTCGTGGTTCAGAGTTTACGGCATCTGTAACCCTTACTCCGCCATGGAGCAAGTGGAATAAGAAAGACTATGAGCATTTGGCCACCAACTACCAGTCGCCTACCTATGCCGATGAGCAACAGGAGAAATACCGATGGGTGGAGTATCACAAGTGGAAGTTCAAGGCCAAGACCTATACGGCACTCACCAATGGTCAGAAGTGTTTTGTGCTCATGACCCGTGTTGAGATGGGCTTGCTCGGCAGCTACAACAAGTATTTGCAGTCGCCATTTGAAACCTATTACATGGGTGGTGATGGTATGAGTGGTTACTCTTCAGGCTATGCCGAGGAAACCATTGGTCTGCGTGGTTACGAGAATGGTTCTATTGCCTATAACGGTTATGCCTATGACCGCTTTACCTTAGAGTTGCGCTATCCCTTCATGTTGGGCAACACAACCATCTATGGTTTGGGCTTCACGGAGGCAGGTAACGCATGGACGTCAACAGCCAAGTTTAACCCCTTCGACATGAAACGTTCAGCAGGTATCGGTGTGCGCATCTTCCTCCCCATGGTGGGCTTGATGGGTATCGACTGGGCTTATGGTTTCGACAAGGACAATGTGAATGGCCAGAAGGGTGGTGGCAACTTCCACTTCATCTTAGGTCAGGAGTTCTAACCCTATAAATTGTTAAAAAACAAGGTCTTACAGATACTAATTTCATCGTCGAACGTCAATATAGGTAAAGACAAATAAATACATATATGAAAAAGGTTATTGCTGTTTGTATGTTTGCCCTGATGGCTGTAGCGGCACAGGCGCAAAAGTTTGCCCTTATCGACATGGAGTATATCTTGGAGCATATTCCCGCCTATGAGCGTGCCAATGAGCAGCTCAACCAAGTGAGCAAGAAGTGGCAAGCAGAGGTAGAGGCCTTGAGCATTCAGGCTGCCAACCTGTATAAGAACTACCAGAATGAAGTGGTGTTCCTTTCGCAAGAGCAGAAAAAGGCCAAGCAAGAGGAAATCATGAACAAGGAGAAAGAAGCTGCTGAACTGAAGAAGAAGTATTTCGGTCCGGAAGGTGAATTATTCAAAAAGCGCGAGAGTTTGATAGCGCCTATCCAAGACGAAATCTACAACGTGGTGAAGGAAATTTCCGCTTTGCGAGGCTATAGTCTTGTGCTCGATCGTTCCAGTGATGCTGCCATTATCTTCGGTTCACCGAAAATTGACATCTCCAATGAAGTGTTGCAGAAATTAGGTTATTCGAACAATTTGAGATAACTAATGGATAGAAACAGATACAATCGATAGAAATAGATAAATTTAATAGTATAAATACAATAAATAGAGAGACGAAATGAAAAAACTGTTTTTGATGTTGATGCTTTGCGCACCCATGACATTGTTCGCCCAGAAGTTTGGCAAGGTAAATACTGCTGTCATCATGCAATCACTCCCCGATGTGGCTAAGGCCGATGGTGAGTTGAAGGCACTGCAGAAGCAGAAGGAGAATGAAATGAAGGGTATGCAGGACGAACTGACCCGCAAGAGTCAGGAGTATGAGAAGAACAAGAGCACGATGAATCCAACAAAGCAGAAGGAGACAGAGTCGGAGCTTCAGGCCTTGTATCAGAAGATTCAGCAGGCATATCAGGATGCCCAGCAGGAAATTGAAAAGAAGTCGGCTGAGTTGCAGAATCCTATTATCATGAAGGTTCGTAACGCTATCAATGCTGTGGGTAAGGCAGGTGGCTACACCTACATCTTCGAGGAGGGTGCAGCTGTCTATACAGGCGAAACGGTGAAAGACGTTACTGCTGAGGTGCAGGCCAAGTTGAATGCCGCCAAGTAAAACAACAACCAATCTTTTTATATTTGATATAATGAGGGCAGGCGTAATGCCTGCCTTTTTTCTCCCTAGTATTTCAAAAGGTTATGGAAATGAAGAAACTATTGTTCCTGTGGCTCCTCTGTTTGTGCCCCTTTGTGGTGCAGGCCCAAACAACGGTCAAGTATGGCTATTTTAGTTATCAGGCTGCTTTCACGTCCATGCCTTCCTATGCCATAGCCAAGCGCAAACTCGACGATTTGAAGTTGAAGTATGATGCTGAGATGCGTAGGGTGGAGGATGAGTTCAACAAGAAGTATGAGCAGTTTCTCGAAGGGCAACGCGACTTTGCTCCTTCCATCCTGCGCAAACGTCAGGCAGAGTTGAAGGAACTGATAGAAAAGAATTTAGCCTTCAAGGATGAGGCCAAACGCCTGCTGAAAGAAGCCGAGCAAGAAACCTACGCTCCCTTGCGGGCCAAGTTGGCAGAGGTGTTGCGTGGTATTGGCGATGCCCGAGGCTATCTCTTTATCCTCAATACCGACAACGACAATCTCCCCTATGTCAACCCTGCCATGGGCGAGGATATCAATGCGTTGGTAAAGGAGAGCTTACAATGAAAGAGCTATTACCACCACAACCGGGTCCCATTGGCATCTTCGATTCGGGCTATGGAGGACTCACCATCCTGCACAGCATCCGTCAGTTGCTGCCTCAGTACGACTATATGTTTCTGGGCGATAATGCCCGAGCCCCCTATGGTCATCGTTCCTTTGATGTGGTGTATGAATTTACCCGTCAGGCTGTGCTGAGGTTGTTCAAGGAAGGCTGCCATCTCGTTATCTTAGGTTGCAATACCGCCTCGGCCAAAGCCCTTCGCTCCATACAGCAGCATGACCTTCCGCAGTGGGATGCAGAGCGTAGGGTGTTGGGCGTGATTCGTCCTACAGCTGAAATTGTAGGCACCCTCACCCGCAATGGTCATGTGGGTTTGTTGGCTACCGAAGGAACGGTAAAGAGCCATAGCTACGATATGGAAATCCATAAGTTTTGGCCCCATGTGCGTGTATCAGGTGTGGCCTGTCCTTTTTGGGTGCCTTTAGTGGAATATAATGAGGCCGACAGTCCCGGAGCCGACTATTTCGTTAAGAAACGTTTGGATGAGTTGATGCTTTGCGACCCCGATATTGATACCATCCTATTGGGATGCACCCATTATCCCATTCTGCTTCCCAAGATTCTCAAGTATGTGCAGCCCAATGTGCGCATCGTTGCCCAAGGTGAATATGTGGCCCAAAGCTTGGCCAACTATCTGTCACGCCATACAGCCATCAACGATCTGTGTACGCGTGGAGGAACCTGCACCTATTTCACCACCGAAAATCCGGATAAGTTTCGTGAGGGCGCACGCATGTTTCTTCATGAGGATGTTGACGTTCGGCATATAGATATAGAATAAGGTATAAGCTATGGTGAAAGCCATCAATAGTTATTATATAATAAGGTATAAGCTATGGTGAAGGTCATCAATAGTTATTATATAATAAGGTATAAGCTATGGTGAAGGCCATCAATTAATATAGAATAAGGTATAAGCAATAGAGCAAAGTATTCGCTATTGCGTAATTAGAAAACTAATGTAACATGCAAGAAACCAGACAAAACCGTATAGCAAGACTCCTACAGAAGGAACTCTCTTCCATCTTCCAGGAGCAGACACGCAAGATGCATGGCGTGTTGGTAAGCGTCACCCGCGTGCGTATCAGTCCCGATTTGAGCGTATGCACGGCCTATCTCAGCGTCTTCCCCTCAGAACGAGCAGAGCAGATAGTTGAAAATATCTGTGCCAATGAAAAGACTGTCCGTTACGAACTGGGTACAAGAGTTCGCAACCAGTTGCGTGTCATTCCCGAGCTTCGCTTCTTCATCGACGATTCGCTCGACTATTTAGATCGTATCGACCAATTGCTGAAAGAATAATCCGTGCTTTTCCCCTTTTTCATCGCCCGTCGCTACCTCTTCTCTAAGAAGAGTACCCATGCCATCAACATCATCAGTATGGTGTCGGTGATAGGAGTGGCAGTGGCCACCATGGCCCTTGTCATTGTGCTCAGTGCCTTCAATGGTTTCCACGACCTTGTGGCCAATCTCTTCACCCGTTTCGACCCACAGTTGGAGTTGCGTCCTGTGCTGGGAAAGTCGGTTCCTGCCGACGACCCTTTGCTTGCCCAAGTGCGTTCTCTCCCTGATGTTGCTGTGGCCACGGAATGTGTGGAAGACAATGCGCTGGCTGTGTTCCGCGACAAGCAGGTGATGGTGATGATAAAGGGTGTAGATGACAACTTCAAGGAGCTCACCGGCATACAGGATATTCTGTATGGCGATGGTGAGTTTTGTTTGCATGCAGCCAACCTCAATTATGGCATTTTAGGTATTCAACTGGCCCAACAGTTGGGCACAGGCACCCAATGGCGCGACCCTTTGCATGTCTATGCCCCCATTAAGGAAGGACAGATAGACCCCACCGACCCTACACAAGGTTTTGTGGTCGACTCGCTCGATGCTCCCGGAGTCGTATTCTATGTGAAGCAGGCCAAATACGACAGCAAGTACATCCTTGTGCCTATAGCCTGGGCCCGAAACCTTTTCGGGCAGCAAGGCATGCTCACCTCACTGGCATTGCGTCTCAAGTCGGGTGCCGATGCAGAACGTGTCAAGCAGCAGATAGTAGCCATTGTGGGTGATAAGTATAGGGTGCGTGACCGCTTTGAGCAGCAGGACGACACGTTTAAGATTATGCAGATAGAGAAGTTCTTTGCCTATCTCTTTCTTACCTTTATCCTTGTTGTAGCCTGCTTCAATATTGTGGGCTCGCTCTCCATGCTCATCATCGACAAGCGCAACGATGTGCACACCCTCCGCTGTTTAGGCGCTTCGCCCCTTTTGTTGCGTCGCATCTTCTTGTGGGAAGGGTGGATGATAGCAGTGGCAGGTGCCCTTATAGGCATTCTTTTAGGATTGTTGTTGTGCTGGCTCCAGCAGCAATATGGCTGGGTGCGTTTAGGCGACAGCGATGCCTCGTTCATTGTTGATGCCTATCCCATCAGCGTACATTATATTGATGTGTTTTTCGTACTTCTAACGGTGATTGCCGTGGGTGCTGTTGCCGTGTGGTACACTGTCAGGAATGTGGCTGTTCTCAAGCAGTCGGCTTCTTACGAATAAGTGTCAAACCGTCGCGTATGGGTAGTATCACCTTCTCTACCCTCGTGTCGGCAGCCACATAAGCATTAAATTCATCAATGCCCTGGGTTTGTGCGTCGTGCGCATATTGAGGGTCCACTACATGCCCGTCCCACAGTGTGTTGTCGGCCACGATAAAGCCCCCCTCGTTCACGAGCGGAAGGAGCGTTTCATACGTCTCCTTATACGTGCGTTTATCCCCGTCTATAAAAACCATGTCGAACGAAATTCCCAGTTTCGGAGCCTCTATATTCGCATTGCCTATGCGAAACACAATCTTATCGGCATAAGGCGAATGGTCTATCCAAGGTCGTGTAAACTCCTCCATTTCGTCGTTAATCTCAAATGTCCACACCTTGCCGCCCGCTTCCAGTCCTTCCGCCATACAGAGTGCGCTATAGCCGCTGAAAGTGCCCACCTCCAGAATATTCTGGGGCCTAATCATGCGCACTAACATCTTCAGCAGCCGTCCTTGCAGCTGTCCCGAAGCCATTCTGCCGTGAATGGTGTGCACGTTGGTGGCTCTCCACAGCCTGTACAGATAGTCGCCTTCTGCATCGCTGTGTTGCAAGATGTATTCGTCAATGTTCATTGCCGTAGTAATGCTTCCAATGCCAGTCGGTAGGAGTCCAGACCAAAGCCGCATATCACCCCCTTGCAAGCAGCCGAAATCATGGAGTGGTGGCGAAACTCCTCGCGTGTGTGCACATTACTGATGTGCACCTCCACCACAGGAGCCTTGATGCTCCTGATACAGTCGTGCAACGCAATGCTGGTATGCGTATAGGCACCGGCATTCAGAATGATGCCTGCACAGTCAAACCCCACCTCCTGAAGTTTGTCAATCAGTTTCCCCTCGCAATTGCTTTGGAAGTAAGCCAGCTCTACCTCCGGATATTGTGCCTGCAGTTGTGGCAGAAACGTTTCGAACGAAGTAGCGCCATAGATGCCCGGTTCTCTCACCCCAAGCAAATTCAAATTGGGACCGTTGATGATTTGGATTTTCATTTTTTTTCTGTAACTTTGTTCGCAAAATTAGTGTAATTTGGGCAGAATACAAAATTTATTCCTCATTTTTTGTCCCACTGCAGTCCTTTCATACCCATACCGCAATGAACGCCAAACAAGAGTCTTCTCAACTCGCCACCGTGGTCAAGGCCTACCAGCGTTATCTCAAGCTGGAAAAGAATTATTCGCCCAATACGGTAACCTCCTATATCAACGATTTGCGCCATCTCCTGCGCTTTTTTCAGGCAGAAGGGCAAAATCCGCTTGAGGCGTCACTTGCCCATCTGCATCATTTTGCCTCCACCCTCCATGATTTGGGCATTGGACCCTCTTCGCAAGCCCGCATCCTCAGTGGCATTCGCACGTTCTACCGCTTTTTAGTCATCGATGGCTATCTCACCGACGATCCTTCAGAACTGTTGGAGTCACCCCATTTGGGTGAACGTCTGCCCGAGGTGCTCTCCACGGCAGAGGTTGACCGTCTGGAAGCTGCTGTCGACCTCTCCAAACCTGAGGGGCAACGCAACAAAGCCATTATTGAAGTACTCTTCTCTTGCGGATTGCGTGTCTCTGAGTTGGTGAACCTTAAGTGGTCGGATGTTTATCGTGAGGAGCGTTTTGTGCGCATTTTGGGCAAAGGAAGCAAAGAGCGTTTGGTGCCCATCTCTGATCGAGCCTTGCAAGAGATGCAGTTCTGGGACAACGACCGTCGTTGTCTCCCCATCAAGCCCGGACACGAAGATTATGTCTTCCTCAACCGTCGTGGTGCCAAACTCACCCGCACCATGATTCTCATCATTGTAAAACGGTTGGCAGCAGAGGCAGGCATCACCAAAACCATCTCGCCCCACACCCTGCGCCATAGCTTTGCCACAGCCTTGCTCCAAGGGGGTGCCGATTTGCGTGCCATTCAGGCCATGTTGGGGCACGAGGATATTGGCACTACCGAAATCTACACCCATGTCGATACAACGGCTCTTCGCGAGGAAATCCTCCACCACCATCCTCGCAACATCCGCTATGCAGCCTCTCGAAACGCACAAGATTCTTTAGAGAATAAGGAGTGAATTTGCATTTTTTTGTATTATCACCCTCTAATATCACGCTTTTTTAGTACTTTTGCATGTATGAGACTATTTGGCCTGTTGGCATACGTAAGGCAATGCCTAAGCTGATAGGCTGTTGCATATTGTGCGTGAAGCATAGGTCATGCTCTTGAAAACTAAAAACAATCAATCATATATGAACTTTCTTGAACAAAAAATCATTGAAGACGGCATCATCAAAGAAGGCAATATTCTGAAAGTCGACAATTTCCTTAACCACCAGATCGATGTAGACATTTTGCGTCAGATAGCCTACGAGCTGAAACGCAGGTTCCGTGGCAAAGAGGTAAACAAGATTCTCACCATCGAGGCGAGCGGCATTGCCATCGCTTCCATGTTGGGCCATCTCTATGATGTGCCTGTTGTCTTTGCAAAGAAAAGCCAGACAGCCAACAGTACCGACGACAAATATGTGGCCCAAGCCTACTCCTTTACGCATAAGGTGTCGAACAATGTCTTTGTGTCACGTCCTTACCTCACCGCTGCCGACAAGGTACTTATCGTCGACGATTTCCTTGCCGATGGCCAAGCAGCTATGGCGCTCATCGACATTGTGCATCAGGCAGGTGGAGAGGTGGTAGGCATCGGCATAGCCATCGAAAAGGGGCAGCAGCGAGGGGGCAGTCTTTTGCGAGAGGCCGGCTACCATCTGGAGTCTATTGCCATTCTCGACACCATGGACTATCAAACCCAATCCATCCGTTTCAAGGAACAGCCTCCACAACCGGTTAGGCGTCAGGCACAATAACATCCCACAACCCAGCATCCCATGAGCAGTATCTACGAACTCGATGGCCGCATTCCTGTGGCACAGGCCTTGCCTTTAGGTCTGCAACATATTTTGGCCATGTTTGTGGCCAATATCACTCCCATCATCATTCTCTCCAATGCCGTTGCATTAGATCAAGCACTGAGTGCCACCCTCATACAGAACTGTATGGTGATAGCCGGCATAGGCACCCTGATCCAGCTCTACCCGATATGGCGCATAGGCTCCCGTCTTCCCATTGTCATGGGCATATCCTTCACCTTCCTTTCCTTGGCCATCATCATTGCCTCCACACAAGGCATGGGCACATTGATGGGAGCGGTGATTGTAGGTGGTGTGATAGAAGGTTGCTTAGGACTCTTCCCCAAACTGTGGACAAAACTCATTCCTAAGGTGGTGGCGGCAACGGTAGTGGCAGCCATCGGTATCTCGCTGCTACCTATTGGTTCCAATAGCTTTGGTGGCGGCCAAGGTGCTGCCGACTTCGGGAGTCGTGCAAACTGGATAGTAGGTTCCATCACCTTGCTCATCTGTCTGGTTACCTTTGTTTTCGGCAAAGGCATTGTCCGTTCCCTTTCTATTCTCATCGGTCTGATTGGGGGCTATGTCGTGTCATTGTTCATGGGAATGGTGAGCTTTGAAGCACTGCGGGACGTATCGCTCGTCTCCCTTCCCCATTTCATGCCTTTTGTGCCCGAGTTCCATCTCGATGCCATCTTGGCCATCGTATGCGTCTATTTTGTTTCCGCCACCGAAACGATAGGCGACACCTCTGCCATCTGTTCCGGTGCCTTAGGGCGCAATGTGCAACGAAAGGAGATGGGAGCCTCTGTGGCTTGCGATGGCTTTGTCAGCACAATAGCAGGTATGTTTGGTTGCACGCCCATCACCTCTTTCTCGCAGAATGTTGGTTTGGCAACCCTCACGAAGGTCGTAAACCGTTTTGCCATTGCCTCAGGAGCTGTTATTCTCGTTCTGAGCGGTTTTGTTCCAGCCATAGGTGCTGTGCTTGCCACCATTCCCCCGTGCGTGCTTGGCGGCTGTTCCATCATGATGTTTGGCAGCATAGTCTTTGCCGGCTTCGATATGATGGCCCGTTGCGGCTTCTCCCAACGCAATATGGTGATTGTAAGTTTGTCGTTAAGCATAGGTTTGGGTTTCACCGCTGTTCCATCTATTTTCGACATCTTCCCCACTATTGTCCGCACGGTCTTTGCGCAAAATCCTGTGGCTTTGGTGTTCCTTATAGCCGTTATACTGAATTTGGTGTTGCCCAAAGACAAGGATGAAAAGGTGGTAGAAGAATAGTGGTGAAATAGTTAATGGCACCGTAGAAATAGAGTGGGGGGAGATACTTTGCCCTTTATCTTTAGATGTTTCCTTTTTCCTTCGTGCTGCGCACGATGATTACTCGTTCTGCACTCGTTGTTCTCCACGATTTT
>CAMAMZ010000038.1 GCA_945837185.1 uncultured Bacteroidales bacterium | reverse complement strand
GAGAAGTATATCCTCTCTGAAAAGTAAGTAGTACTAACTTTTTTGGGGTGACTTTTCAGATTATAGGGTAGATGAGGGAATGAGCTATGAAGGATTAGGGATTTCCCTATGCCATGATATATATTTTCCTGTGGCACATTGCAGGAAAGGGTGTACCTTTGCATCAAACAATAATATTAATTTGCAGCGTTATGAAAAAGTTCAGTTCTTATATCAGTATGATGGTGATGGCATTGCTGCCCCTTTCCTTTACCAGTTGTGATGAGGATGAAATGATTGCCGATACCCTTTGGGGTGAGTGGGAAGGCGAGATGTATGTGTCGAGCTATTGGAACGGACGCTATTACGATGCCTCCTATTCTGAGTTGGCCTTCGATAAAGACCCTTGCCGTTATGCTTCGGGCACAGGCTATTGGATAGACTACTACAGCAATGCCCCCTGGGACTATCATGCCAACCATATCCGCTGGACAGTGAGCAACAGCATCATTCGCATCCATTTTGTGGAAGATGGTGGAACGTTAGACATTTACGACTATAGCCTAAGCGGTAACTATTTCTCTGGTGTCATCTATAACGACAGAGATGAAGAACTCCATTTCCGCCTGCGCAAAACATCCTATCCCACTACAAACTGGGACGATTTCCGTTGGGGATGGTATAGCGATTGGGGTTATAACACACGTATGAACACTACGGAAAACGATACCCTTACATCCACTCCGATTCGAATCATCGGACGTAGCACTGAATAGTTCGTGCTATGTACCACTTACGATAGTAATAAAAGAGGGTGTAGCCATATCTTAAAAGCTACACCCTCTTTTCATATTTCTTTGTCATCCCCATTACCGCTTCATGACATCATTGAATAAGCTGCATCATAGTATGAGCAGTGATTAGAATAATTCGGTGATTAATAATCTTTAGCAGTTGTTCGTCTGAAAAAGTGTGGAAGTATATTGGTTATTCCTTAGAAAAAATGTAATTTTGAGGCGATTATTCGTCTGAAAAAATGTGGGAGAATAAGATATATTCATCAGAAAAAATGTATAACAAGATATGAAAAGATTATTGCAATTTTTAGATGCCTCGCCTGTGAATTTCTTAGCGGTAAACAACATTGCAAAGGAATTGGAGGAACATGGATTCCGTCGTGTTAGTGCCGAAATGCCATTAGGCTGTGTGAAGGCAGGAGACAAACTGTATGTAACAAAGAACGACTCTTCTATCTATGCCTTTAAAATAGGTAATAAACCCATGGCTGAAACAGGTTTCAGACTTATCTGCGCACACTGCGACTCTCCTACATTCCGTATTAAACCTAATGCGGAAATGTGTTGTGAAGGGGGATTGGTAAAACTGAATACCGAGGTATATGGAGGTCCTATCATGTCGACATGGTTTGACAGGCCTTTGACGCTTGCAGGAAGGGTGATTGTGAGAGGTGAACATGAATTGTTGCCCAAAACATTGTTGCTGCATGTGAAACGCCCCTTGCTGCAAATCAGTAACCTGGCCATTCATTTCAACCGACAGGTAAATGATGGTGTGAAACTGAGTAAGCAGAAAGATATGCTGCCTATATTGGGCATTATCAATGATGAGCTGGAAAAGGGAAATATGCTGATCAATGTGATAACAGAGGAACTGCAAATAGCCAAAGAGGATATTCTTGACTTCGACCTCTATCTGGCTGATGCTACCCCGGCATGCACCTTTGGCGTACACAATGAGTTTATTTCCTCTGGTCGACTTGATGACCTTTCTATGTGTTATGCCGGCTTAGAGGCGCTGCTTGCCGCTCCTCTTACTGACGCCACACAGGTGTTGGCTATTTTCGACAATGAGGAAACAGGATCGCAGACAAAACAAGGTGCGGGAAGTCCTTTCTTCGCTGCCATGCTGCAACGTATTGCCTTTGCCCAGAGTGGTACACAGGAAGCTTATTGGCAAGCTGTAGAACGAGCTTTTATGGTATCTGCCGACAATGCACATGCCTGGCATCCTAACTACAGTGAGAAATATGATCCTACCAACCATCCTGTTTTGGGAGGAGGTCCTGTCATTAAGATCAATGCCGCACAGAAATACGCCAGCGATGCCGTATCATCGGCTATCTTTGCAGAAGTATGTCGTAAGGCTGATGTACCCTGTCAGCGATTCGTGAACCATAGTGATGTGGCTGGTGGCAGTACCTTAGGGAATATTCTTGCTTCATCGGTACCTCTAAGAGGTGTGGATATGGGTAACGCCATCTTGGCTATGCACAGTTGTCGCGAAACAGGAAGTGTTGCCGACCACATCTATTGTGTAAAAGCCTTCACACAATTCTATCGTTGTTGAGGTATCATGCCACTTCCAACGGTAGCACAAGTGTAGTATGCATAATTGCCGTTGTAAAGAAAAGCCTACCTATCAAGAAGAAAATGTTGATAGGTAGGCTTTCCTACAATATGTATCAAGCGTAAGCATTAGCTCAGTCGCAGCATGCGTTCTATAGGCTTTACGGCATCAGCAGCTATGGCGGCATCCACCTCCACTGCAGGCCACTCATAACGTAAGGTGTTGTATATCTTGCGCAGGGTATTCATCTTCATATACTCACACTCATTGCAACTACAGCCAACACCACCCTCTGATACTTCTGGAGGAACCGGATAGAAAATCTTATCAGGACAAGTGCGCTGCATCTCGTGCAGAATACCAGCTTCCGTAGCTACTATATATTCCTTTGTCTCTTCGTGTGTTTGCGCATAGGTAAGCATAGTTGCCGTACTGCCCTTTACATCGGCTACAGCCAATACAGGTGCCTTACACTCCAAATGTGCCATGACCTTAGCTTCCGGATGCGCTTGCTTCAAACGAAGGATAGCCTCTACAGAGAATTTCTCGTGCACATGACAGCCACCATTCCATAACAACATCTCCCTACCGGTAACACTATTGATATAATTACCCAAATTATAATCAGGACCAAAGATGATTTTGGCATCCTTGGGAAAAGCGTCAATCACCTTCTTGGCATTTCCACTTGTTACCACACAATCGGTCAATGCCTTGACCGCAGCGGTAGTATTCACATACGACACCACCTGATAGCCCGGATGCTCCTCCTTGAACTTACGCAAGTCTTCCGCCTTACAACTGTCTGCCAAAGAACAGCCTGCATTCAAGTCAGGACACAACACCTTTTTATCAGGTGACAGCAATTTGCAGGTTTCAGCCATGAAATGCACACCACACATCACCATCATCTTGGCATCTGTTTCAGCTGCCTTACGGGCCAAAGCCAGCGAGTCGCCTACAAAGTCGGCCACTTCCTGAATATCCCCTACCGTATAGTAATGTGCCAAGATAATGGCATCCTTCTCACTACAAAGTCTGCGTATCTCACGCTTCAAATCAATAGAATCACTCACCGGTTCATCTATGAATCCTTTCTCAATCCATTCTTCTTTCAACATGACATCAATATTATTATATTCCTTTTCTTTATTTTTAAAATAGAAATGATGTTTATGATGTGGTGTGGAAAAGTGCATAACTTATGGTAGAAAAATTTGGTTATTTCGTTATCCCCACCCTATTACACTTTATCCACATTTTATCCATATTCTATTTTATTGATTTACAATATTAAAAGTGGTTTATCCACAATTATGCTTATAGTGTGCAAAGTTAATAAGTTTATATCTTTTTCGGTAGAAAAATGGTGGAAATCTTATGGATAATCGTGTAATTTCCCTGTGGATATCCCCGCTTTTTACGGCTTTGCTCAAAGGCTGTTGATAGCATGATAGGTTATACAAGTCTTATACACCGCTTTTCCACAGGTTATCCACATAGTTATCCACAAAATAGTAATGTTAAAAAATGGAATAATCCCTGCTTCCCCATAAATTATCCGTATCTTTACACTATCAACAAGAAAAGCAATCAATTAAATAGCTATTGTTATGGGAAAACAAAAGAAAGGTGGAAAACGCTACACGAAACGACAGATAGCAGAAAAGTTAGCTTCTCTGTTTCAGTCACGACCCGATGAGACACTGAGTTTCAAGGAAATATTCAAGACTCTTCGTTTGGATACCCATCCTGCTAAGATGTTGGCGGTAGATACGATGGAAGAGATGGCATGGGATGATTTTCTCACGCGTGTTTCCATCAATTCCTATAAACTCAATATGGGCGGACAGGTGCAGGAAGGAATGTTCCGCAGGAAAAGCAATGGTAAGAACTCTTTCATTCCTGATGGAGGCGACAAACCTATTTTTGTATCAGAACGTAATTCAATGGGTGCGTTTGATGGTGATAAGGTGCGTGTATCGGTAATGGCACGTCGTCGTAATCATATCAAGGAAGCGCAGGTCATTGCTATACTCCAGCGTAACAAAGATTCTTTTGTGGGCAGGTTGCGTGTAGATAGGAATATTGCCTTTTTGGTTACCAATAACAATCTTTTTCCTAATGATATCATCATTCCTAAAGACAAACTGAAAAAAGCCAAGAGCGACGATCGTGTATTGGTTCGTATAACCAGTTGGCCGGATGAAGAGCATCGCAATCCTATCGGTGAGGTGATAGACATCATTGGTCCTGCTGGTGAGAACGATGTTGAGATGAATAGCATTCTTGCTGAATATGGCCTGCCTTATAAATATCCGAAGAATGTTGAGGCAGCTGCCAACAAAATATCTGGAGAAATAACGGCACAGGATGTTGCGGAACGTGAGGATATGCGTGAAACATGGACCTGCACGATTGATCCTAAAGATGCCAAGGATTTTGATGATGCACTATCTATCAAACAACTCGATAATGGTCTTTATGAAGTAGGTGTACATATTGCTGATGTATCTCATTATGTAAAGGAAGGGAGTATTATCGATAAGGAAGCGCAACGTCGTGCCACATCAGTATATCTTGTAGACCGCACCATTCCCATGTTGCCGGAACGTCTTTGTAACTTTATTTGTTCTTTGCGTCCTGATGAAGACAAACTGTGTTACAGTGTTATCTTTACACTCAATGAGCAAGCGGAAATACAGCAGTATCGCATTGTGCATACCATTATTCGTTCCAACCGCCGATATGCTTACGAAGAGGCACAAGAACTGTTGGAAGCGAATGGTGTGGTGGATGGTACAGGTATGCCTGCTCCTGCTCCCGGACCTCAAGGTTATCAAGGAGAGAATGCCTGGCAAATCATCACACTCGACCGTTTGGCAAAGTGTCTGCGTGAGAAGAGGTTCAAGAATGGGGCTGTGAAGTTCGACTCTGAGGAACTGCGTTTTGAGATAGATGAAAAAGGCAAACCGCTCCGCTGCTATTTCAAACGTTCAAAGGATGCCAATAAGCTGATAGAGGAATTTATGCTGTTGGCCAACCGCACGGTGGCAGAACATGTGGGTCGTGTAGGCAAGGGTAAGAAGGCGAAAGTATTGCCCTATCGTGTACACGATAATCCTGACCCTCAGAAGATGGAAACCTTACGCGAGTTTATCGTAAAGTTTGGTTATAAGGTGAAGACAGATGGCACACGGAGTGCCATGGCCAAGAGTTTGAATAAGCTGATGGATGATACAGAAGGACGTCCGGAACAGAAACTCATCCAGCGTGTTGCCTTACGGGCAATGATGAAAGCCAAATACACGGTGCATAACATTGGGCATTTTGGTCTTGCCTTCGACTATTACACACATTTCACCAGTCCTATCCGTCGCTATCCTGACACTATGGTGCATCGCCTGCTTACCAAATACCAGGCTGGAGGGCGTTCGGCCAACGAGAAGCATTATGAAGAACTGTGTGAGCATAGTTCCGATATGGAACAGGTAGCACAGAATGCTGAACGCGACTCTATAAAATATAAAATGGTAGAGTTTATGGGCGACCATTTGGGCGAGGAATATGATGCCCATATCAGCGGTATCACATCTTATGGCATTTATGCAGAGATTGACGAAAACCATTGTGAGGGTATGATACCAATGCGTGATCTCGACGATGATTATTATGATTTTGATGAGCGTAATTTCTGTTTGGTAGGAAGGAGGCGCCGACATCGTTATCAATTAGGTGATGCCATCCATATTCGTGTGGCTTCAGCCAATATAGAGAAACGGCAATTGGATTTCTCCATTGTAGCAAAAAAGAATAAATGAAGATATTTTATAATCACAAGGAAGAATTGTGGAATTCATGGAGTCATGCCGGAGGTATTCTGTTGGGAGTAGCCTTCGGTATTCTCTTTCTTTGGTGGTGCATCAGTCATGACAATGCCTGGGCCACAGCCGGTGTAATCCTCTACATCTTTGGCATGCTTTGTTCTTATATTGCCTCAACGGTTTACCATGCCTTTAGTGCCCGTTCTGTATGGAAGGAGCGGTTGCGTAAATGGGATCATGCTGCCATCTATTGGCATATTGCCGGCTCTTATAGTCCTATTACATTGGTAGCGTTGCGTGAGCAGGGAGCTTGGGGATGGGGATTATTTGTTTTTGTGTGGTTGTGTACCCTTTGTGGTACTGTCATGTCATTGCGCAAACTCAAAGACCATAGTAATCTCGAAACTATCTGTTTCGTGGGCATGGGTTTGTCGGTACTGGTGGCTTTTGGTCCATTGATGAAGGCTGTCAGTACTCAAGCCATCATTTGGTTGATAGCCGAAGGAGTAGCTTATATCACAGGTGCCTTGTTCTATAGCATTAACAAACGTCGTTTCATGCACACCGTTTTCCATTTCTTTGTATTGGTAGGCTCTATTTGCCATTTGATTTGTGTGTGGGATGTGCTGATGCAGTATTTATAGTATATTGTTTCCTTATAAGAAGGATACTTCTATAAGATGAGTTTGCCATGAATTTAACCTCTCACGGTCAGTTGACAATGGCTATTTTGCATACTACTCCTTTGCTGCCATCGGCTGTGGCAGTGTGTACCATATAGATACCACTGGCCACTCGTCGACCTTTTTTGTCTTGTCCGTTCCAAAGGAAGATGCCACCCTGACTTCTGCCTTCAGCAACCACCGTACCGTTAATGGTGGTTATTTTGATGTCAGCATTCAAGGTGAGTCCTGTGATGGTAATAGGACCTGTATAATTGGGATTGACAGGATTAGGATAGGCATACACGGTGTCGTCAGTCATTGTTTCGGCAGGTGTAATGGCATCGCTGCTATAAGCGCATAAGCCTTGGTCGGTACCTATATAGAGTGTGCCGGTAGCATCATCGATGGCCAAGGAGAGGATGTGATTGGAAAGGAGTTTACTGTTTGTAGCTTCAAAATGCTGCACTTGTTGCATGTTGTCACTGCTAATCAGATATAGTCCTTTGCCATCGGTACCAATCCATTTTCTTCCTGCACCGTCAACAGCCATACAGGTAATATCTATATCGGCCAAGAGATAATCAGCATAGTTGGTACCGTCGTTGCGCGGAATCTTAATTTGTTGGAAGACAGGTTGTGCGCTGTTAAATTCTGCAGGTTCCAAAACAAGAGGTCCTACATCGGTTCCAATCCATATATTGCCTTCCTTATCTTCCATGGCACACCTTACAGACCCTACATTCACCTTATTGCCGTCTTGATTAACAAACGTATAATAGGTGTTGATGGCACCTGTCGAAGGTTGGTAGCAGTGCACAGAAGGATAACTATAATGGTTATTGACAAACCAAAGAAGTTGTCGGCTGTCGAAGAAAGGACTTGTGAGATGGTTCAGAGAATGTCCATCTTTAACAAGTTCCTCTTTATGGTGGGAAATCCATTCTCCTTGTTTATATTGAAGAATAGAAGAAGTACTGCTGCAGCTGTTCAAACACCATAGAGCACCTTCATCATCGAAAACAGAGCCATGTACCAAGGTATAATTCTTATTGGTAGGACTCACCAGAGCGGCACCTCGAAGGGGTGAGTTTTCGTAGGTATGGTCAACATGATATTGCGCATCCATAAACTCAATGAGTCCGGTCCTACCCCCAGCGAAGACATGGTTTTCATTCTTAGGATCGACACAAACCGTATTGAAATCAACTACCGTATGTCCGGTTTCTTCCTTCAGGTTATCAGGATAGATGGTCCATGTTTCTTCAGTTGGCTGCAACACCTGTACACAAGCCGGCAGATATTGTTCTTTCAACATGGTGTAGCCACCTCCTACCGTATAGAGTTTGCCGTTATGGAAGCGTATAAATCCAAAATTATTGTAGGTTGGTCCACCGGGATTGAGTGCTTGTACAGTAGCAAGTAGTGCATCATCCATAGCTTGTTGACGCTTTTGATACTCCCCTACCCTTTTCCAGTTTGTCTTATCTTGTAAATTCGACTGGAAGTTGCCTTGATAAAGCCCGTGTGTAGAAGATGCCGCATAGATATAATTATCTTCGGTGTAGCAATAATCAACCTTAAATCCTAACTGGTAGGTGTTACGAACAACAGCATTGTCAACATCCACATCAATAATACCAAAACCCGTGCTGAGAAAGGCTTCCTTGTCTTGGATGTGAATAGCGTAAACCGTTTTGTCGGCTGCCATCGATTTGTTGTAATAGTCGGAGAGATTGACAACACTTCCGTCTTTCTTTAGAATATCGATATTCTGGTTGGCATACACAATAAGTAGTTTGCCGGCAGCCTCACACCAGGCAATATGGGCTATGCTACCATCGCTGAGATTCTTCGTCTTGTCGTAGGTAGTAATGCTGTTGTCGACTTTATGATAACTATAGAGATTATTGGAAGCCAACACATAGATGGTGCCCTGCCCTTCTGCTATTTCCTGTATGTCATGATACGACATGAAAGCCTTCCAAGAACCGTAGTGCTGTGCAGCTACGGTCAAGGAAAGGAAAATAGCGAATGTGAGAAGGAACCATTGTTTCATACCATTATATAATAATAAGGTGTATAGTTATAGAATAATAAAGGTGTATATTCTATTGATTGGCGGCATGTTGATGCAAGAAATCTGCCAGCTTAGTTACGGCCCTTGCACGATGAGATATGGTGTTCTTGATGTCTTCGCCTAAAGCAGCAAAACTATCATTGTAGCCTTCCGGGATGAAGATAGGGTCGTAGCCAAAGCCACCTGTTCCATGCTTCTCTGTGTCGATATGGCCTTTTACAACACCCTCGAACAGGTGTGTATGGCCTTGCATAATCAAGGCAATAACTGTTCTGAATTGTGCTTTGCGGTTGGCAATACCCTCGAGTTTAGCCAACAACTTCTGCATGTTGGCCTCACTGTTATGGTCGGTACCTTCCGCATAGCGGGCAGAGTATACACCTGGTTCTCCTCCCAGAGCCTCCACCTCTAATCCTGTATCATCGGCAAAGCAGTCTATATGATACTTGTTGGCAATGTAGCGGGCTTTGATGAGTGCATTTTCCTCTAAGGTAGTGCCTGTTTCGGCTATATCCTCTTCGCATCCTATCTCGCGAAGCGACACTACCTCGTAGGCTGTTCCCAGAATTTCTCTGATTTCCTGCAGTTTATGGGTGTTGTTGGTGGCAAATACTACTTTCATTTTTTATTTTCTTTTTTAATGTTTACTTTGATGGGGTCGAATCCCTCGCCATATACACCGATGACGGAACTTTGACTTACGAAGGCATTCGGGTCGATGGTTTTCACAATGCGGAAGATGAGCAGACTTTCCCGTTTCTTGGCCAACAGACAGATTACTTTGGTAGGTTTGCCGGTGTAGTAACCGTGGCCATCGAGAATAGTAAGAGTGTGGTCGGTAACGCGGGTAATCTCATAGGCTATCTCCTGATATTTTTTGGAGAAGATAAGGAACTGTACCGACTGGCGTTGCCAATACATCACATAATCGAGCATCAGGCACTCTATGACCATAGTACACAAACCGAACACTACCTTGCGACAACGAAGGTCGATGGTGCCAAATGAATCGAGGAAAAGACAGCTGCTGATGATACAGACGTCTATCAAGATGAGTGCCTTGCCCAATGATATATTGTGGAATTTGTTGAGAACAGCGGCCACAATATCCGTACCACCTGTGCTGCCATTATTGAGAAAGACGATGGCCAGGGCCGTGCCTGTCATCATACAGCCGATGAGCAACGACATAAAGTCGTTGTTTTCTCCCAATAGCTTATAGAATGTGCCATCGGGCTGTATGACGATATCTTGAAACAGCTCTAAGAATATCGTAAGCATGAAGGTGGCATAGATCGTCTTCGTCAGGAATTTCCATCCTAATATCTTCAAAGCCAAGATAATGAGTATGGCATTGATGATAAAGAAGGTATATTGTACGGGAAAGCCTGAGGTATAAAACACAATGGCTCCAATACCTGAAATGCCTCCTGTAACAATCTGGTAGGGCAGAAGGAAGAAGGTGAATCCAAAGGTGTAAAGCAGCAAGCCCAATGTGATGTTCACATAGTCTTTTACCTCATAGAGTATTTCCTGTTTTTTCATATATAGGTTTGTTTAGGAGGTAGTAGCGTATTGTGAGAGTAAGAAAAACAGGGGCAGACAGGAAAAGAATAGTTTTTCTTCATCCGTCTGCCCTTGTGCTATAGAGGTTTATTTTGCTACGATGTTAACGATGCGCCCTTTAACGACAATCACCTTCATTACCTGTTTACCTTCCAGGTATTTCTTGGTGCGTTCATCGGCCAGCACCTGTTGTGTAACCGTATCGTTGTCAGCGTCAGCGGCAAAGAGCATGTCAAAGCGGGTCTTACCATTAAAGGAAATACCTAACTTCACTTCGTTCTCCACCAAATAGTCTTCATTCCATGTAGGCCACTGTGCGTCGCATACACTTCCCTTCATAGAGAGCTGTGCCCACAACTCTTCCGCTATATGAGGAGCAAAAGGAGCCAATAGAATCACCAAGTTGGTGAGCAACTCACGGTTATGGCATTTCTGCTGTCCCAACTCGTTGACACAAATCATAAAGGCAGAGATAGCTGTGTTGTACGAGAAGTTTTCAATGTCGCCTGTTATCTTCTTGATGAGTTTGTGCACACTCTTTAAACTCTCCTTAGAGGGATCATCGTTATTGATGAGGAATTGGTCGGAACGGTTATCGAAATACAGGTTCCAGAGTTTCTTGAGGAAGCGGTGGCAACCATCGATACCATTTGTATCCCATGGCTTGCTCTGCTCTACCGGACCTAAGAACATCTCGTAGAGGCGCAGGGTATCGGCACCATATTGGTCTACAATCATATCCGGATTCACCACGTTATACATCGACTTCGACATCTTTTCTATGGCCCATCCGCAGATATACTTATTGTTTTCCAGAATGAATTGCGCATCCTTGTATTCCGGACGCCAAGCTCTGAAGGCATCTATGTCGAGCACATCGCCATGCACAATATTCACATCTACATGGATAGGTGTCGTTTCATACTGATTCTTCAAACCCAAAGAAACAAAGCAAGGAGCAGCACTATGGTCATCGTTGTTGATACGGTAAACGAAGTTCGACCTGCCTTGAATCATTCCTTGGTTGATGAGTTTCTGGAACGGTTCTTCCTTACAGCTGTAGCCATAGTCGTGTAGGAACTTGTTCCAGAAGCGTGAATAGATAAGGTGACCTGTAGCATGTTCTGTTCCTCCTACATAGAGGTCTACATTCTGCCAATAACGATCGGCTTCGCCACTCACCAAGGCTTTGTCGTTATGCGGATCCATGTAGCGCAGGTAGTAGGCACTCGACCCGGCAAAGCCCGGCATGGTGTAGAGTTCGATGGGGAAGATAGTTTCGTTATTGATGAGCGCCTTGTCGACAACCTTACCGTTCTGGGTGTCCCATGCCCATAATCTGGCACGTCCCAATGGCGGCTCACCTGTTTCTGTAGGTTCATATTTATCTATTTCCGGCAATTCCAAAGGAAGATATTTGTCGGGTATCATATAAGGCATGTCGTCCTTATAATATACAGGGAAGGGTTCTCCCCAATAACGCTGGCGGGAGAAGATGGCATCGCGGAGGCGATAGTTAACCTTTACACGTCCGAGTTTATGTTCAGTAACATATTGCTTGGTGGCAGCAATGGCCTCCTTCACTGTCAGACCGTTGAGAGAGAAAGCTGTCTTTTTGCCTGCTACCGGTGAGTTGCACACAATACCTTCTTTGGCATCATAGCTTTGTTCCGATACGTCGGCACCTTCGATGAGCGGGATGATAGGCAAGCCAAAATGCTTGGCAAAGGCATAGTCGCGACTGTCGTGAGCCGGTACGGCCATGATGGCTCCTGTGCCATAGCCTGCAAGCACATATTCAGATATCCAAATAGGAATGGCATCGCCTGTGAAAGGATTCACCGCATAGGAACCGGTAAAGACACCCGTTACCTTACGGTCGGACATACGTTCCAGTTCGGTGCGTTTCTTTACATAGTTGAGGTAATCGTCAACAGCCTGCTGTTGCTCGGCTGTGGTTACCTTTGCCACATATTCACTTTCAGGAGCCAGTACCATAAACGTTACGCCAAACATCGTATCGGCACGGGTGGTGAAAATGGTAAATTTCACATTACTATCCTTCACGGCAAACTGAACCTCTGTACCTTCCGAACGACCAATCCAGTTGCGTTGTGTCTCTTTCAGAGAATCGGTCCAGTCGATGGTGTCCAATCCGTCGAGCAACCGTTGTGCGTAAGCCGACACACGCAGACACCATTGGCGCATCTTCTTCTGTACAACAGGGTAGCCACCTCTTACACTCACACCGTCAACCACCTCATCGTTGGCAAGCACCGTACCCAATCCTGCGCACCAGTTAACCATCGTTTCACCCAAATAAGCAATACGATAGTTCATCAAAGTTTTCTGTTGCTCTTGCTCATTCATGCTCTTCCAGTCGCGTGCAGAGAAAATCAATTCTTCGCTGGAAGCAGCGTGAATGCCTAATGTACCATTGTTGTCAAAATGGTCAATGAGTTTTTCTATAGGCTGCGCACATTGCAGGTCGATGTCATAATAAGAATTGAACATCTTGGCGAAAGCCCATTGTGTCCAGTGATAATATGCAGGGTCGCAGGTGCGCACCTCCCTGTCCCAATCAAAACAAAAGCCAATCTTATCCAACTGCTCTCGATAGCGGTTGATGTTGTTCACTGTAGTAATGGCAGGATGTTGTCCGGTTTGGATAGCGTATTGTTCTGCTGGCAGTCCATAAGCATCATATCCCATAGGATTGAGCACATTGAACCCCTGCAGACGCTTGTAACGTGCATAGATATCAGAGGCTATGTAGCCTAAAGGATGACCTACATGCAAGCCTGCACCTGAAGGATAAGGAAACATGTTGAGCACATAGAATTTCTTTTTGTCCTTATCTTCCGTCACTTTGTACGTATGGCGTTCTTCCCAGATTTTTCGCCATTTCTTTTCGATTTCTATGAAATTATATTCCATTACTGTTAGTTTATCTGTGCCCGCTTCTCCCTTTGGGTGTTGAGGTGTGATGAGGCAGAAAAAGGGCTACTTGATTTGTATTGTAGTTTTATTTATCCAATTTCCAGGTGGCTCCATCTTTGGTGTCTTTCACCACAAAGCCCAAGGCTGCCAGTTCATCTCGAATTTTGTCGCTTGTGGCCCAGTCTTTGTTGGCTTTGGCCTTAGCACGCAACTCAAGCACCATGTCTACCACTTTGCCAAACGATTCTTCGCGGCCGCTATTGTCAGAATGTTGACTATCGGACAAGCCTAACAAGTCGGTGGCAAAGAGTTTCATCGTAGTGCTGAGTTCCTCTAAGTCAGCAGCCGAGATAGCTGCCTTATGGTTGACCAAGGTATTGATGATGTGGCAGGCCTCAAAGAGATAGCTGATGACGAGTGGTGTCATCAAATCATCGTTCATGGCATCGTAGCAACGTTGACGCAATGATGCCACAAAGGAAGCCACAGCTTCATCGCTCTTTTCAGCGGGTTGTATGCGACAGGTATCGTGCAAGCCATTCAACAGTCTCTCCAATCCTTTCTCTGATGCCTTGAGGGCTTCATCAGAGAAGTCGACAGTGCCACGGTAGTGTGCAGAGAGAATAAAGAAACGAATGGTCATGGGCGAATAGGGTTGCGAAAGCAAGGGGTGCTCGCCTTTAAAGAATTGTTCGAGGGTAATAAAGTTGCCCAATGATTTTCCCATCTTCTGACCGTTGATGGTAATCATGTTGTTGTGCATCCAGTAGTGAACCATCTCGTCGCCCTGACTTGCTACAGCCTGTGCTATCTCACACTCATGGTGTGGGAAGATGAGGTCCATGCCGCCACCGTGAATATCAAAATGGTTGCCTAAGTATTTCCGACCCATAGCGGTGCACTCACAATGCCATCCGGGGAAACCATCGCCCCAAGGACTCGGCCACCGCATGATATGTTCGGGCTGGGCTTTCTTCCAGAGTGCGAAGTCAACTTGGTTGCGCTTCTCTCCTATTCCGGCCAATTCGCGCGACTGGTTGATGACATCTTCCAAGTTGCGTCCTGACAGGATACCGTATTTATGGTCATGGTTGTATTTCTCCACATCAAAATACACTGAACCGTTGCTCACATAGGCATAGCCATTGGCAAGAATCTCTTCAACGAGTTTCTCCTGCTCGATGATATGACCGGTGGCGTGCGGCTCAATAGAAGGAGGAAGTACGCCCAATGCTTCCATGGCCTGATGGTAACGACGTGTATAGTGTTGGGCTATTTCCATAGGTTCCAACTGTTCCAACCGAGCCTTCTTGGCTATCTTGTCTTCACCCTCATCGGCATCGTGTTCCAAATGCCCTACATCGGTAATATTTCTCACATAGCGCACCTTGTAGCCTAAGTGTTGGAGGTAGCGAAAAAGGATATCGAAGGTAATGGCAGGACGTGCGTGTCCGAGATGTGGGTCGCCATAAACAGTAGGACCACATACATACATGCCTACATGGGGGGCATGCAGAGGTTTGAACGCTTCTTTCTTTCGGGTAAGCGTATTATAGATAAGAAATGTCTGTTCCATCTTTATTTCACTCTTAATATAAGATAGGTGCAAAATTAGATAAAAAAAATGATATAATCACTTATTTTGTATCAAAAATGATTTTTAGCATGAGAATCAGACCTAACCCCCTATCTAAAGTTTAGCAATGTCATCTGCCGACATTCCCGTTACTTTTGCGATTGTCTCCAATGGCAAGCCCAAGGCTTTCATAGCTTTCGCATTCTTTCTTCTTTCTTTAAATGTCCCCTGTTCAATACCTTCTTTCCGTCCTTTTTCCAGTCCTTTTTCCAGTCCTTTTTCCAGTCCTTCTTTCCGTCCTTTTTCCAGTCCT
>CAMAMZ010000037.1 GCA_945837185.1 uncultured Bacteroidales bacterium | reverse complement strand
GCTTACCCGATTGAATAGTCATGACAACCCGCACCACCTCTATCGGCATCTTCGGCGGTTCGTTCAACCCCATTCATTATGGGCACATAGAACTGGCCAAACAACTGCTTGTCCAACAACAGTTGGATGAGGTGTGGTTTGTGGTTTCTCCGCTGAATCCTTTCAAGCAACAGGCTGACGACCTCTTGTCCGACAAACAGCGATGGTTACTGACAGAAACGGCTCTTGCCACAGAACCCAGACTGCGTGCTTGCGACGTGGAGTTTCACCTGCCTCGTCCCTCCTATATGTGGAACACCTTGCAGCACCTCTCCCAACACTATCCTACCTATCGTTTCACCCTTCTCATTGGGGCCGACAATTGGCTGTCGTTTCATAAATGGGCACATTGGCAATCGATTCTCGACCACTATGCCATTGCCATTTATCCCAGGGAAGGATACCCGCTGCAATCAGAATCGTTGCCGCCTGGCGTTACGCTGGTAACTACCACACGCTACCCTGTGAGCAGCACCCTTATCCGCAGTCTCGTCAAGCAAGGCGCATCCATTCGAGGGATGGTGCCTGCTGCTATAGAAACCATGGTGGAATCGTTTTATCAATAAATGCCAGCATGAAAATATTGCATCTGCTTTACAAGGGAGGCTTGTTCCTCTTCCGTCCGTTCCGCGCCAACGGTCTCTGTTTCCTCATGCTGTTTGCGCTGACCATCTTGGGCGAATGGCTCACGCTGCCTGCCACCCGAGGGAGCCATCTCTATGCCAACTTATTTTGGGAGGTGTTTGCTGATTTATATGTGTGGTGTGTGGTGCTTACCCTGCTTCCTCCAAAGCTACGTGCGGCATTGCGCAGAACAGGCTATGTGTTGTGCTACAGTATCACGCTCGTTGACGTGTATTGTTTTTGGAAATTCCAATCGACACTCACCCCTACCATGCTATTACTGGTAGGAGAAACAGATTCACGCGAGGCGGGTGAGTTTATCCGCAACTTCCTGTCAGCGGAAGCACTCACCTCACCATTGAGCTGCATCCTTCTGCTTATGCTCGTCCATATCTTGCTTGCCACGCGCAAAAGATGGTATGGCTATGTGCAGCATGCGCGGTGGATGCTATGGCTGTCTATTTTCAAAGCACACATCTCATCAAGGCGCCTGATGAGTCAGGTGGGATGGATAGCCTTAGCGCTCTTCATCATAGGAGCAGGATGCGGCATTCCCAACAAACGTGGGTTGATACGGCTCCTTTCCGGCAAGAACATCGGTGAAGTGGAGCATGAGCTCACCAACCACCAGCATGCCGTCCTCTATACGGCACCTTGGCGCCTCTCGTTCAGTATCTATGCCAACCATCTTGCTGCCAAGCAAATAGACCATTTGATTGCAGGCATCGACAACGTGCGTGTCGACAGTTGTGCTTTTCGCTCTCCTACCATCGTACTGATTATCGGAGAAAGCTACAGTAGGCACCATGCGGCATTGTATGGCTATCCTATGCCCACCACCCCCCGCCAGCAAGCAAGGGAAAAGACAGGACTGTTGGTTAAGTTCACTGATGTGGTAACGCCCTGGAACCTGACAAGTTTTGTATTTAAGAATGTCTTTTCATTACACACGATGGGAGAACCCGGTGACTGGAGCGATGCCCCACTCTTTCCAGAGGTGTTCAGGAAGGCAGGCTACCACGTCACCTTCCTTACCAACCAATTCCTACCCAAAGCCAAAGAGGCTGTATACGATTTCAGTGGTGGTTTCTTCTTAAACAACCCCATCTTGAGTGCAGCACAGTTCGACACACGCAACACAGAAGTGCACCGTTATGACAGCGGTCTGCTTAAAGACTACGACAAGATTCATGAGCAGGGTGTGCTGAGACAAGGACAGAAAGGGAATCTCATCATTTTCCATCTTTTGGGTCAACACGTTTCGTACCAGTCACGCTATCCTGCCAACCGTACGAAATTCTATGCAAGCGATTATGAGCAGCTGCGTCCCGAGCTCTCTGCCAGAAAACGGAAGGCTATCAGCCAATACGATAATGCCGTACTGTATAACGACTCTATCGTAGACCAGATATGCCAACGTTTTGACAAGGAAGAGGCCATTGTGATTTACATGCCCGACCATGGAGAGGAGTGTTACGAGGAGCAGCGTGGCATTGTATGTCGCAACCATGCCGCACATATCGACTATCCTTTGGCGAAATATGAATTTGAGATTCCGTTCTGGATTTACTGCTCCCATCCCTATGCGGTGCGCCATCCTGAAATATTCCGGGAGATTGTTGCGGCCAAGGATCGTCCTTACATGCTCGACGCTATCCCTCACTTACTCTTGTACTTGGCAGGCATCTCATCGCCTGACTACCGGGAGGAGTATAACATTCTCAGTGATTCCTACGACATGCACCGCCCGCGTTTGCTCAAAGGCACAGCTGACTACGACGCATTGCGGGACGATGCCACCCAACAAGAATAGAAGCCTATGGATTACGCCCTTTCACGCCACGAATGCAATATGCTCAGGGGACTTGCCATCATTGGCATCTTCCTCCATAATTTCTGTCACTGGCTGGCACCCATCGTGAAGGAAAACGAATATACCTACACCCAACATCATGTGGATGGCCTGCTCCAAGTGACACTACACCCCGATGGGAACCTGCCCATTCACCTGCTCTCATTTTTCGGACATTATGGTGTGCCTGTCTTCTTATTTCTCAGCGCTTACGGACTGGTTATGAAATATGAGCAAGATGCCATGCCCACGCCATCTGTCTGGAAATGGACGCGCTATCATTATCTGAAACTTTTCAAGATGATGATAGTTGGATTCGTGGCCTTTACCTTCATCGATGCCATTACACCAGGACGCTGGCATTACAACGTAATACAGCTTTTGGCCCAGCTCACCATGCTCAACAATCTGCTGCCCGACCCCGATAGGCAGATATGGCCCGGCCCATATTGGTTCTTCGGTTTGATGCTACAGCTTTATATCGTTTACAGACTGTTCCTGCATCGTTGCAAAGGGAGCACGGTCGTGGTGTGGATCATTTTGTTTACGGCCATACAATGGCTGATGGCCCCTGAGGGCGAAAGCCTCAACCGCTACCGCTACAACTTTATGGGGGGCATGTTGCCTTTTGGTTTAGGACTGTTGTATGCCCGATGGATAAAACGGGGGATGCCGACAGCGGTTCCAAATACGGCTACCTGGTGGGCAGGCACACTGCTCACGGTGTGCGGCATCTGGCTCTGTAGCCTTCATTCCATCTTGTGGACGCTGGTACCCCTTTGGGTATGTGTGGCAGGCGTATGCGTGGTAAAAGCCTTGACGGGCACCTGCCATTTGCATGCCATCAACGAACGTCTGGCATGGATGGGCGACATTTCAGCTGCTCTCTTCGTCTGCCATCCTATCCTGCGCAAGGTGTTTATTCCCATCAGCCGACAAGGAGATATCTATACCGGACTCCTGCTCTACATCATCGCCTCGATATGCGTGGCGTGGCTGTTTAGGGAAGTGATGAGGAGAATACCCTCACCCGGCATGGGTTAATGGGGCATCAATAAGCTACTATATATATAATAAGGTGTAAACTATGAATGGCGATTTGCAACAGATATCCCGCTACCGTGGCGCCCTGATGGGCATAGCCATCCTCCTGATTGTGCTTTTCCACGTTGGATTGTCGCGCACCGATCCTTTCTTTGGCGTGAAGCGCATGGGCAATGTAGGAGTAGACATCTTCTTTCTGCTCAGCGGCATAGGTCTTTGGTATGCCTGGACCAAGAACCCTTCTGCAGTGCATTTCTACCAACGTCGCCTGCTGCGCATCTTCCCTGCGTGGCTCTTGGTAGCCACCGCCTTTTATCTGCCGGATTACTTAGGGGCGCAAAGGTTCTCGTCGAGCATCCCCGACCTGATAGGCGACATTACCATCAACTGGGATTTCTGGCTCCATGATGAACTGACCTTCTGGTATATCCCCGCCACCATGGCCTTGTATGTAGTAGCTCCTTGCTACATGACTTGTATCACACGATGGCCCGTTTTCCGTTGGTCACCCCTCTTGATGATCGTTATGTGCGTAGCAATTCAATATGTGCGCCCGCTTCATGACGCAATCGGACACATCGAGATTTTCTGGAGTCGTGTGCCCATCTTCCTTATCGGCATAGGCATGGGCAACCTGCTCAAGGACAACAAGCGCATAGATGGTGCCACCTATACATTCCTATTCCTCCTGCTCCTTACAAGTCTAACCACCTGCATCTGGATGGAACAAACACTGCACGGCCGTTTCCCGCTCTTCATAGAGCGAATGCTGTATATTCCACTCACCATTTCGTTTGTCATCCTCACGGCACGGCTGCTCTCCTCTGCACCCATCCGCCTCACAGCGCTGTTGACCTGGATAGGAGGCATCAGTCTGGAAATTTATCTCTTGCACTGCCATTTCATTCTGGTTCATATAGAACGCTGGGGATGGAGCTACTGGCCTAAGGCCCTCACCTGTCTTGCCCTTACGCTCCCCGCGGCCTGGATATTGCACAAACTGCTGGAATGGCTCATCCGTCAAACAACAAAATCCTGAACACCATGCATATAAAAGCTATCTTACGCATCATCCGTGTGCGCCAATGGGTGAAGAACTTCTTCGTTTTCATACCACCGTTCTTCGGTGGGGCTTTCACACATGGCGAGGCGCTCCTTGCCGCTTTCATCACCTTCTGCGCTTTCTGCTTTGCCGCCTCAGGAATCTATTGTCTGAACGACATTGCAGACGTTGAAGCCGACCGTATGCACCCTGTGAAACGCAACCGTCCTATTGCCTCGGGCGAAGTAACGGTAAAAGAGGGCTATAGGCTGATGGGCTTGATGTTGCTCCTGGGATTTGGTTGCATACTATGCTTACCCTGTCATGGTTTGAAGGTTGGCGGAATCCTGCTGTTCTATGTCGTACTGAACATAGCCTACTGCACCCGGCTGAAAGACAGCGCTATCATAGATGTGTGCATCGTGGCCTTCGGCTTCGTTTTGCGCATCCTGGCAGGAGGTATGGCCACAGAGATTGTGCTGAGCAAATGGTTAGTGCTGATGACGTTCCTGCTGACCCTTTTCCTGAGTTTTGCCAAAAGGCGCGATGACGTGCTGCGCATGGATGCTACGGGCATTGCCCCTCGCAAGAATACCATTCGTTATAACCTCACCTTCATCAACCAGGCCATCACCGTTACGGGTTCGGTCATGCTCGTGTGCTATATCATGTATACGGTATCGCCCGAAACCATACAGAACTTCCACACCGATTATCTGTATCTCACCTCCATCTACGTTTTGGTGGGTTTGTTGCGGTATATACAGATTGCCGTGGTAGATAAGGAGAGTGGCGACCCCACCAAAGTGATTCTTAAAGATAGGGTGATTCAGCTGATTGTTCTGGCATGGCTCATCACCTTCCTGATTATCATCTATATCGCATGAAACGGCTTTATGCTTTCGATTTCGACGGAACGCTGACCACCCACGACACCTTGTTGGCTTTCATCCGTTATGCCTGTGGCACCAAGGCTTTTATCATTGGCTTTTTGCGCCACGCACCACTGTTAATCCTGATGAAAATGGGCTTTTATCCTAATGGAAAGGCCAAACAACGTATCTTTGCCCATTTCTTTCAAGGATGGAGCGAAACGACCTTTCTGGACACATGCCAAAGGTTTGCCGAGGAACGGCACAACCTGCTCCGTCCGCAAGCGAAAGCTGAACTGGATCGCTTGGCAAAGCAAGGGGAACAGATTGTCATTGTCAGTGCCAGTGTGGACCTTTGGGTAGCTCCTTTCTTCGACGCCTATAAAGACAGTGCCTGTAGACCCTGCATCCTCGGCACGCAAATAGAAATTGTGCATGGCACCGTAACAGGGCGTTTCACCTCGCCCAACTGCTACGGTGCGGAAAAGGTGCGACGACTGACGGAACGCTTTCCCGATAGAACCCAATATAAACTCTTTGCCTATGGCGACAGCCAAGGCGACCAACCACTGTTGAACTATGCCGATGAAGGATTCTACAAACCTTTCCGATAGGCACAAGGGATGGGGTGAGGTACTGAGGTTCGGCCTCGTAGGCGGCAGTGCCACAGTTATTCAGTATCTGGCATATTGGTGGCTCTTGAAAATCATATCGCCCACGCCTGCCATGACCATCGCCTATGCCCTGAGCTTTGCCTATAACTTCTACGCCTCTACGCATTATACGTTTAGGGTTGACGCCAATGCCCGTCGTGGCCTGGGCTTTGCCCTATCGCATACCATCAACTATGTGCTACAAATGGGCACACTCAATGCTGCCATTGCCATGGGCATCAGCAAACAATGGGCACCTATTCCTATGTTTGCCATCTGCGTGCCCATCAATTTTTTGCTTGTAAGATATTTCCTAAAACGATGAAAGCCTCTCACTATATAAAGCTACGACAGGAGGAGAGATGGATAGCCTTGGCGGCCTTGCTCCTTATCACAGCACTGAACAGTCTGACAATTATCAAATACCACGGTCTGTTCAGTCCCTTGACCGATAACTACTGGCGCCTGTTTGTCGGAAATTTCCATATTTCCGGCTTCGACCCTATTTCCTACTATGTCATCTCTGATTGGGAAGCGCGCTACAATGTGTATCGCCATCCATTGTTGTCGTTTGTCATGTGGCTACCCTATGCGTTGAACCAGTTGTGCATGGCGATATGGGGCATCAACTGCGCCCAGTTCATCATGGCCATCATCCTCATCACGGCTGCCTTTTATGCCTTTATATGGCTGTTTCGCATTTTCCGCGACTTGATAGCCCTGCCCTTTCAAGATGCGGCAATCCTTACCTTCTTCTTTTATTCTTTCGCCTACATCATGCTGTCGGCCATGGTGCCCGATCATTTTATCTTATCGCTCTGCGCCTTGCTCTTCACCCTCTATCTGACAGGAAATCTGCTGCAACAGCATCGGCCTATGGGCAAATGGACCACGATAGGCCTCTTTGTGCTCACAGCCGGCATTTCGCTGAACAATGGTCTGAAGACGTTTATGGCAAGTCTCTTTGCCAATGGGCGCAGTTTCTTCCGTCCGGCACATCTGCTACTGGCCGTCATACTCCCTGCGCTGATCATGTGGATGGGTTGCCGCTATGAATATCGGTATTTCGTTGCACCACATGAAAAACTGCGGCATGAGGCACAACGGAAAGCCAAGGAAGCAAGAGAAAAGGCAAAGGCTGCGACCTTGCTCAAAGCCAAAGAAGCTGGTGATACCGCTACGACAAAACAGACGGTAGAAAACATCACGGCTAAGACCGCTACAACAAAACAAGCGAGTGAAAGCATCACGGCTAAGACCGCGGAAGAAAACATGACAGCAAAGAAAGCAGGAGAAAGCGCTACAGCTAAGCAAGCAGAAAAAGCTGTTACGACCCAAGAAGGGGGTGTTCATACACAGGAAAAGCCCAAAACTGCCAGGAAACAAAGAGTCAGGAAAGGGGCTCCCCTCATGCAGGGAGAGTTCATGCGTTGGACAGACATTACCACCTCACGCTCGCAATCTGTCGTAGAGAACCTCTTCGGTGAATCCATCCAGTTGCATCCGGACTACCTGCTACAGGACACCTATCGTTATCGCCCTATGATTGTCAGCTACCGATGGCCCATCAACTACATCGTGGAAACGGTCATTGCACTCCTGTTCCTCATAGGTATCTGGTGTGGCCGACACCATCGTTTCCTATGGCTTACCTTGTCATGGATGGCACTCGATATGGCACTGCACATTGGTTTGGGCTTCGGCATCAATGAGGTGTATATCATGTCTGCCCATTGGATGTTTGCCATACCCATAGCTGTGGCCTACCTGTTCCGGCACTGCCCGCCTCGTATGCTCCTACCCTTACGCTTGTTCCTACTCATCCTCACAGGATGGCTTTATCTCTATAATGGTTACCTACTCATTGATTATATGTTATGCTGAAAATATTCCTTTTAAAGAAAGAAGAACGAGTGCTGGCCACAGTGGCCTTCCTACTCATAGCGAGCCTTCAAGCGCTCCTCATCAGTCATTATTTTGACCAGCTCACCGTAATAGGCGTCAACTACCACCAGTTAGCTAAGGATGTGTTTCATGTGTCAGGATTCGATGCGTGGAGCTATGCGGTGGTTAGCGACTGGAATGGGTGGGCATATAACATCTATCGCCATCCTCTGTTGGCCCTTTTCATGTTCATCCCCTTCCTCATCAACCAAGGACTGATGGCTGTAACGGGCATCAATTGTGCTTTGTTTGTGGTGGGCGCACTTGAAACATTCTGTGCATTCTATGCTGTTGTTTTCCTCTACCGCGTATTGCGCGACCTGCTCCCCCAACATCCGATAGACGCCACCCTCCTTACGGCCTTCTTCTTTTCTTTTGGCTACATGATGCTGACGGTCATCGTGCCCGACCATTTCTGTCCCACGCTCTGCCTGATGATGCTTACGCTCTTCATTGCGCAACGCAAAATGATACGCGGGAAGGTGATGACCATCGGCCAGACGATACTCTTGTTTGTCTTTGCAGCAGGCATATCGCTCAACAACGGTATCAAGATTTTCTTGGCCGCATGGGCTACAAACGGTAGGAAACTATTCCGTTTGCGTTTCCTTCTCATGGCCATACTGCTGCCTTCGGCATTGATGTGGGGCATAGCAGTATGGGAATACGATGCGTGGGCAGCCCCACGCGAACGCATTGCCCACAGGAATCTGCAACTGCAACAACAACACTTGCGCGACAGTCTGTTCCGATATTGTGCTGATTCGCTGCAAACAAAAGACACGGCAGAAATCAAACGATGTGCCCATCGCCTGCTGCAAAGGATGGCAGTGGCGAAATATCGTCGCAACCATGCCAATCCTAAGATTGGCGACCCGATGTCGAAGAAAGGCTTTATGGTATGGACCGACGCCAGTACCAACCGCTGGCGCAGCATTGTAGAGAATCTGTTTGGTGAGTCGATACAGCTACATCGTGCCTGTCTGCTACAGGATATTTTGAAAGACAATCGTCCGATGATTGTTCCTTATGAGCTGGACTATTACTATTGGATAGAGGCACTGATCGTCCTTCTGTTCCTGTTGGGTATATGGTGTGCCCGCCATAGCCGTTTCTTTGCGTTGGTAGCAGCTTGGTTTGCCTTCGACATGCTCATCCACGTCGTGTTAGGCTTTGGTATCAATGAAGTGTATATCATGACGGCCCAATGGGCTTTTGTCATTCCCATCGCCATTGCCTTCCTGCTACAGAAAATGCCCCAGAAACCACGTTGGGCACTCCGGGGCATCTTGGCCGCACTGACAATCTATCTTGCTTATTATAACGGCAGTCTCATCATCGGTTATCTTTCACGTACCGCAATCTCATGATGACCGGCAGTAAGCCATACGGCAGTCTTGCCTTCCTTGACCCACGCAGCTTCAGTCACTACACGTTGCTGTGCCAAAGCCTTCCCGTCTATGTGAATAGCAGCTATCTCCACCGAAGGAATATACACCAAGGCTTCCGTACCCTGCGGCACACCTACCGACATACACAAACTCTCCTTCTCACGTTTAAAGGAAGTATGCACCATACCCTTCACTGTTGGGATGGAAAGGGCGGCCTCTCCGAAGGTGACATATTGCGGATCAACCTTAAAGCGCACGTACCCTGGTTCAAGGGGAGCCACCCCCATCAGTTCCTGTGAGATGACGGTCAAGCCACCTCCACTCCAAGCATGGTTGTTGGAACCGCCTTTGAAGTTACGCACGTGCGCATCCCAAAACTCAAACAGCGTATAGTAGTCTTTATGGTTCACCATGGGTGCGATACGCTTTTTCAAACGCTCCATGGCATAGGCACCTTGCCCAATACGGAAGAGAGCTTCCATGACGTATTTCTCCATATAAGGACTCGAATACTCCTGTGTTTTCAGTACTTGAAAGAGGGCGGGATACTTGTCTTTATCGGCCATGCCGGAGAGGATGGCAAGCGCCTGCACCCGATCGTCGGTAGCGCCCATATATTGGTCATGCCGGTAGCAATACCCATTCCAATAGGTATTGAAACCCACTTTCAGTTGCTGCATCGTGCTACGATAGCCTTGCGCATCGTCCGGCAAACCTAACATATCTGCCATACGGGCTGCGGCATCCAAAGCCATATAATGCCATCCGGCGATAATCAGACGCAAATCACGATGGTCGCCCCAATCACCCCATAACCATTTGGTGTTGCGCAATGCCGTCAATCCCGATGGCTCCAGCTGCCACAACCCGAGATAACGCCTTACGGCAGGATAAGTGGCTTGGATGGTAGCACGGTCGCCTGTGTTCATGTAATAATTCCAGAAGCCATACAATCCCACAGCAGCGAGCATCTGGCCAGGCAACTCATCCTCATAGTTTCCCGGAATAGGCGAATGCAAAGCTCCCGATTCATGCGCCCAGGCGCACAGCTCCAACATACCTTTCCGCATCAAAGCATCTGCCGAACGCGACAGGCAATAGAAAGCCTCTCCTGTAAGTGTCGTCTCATCTCCCCACCACTGTGCGCGTTCCCGCTCAGGACAGTCCATATAGGTGTCACGCATGTTCACATACAACGTATTGAGCGACTTCTGCCAGAAACGGTTATAGAAGGCATCGTCACAAATAAAGGATCCTTCAACAAAGGTGTCATAACCTGTTTCACGGTACGAGATGCCGTTTACCTGTATGTGCTTGGGAAGAAACAACAAAATCTCCTCACCGTTCATCCATCCCAAGGACTCATAAGTCTGCCGACCTTGCCGGGTGACATATTGCGCACGTACATTCCACGTGCCTGCCGTATGAGAGTGGTTGGTCCAGATATCAATCACCTCTCCTCCCCTGTCATCCGTCACATCAATAATCGGTGTAACTTGCAGGTTACCGGGCATGCGGGCCACAAGGGTATCGCAGGTCTTGCCTTCCTTACGCACGAAAGCAAGACGGCGGATTCCGAAATCCTTAAACATCGGAATGGGCCGCAGTGTAAGTTTGCCCCAGGGAGCTGCTCCCCAACCTCCCATCTCAGCAGCAGGCTGAAAGTCATACGCCTTCCGAGCATCTATAGTCTGCCAGTGAGCGATATCCTTGTTTGCTTCAAAGCGGATATTGGATTCCGACAGACGGAAATTCGGCACCTTGCCTGTTGCCGTACCATAGGCTGGATGCACCTTGCATACCCACGATGCATTGGTGTCTAATTGATTATCTGTAGCATCAATATACAGACCTGCCTTACCGCTGTCAGCATGTGAGAAGCCCGACCGGCCGAAATACCACACCAACACCGACACATTATTCTGTCCGCGTTTCATGAAAGGTGCCAAGTCAACCTCATCATAATAGGATTCTCCCGGAGCCGGACCACGTTTCAACTGTCCTTCAAAAATCACCAGTTCTCCATTTATCCACAACCAATACTTCGAGTCACAGGCAATTTTTGCCACCAACTTAGCAGGTTTCTTCTTCATGACCACCTGTTTCTGATAGGCAAGCCAGGTGTTAGGCTTGTTAACATTCTGTTGCGCGGAGGTAATCCACACAGGTTCTGCTGCCCAAAGCCAGCAGGAGGAACACAGCATACACAAAGCTACAACGATACGCATAATACAATTTCAATTACTGATGTTTTTAATGATTTCCGCACAAATATAGATGTTTATTTTCATTTCACAAAAATAATAAGTAACTTTGTTTCTATGATGAAAGAAAAAACGACCTCTCCGCTCCTACAGTTTGTAAAGAACTGGACACTCCCGCTTGCCATGGCAAGTGGCACCTTACTATATACCACCTTTGCAAACATTCCATGGCTTGACGGAGCAGCTCATTTCTTCGCCCCTCTGTGCGATGCTTTCCTGCCTTTCTTCATGTTTCTCATCCTCTTTGTTACATTCTGCAAGGTTGATTTCCGAAAGCTTCGCCCCACAAAATGGCATCTGTGGATTGGCTTGATACAGATTGTGTTTGTGACGGTCATCACCGCCTTTCTGCTCCTGTTTCCCGTCAGTCGCCCTACATTCATCTTGGCGGAGTCAATCCTCACCTGCGTCATAGGTCCCTGTGCGGCAGCAGCTCCCGTGGTAACCGCCAAATTAGGTGGCAAGCTGGAGGAGATGACAACCTACACCTTCCTTTCCAATTTCATTACAGCCACGCTGATACCCATTTGTTTCCCATTGATAGAGAAATCAGCCCATATTACATTTGCGAAGGCCTTCCTCACCATTCTTTATGAAGTATGCATCGTTTTGGTACTTCCGATGCTGCTTGCCTTTATCGTCAAACACAGTTGGAAGAGAGGTCTGCAATGGATTGTGCGCATCAAAGACCTTTCCTATTATCTTTGGGCATGTTCGCTGATGATGGTTACGGGCACCACAGTGAAGAACATTGCGCATGCCGAAACATCCTTGGCATTTCTGATTACCATAGCCTTGGCAAGTTTGCTCTGTTGTCTCCTGCAATTTGCAACAGGCCGTTGCATAGGTCGGCATTTTCAAGCCACTATTGAAGCTGGTCAGGCTCTTGGACAGAAGAACACGGCTTTTGCTATCTGGATTGCTTATACCTATCTCAGTCCGCTCTCATCGGTAGGACCGGGATGCTACATCCTATGGCAGAATACGATTAACTCTATACAGATATGGTTGTGTCGCAAAAAGGGTGCCATCAAAAGTACCTGATTTCCACCCATAACCCACCTGTAAAAAGAACAAAAAGCCGCAAAAGAGTATAAAACGCATAAAAAAAAGAAATATTGGATTTGTATAATTCATAGTTTATCGTTAAATTAGCAACCTATTCACATCATCAAAAAACCAGCACAATGGAAAGTAAACTGCTCAAACTAATGGAACAAATCAGGTTCTACTTCAACCTGATGCCTGACAAAGAAGATGAACAGGAAGTGATTCGACAGATATCGCAAGGCGTTTCCTTTCGTGGCGCCAACCTTTGGGTGCTCATCTTTGCTATATTCATAGCCTCTTTAGGCCTCAATGTCAACTCACCGGCTGTCATCATTGGCGCCATGCTCATTTCGCCCCTCATGGGTCCTATCATCGGCATGGGCACTGCAGTGGGTATCAACGATGTGGATTTGCTACGGCGTGCAGCACGCAACTTTGGTATAGCCACATTGATTAGTGTGCTCACGGCCACCATTTATTTTCTCATCACACCGCTGAGCGATGCCCATTCTGAGTTGCTGGCTCGCACAGCACCCACCCTCTACGATGTGCTGATAGCCACCTGTGGTGGCGCTGCAGGAGTCATAGCGCTCTGCACCAAAGGAAAAGGCAATGTTATTCCGGGTGTGGCCATTGCCACAGCTTTGATGCCTCCCCTCTGTACGGCAGGCTACGGACTGGCAACCGGACATTTTCTGTATTTCCTTGGGGCTTTCTATCTGTTCTTTATCAATACGGTATTCATCAGTCTTGCCACTTATGTGGGGGTGCGCACCCTTCGCTATGCAAGAAAGGAGTTTCAAAAAGAGGGCATGACCCAACGGGCCCGCCGCATCGTGATGGGCATAGCGCTGCTCACCATGATTCCAGCCGCATTCATGACGGTGAACATCGTGCAAAAGAGCATCTTCGACAACAATGTCAGCAAATTCATCAAAGCGGAATTGTCACAGTCTGGCACCCAGATCATTTCCAACCATGTCGATGAAAAGAACCATACACTGGAGATTGTGGCCGTGGGAAAAGAAATCACTGAAAGCAAACAGGCTGAAGCCAACAGGCACAAGGCAGGCTATGGCCTTACCAACTACCAGCTGAACATCATACAAGGAGAACAGTCCGACAGCATCCTGCAACTGCATAACGAACTTCGTCAGGCCAATACGGAGTGGAACAGCGAGCGCAAACGACTGGCTGAACTTTCAACCCTGACCAACTCCTTGCAGGCGCAACTTGAAAGCTACACACGATATGAGCAACTGACAGGCGACATGAAGGACGAAGTGGCTGCACTCTTCCCACAGATTCAAGCCATTGGGTTGGCAAAGGTTGTGGAGGCAGGAAATGACTCTACTGCGCGCAAACATTATGTAGCAGCAATTATACAGGAAAACGGAAAACGGAAGTTGGGACAAGCTGAAAAAGAGAAGCTGCGCAACTACCTGCAAGCACGCACCAAGGCTGATAGCATCGTTATTTGTTTGCATTGAATTTGGCATTTTTTTTGCCCTATATGAAAATATTTTGTATATTTGCAGCATATCACATAAAAAACATATCATGATAACAAGAAAGAAAATCATTCTGTTGACATTGTTTTTGGCAATGCAACTCACTGGTGTCTACGCCATTAAGATTCTTCATGGTCCGTACCTGCAAAATGTAAGTGAAACCGAAGCTACTATTGTATGGGTTACCGATGTGCCGTCGCTGGGCTGGGTGGAAACAGCTCCTGATGATGGCAACAACTTCTATGCCTGCGCACGTCCGCGATTCTACGACACAAAGATTGGCGTTAAACAGGAAGCGCTGATTCATACGGTGAAACTCACAGGTCTGCAACCTGGCACTCGCTATCGTTATAGGGTCAACGCACAAGAGGTGATAAAACATGTGGGCAACCACGTGTATTACGGGCGCATGACAGGCAACGATGTCTGGTCAAAAGCAGCTCCTGCCTTTACCACCCTCAACACCCAAAAGTCCAATGCTTCCTTTGTGATTGTTAACGATATTCATGAGAACAGCAGCAAGTTGGCCACACTGTTGGAGAAGAGCCGTTGCAAGGAGAAGGATATCATGTTCTTTAACGGCGATATGCTCTCTCTTTTCGACGATGCAGAAAGGAAATTCTTCAAAGGCTTTATGGACACGGCAGTACATATTTGTGCCCAGAATGTCCCGCTCTACTACGTACGTGGCAATCATGAGACACGTGGCAACAAAGCGCCCACATTCCAGGATTATGTATGTCCGAGAGTTCCTAACCTCTACTTTACAGTGCAACACGGACCAATCTTTTTCGTTTGCTTAGACACTGGAGAAGATAAGCCTGATACGGATATTGAATACTATGGCATTACCGACTATGACAATTACCGTAGCGAACAGGCAACGTGGCTGAAACAGGTTATTGCCTCCGATGCCTTCAAACAGGCACGCTACCGTGTAGTGGTATGCCATGTGCCACCTCGCACGGGAGCCACGGCATGGCATGGTGACTTGGAGGTACAGCGCAAGTTTGTGTCTATCCTCAACGAGGCGAATATCGATTTGATGATTTGCGGGCATCTCCACGCCTTCAGCTATAGGGAACCAGACAGCTCGGCGAAATTCCCCATATTGATCAACTCGCATGAAGCCGCAGTGATTGCGGATGCCAACGCAGAGCGTTTGCAGGTGGAGGTGATGGAAACAGATGGAAAGATTTCCTTCACAAAGACCTTGAAATAATAGGCAAGGAGTCAATAATACTC
>CAMAMZ010000036.1 GCA_945837185.1 uncultured Bacteroidales bacterium | reverse complement strand
TTTTTTTAAAGCCATGTGAGATGCTACGCTCACATGGCTTCTCCGCATATAGGATGCTTGTTCTATTATTCTGGTTTCAGGAATTTATCGCCTGTTTCCTTCACAAGTCTTCTGGCATAGGTATCAGATATACCCACACGCTTTACACGTGCGCCTAAACCGGTTGGCGTACGGAGGAATTTCCTTCCTTCTGTGGGCTTCACCGTCATATCGTTGTATTTAACGATGAGGAATACCGCCAACTCTTTCCAGCATGCCAGCATCTGCTGTGCTTTCTCATTACTATAAGCATTGAGGCGTTTGAGCGATGCAGCCTTGTCTGTTTCATAGCTTGCAAGAACCTGCTTTTCAAAGGCCTCCTGCTGGGCAAAATAACTGTTCTCTAAGCTATCTCTCACCTCACGCAATGTGGGGAACATCTGGCTGTATCGCGGATAAACCATATTGCTCACCCAATTACATACCCAGAAAGCATTCTTATCCGAGAAGGTAACGGCATCAGCTCCCGGTGTATTATAGCATTCCGGCTGCACCGTGTTGCCACAATAAATCGGTGTGTAGGCCACCATGTTGCCATCGTCATTGCCAAACCACAGCACACCACCTATCTCACGTGGGAGCCATGACCGCATCTGACTGACATAGCTGAATGCAGACTGTTGTGTACTGGTAGGACGCTCATTGAAGTAATCCTTTCCGTCAACCGTGAAGGAAAGCGGTGTAGGCCGATAAGGCATCTCCCAAATACCACTACCCATATCCAAGGTATCTGTAGCCAGAGGCGTTCCTTCATAATGGTCGCGCATACAAGCCATCACCTCCTGCACACTCACCTTATGGTCGGGAACAATCCACAACGGCATATCCTCAGCATGGGGATCTTTTCCTAAAGCCCATGGCAAATAGCGGTCAAAGCCTTTGTCGAAGTGACGGAAGAAACTCCATACACGTGCGTCACAGAAACGACGTCCGCCAAAATCCGGTGCGTCATATACCATTTTCCAAGAGAACTCTTCATCTTTGCCTTGATACCATCCTTTGCTACGGGCAAACTTCACGACATCCTTGGCATAAAGCACATTCTCCTTGTCTTTCATATTGAACCGACCAATACGACTTTGGTTGGCATGCGCACAAATGGCATCATCAGGAATACGCATGGCCACCCATACAACACCCTTTGACCCAGGACCTTTGCCCATCATTTCCATAATCCAAGCCTCATTGGGATCGCAGATGGTAAACGATTCACCACCACTATTATAGCCATAAGTATTGGCCAAAGTAGTCATTACGGTAATGGCTTCACGAGCTGTTTTAGAGCGCTGCAAGGCAATGTAAATCAAACTGCCATAATCCAAGATACCCGTACTGTCAACCATCTCCGGACGCCCGCCATAGGTTGTCTCCCCTATCGTCACCTGGTATTCGTTGATGTTACCTATTACATTATAGGTGATGGGAGCCTCAGGAATCTCACCATGATACTCGTTGGTATCCCAGTCGTAAACCTTACGCATTTCCCCTTTGGCATGCACCCCGGCGGGATAATGGGCCAGTCCCATAAACATACCATAGTCATCGGCATTATACGTGCAGATAACCGAGCCGTCGGCAGAAGCCTTTTTGCCTACAATGAAATTTGTACAGGCAAATCCCGATACGGCCATCGCCCATACTACAGCAGAAAGAATATAACGCTTCGTCATGTATCTTCCCCCTTCACGATTAACATGCTTTGAAACTCATATCAAGTCCCTTCACGGAATGAGTCAAGGCACCCACCGATATATAGTCCACGCCCTGCTCCGCATAGTCGCGAATGGTATCTAAGGTGATATTGCCACTTGATTCCACCTCATAGCGATGGTTTATCAACTCCACAGCCTTACGCGTGTCACTCACCGTGAAGTTATCCAGCATAATGCGGTTCACCCTTCCACATGCCAACACCTGCTGCAACTCGTCGAAGTTACGCACCTCTATTTCAATCTTGATATCCAGCTGTTTCTCCTGCAGATAGGCATGACAACGATTGATAGCATTGGCTATACCCCCTGAGAAATCCACATGATTGTCTTTGAGGAGAATCATATCAAACAGTCCGATGCGATGGTTCATACCGCCACCAATCTTCACAGCCTGCTTTTCCAACATTCTCAAACCAGGTGTTGTCTTTCTTGTATCCAGCACATGAGCACCGGTTCCGGCAATCCGCTCCACATAACGATTCGTCATGGTAGCAATACCGCTCATTCTCTGCATGATGTTCAGCATCAGGCGCTCCGTCTGCAGGAGCGACTGTGTCTTTCCTGTCACAACCATGGCAATGTCTCCCGGCTTCACATGACTCCCATCCTGTATCAACACTTCCACCTCCATGGTAGGGTCAAAACGGTCAAACACCTTCTTTGCCAATTCCACGCCAGCCAATATACCTTCTTCTTTGATCAGCAAATGCGATTTTCCCATTGCTTCCTTTGGAATACAGCACAAGGTGGTATGGTCACCATCACCAATATCTTCAGCAAAAGCCAAATCAATCAGCTTGTCTTCTAATTCATTAACGCTCAACATGTCTTTATCCTTTCTATAAATTACTATTTAATGATTCTTTGTGCATTTGCCGGTGAAGGAGCCGGACGCAAGGGAGCCCGACGACGAGGTGGCGGGAGCAGCTGTCCCGAAGAAGGCGGCAATGGCCTTGCCTCCTCCTTGATGTGTTCTTGAACTTTTGCAGAATCCTTCGGTTCTTGGGGAGTGTCGATCTTCTTGACGTGCATGCGAACCATCTGAATATTATTCAAGAACATAAGTTGCAATGTGGTTGCCGACTCCATATTACTCTGACTGTTTGCCAGCATGAAATAACCCTTCACCTGCTTGATACCCAACCTGTTTCTATCTTCCACAGAAATGGAATAATGGTTGGCAGCTGTCAGCATGACATAGGAAGACGCTACGCTGTCATTCTTGAATACCACAGCCAACATGGCGCACCCATTGCGCATGCCATCCTGATAAATGAAATTACAATCGAAGTTGAGAATAATCCTATCGCCTGCATGATAGGCTGTATCTGCCTTGATACTGAATGAATAATGGTTGAAGGGCACCGCTCTTGTCAGCACCTGCGACCGCCCTTCTTTCCAAATACTGGCGGTATCGCCTGTTGAGGAAAGAGAGCCATACGCACTCATGTCAGAGGCCGACATACCCAATGCATTCGCTTCAGCCTTGAAACGGTCGTCCAAGCGCGCGTATATCTGCCTTAAGATGGCCGCATGCCGCATATAATACAAAAGCGACTTGTTGAAATCACTTTCGCTCAAGCCATGCTTCCTCAGCACGGCATCTAAATAGATGCGCTGATATACTCCCCGCTCACCATTTTTGCCAGCCATACCCTGCGACAAATGGTAGTCGTAGAGCAAATTCTCCATCTCCTTTTCAGATACCACCCCTTCGGGAAGTGATGGTTTACAGGCAACCGCCAGCAACACAACCATCCAAAGGCCTACCCAATACGAAAAGCCACCTTTCATTTCGATTTGTCTTCTATCTCATCCTTATTCCCTGCTTCCGGTTTGGAAAAGATGGAAATCGTTTCCAACTCCTTCCTACAGCAACACACCAACAGCACTACACCTACACTGATGCAAGCATCGGCGAAATTGAATACAGGGGAGAAAAATATATAATCATTTCCACCTACCCATGGCACCCAATCAGGCCAAGTGGTTACAATCAATGGGAAATAGAACATATCCACCACCTTTCCCATCAGGAAATCAGCATACCCCGTACCGAAGGGCACCCATGTCGATACGGTATATTGCGTTGAAACATCGAATACCAATCCGTAGAACATAGAGTCGAGGATATTCCCTGCGGCTCCGGCCAACACCATCGACAGGAGTACGATATAACGCCAACGTGCCTTTTCCCGCACCTGTTTCCAAATATACCATCCTATCACACCTATAGCCACCAAACGCAGAATACTCAGAAAGAACTTGTTGATGAAAGTCATTCCGTAGGCCATTCCTGCGTTTTCAATAAAATCTATATAGAACCAATCCGTCACACGGATTGCCTCTCCCAGACACATGTGGGTTTTCACCCAGATTTTGATGACCTGGTCAATCATCAGCAACAACACAATGATTGCTACCGACAGCCAGCCTTTAGAAAGGCCCAAACGAGTGCTACCCATGATTAATGACGGCGGGCATTTTTCGAAGCAACGCTCAGTGTGGCATGCGGCACAGCACGCAATCGCTCCTTAGGAATCAACTCACCCGTCATTCTATCAATGCCATAGGTTTTATTGGCAATACGTGTCATGGCAGCCTCCAGCCCTTGAATGAACTTCTGCTGTCTGGCAGCCATGTTTACCAACTCTTCCTTCGACTGTGTAAGACTACCCTCCTCCAAAGCTTTATAAGTGGGAGAAGTGTCATCCACATCGTTTGTGTCAAGATTCATCAACTGCCGCATCATCTTGGTGTAGCTGTCGCGGGCTATGGCCAATTTCTCGTTGATGATGTTACGGAACTCCTCAAGTTCCTCATCAGAATAACGTAACTTCTTTTCCATATCATTCTGCTTCATTCAGGGAGCCCCACCCTTGCTGTTGCTGCAGGGTGGGCTACACCTATTATATATATTATACCTTCTCGACTTTGATGGCAATGCTAAAATCATCAAACTCCGTCATCACACCATCATTCTCCGCTATCACGATGGCATCTGCCAACACCTGCGACTGGATATACTCTCCAAATGCAGCAATAGCGGCATCCGTCTGCTCCTGCGATGCGATGGTAACCTTGATGCGATCGACGATTTCCAACCCAATATCCTTTCTGATATTCTGGATACGGTTAATCAGTTCGCGAGCCATACCCTCATTGCGAAGTTCATCGGTGAGTTCAACCTCCAAAGCCACCGTGAGGTTTCCGTCGTTGGCCACCAACCATCCCGGAATATCCTCGCTGATGATTTCCACGTCGGCAGCATCCACCACAATCGGCTGTCCCTCCACATCAAACGAAAGCGTGCCTTCCGTTTCGAGCGTAGCGATATCCTCTTGCGACAAAGCCGTCATATAGGCAGCCACACCTTTCATGAGCTTGCCATATTTCTTTCCCATCACACGGAAATTACATTTCACCTTCTTTACCAAGAAGCCGGCATTCTCCACGAAGTCGAGCGACTTCACATTCACTTCGCTCATGATCAGCTCCTTCACTGCCTCGATATTCTTGCGTTGCTCTTCGTCGATGGCAGGAATCATAATCTGGGCCAGTGGCTGACGCACTTTGATGTTCACCTTTCTTCGCAGCGCCAAGGTCATGGAAGTAATCTTCTGGGCCATTTCCATTCTTGCCTCCATCGATTTCTCTATGGCAGCCTCATCAACCTCCGGGAATTTTTCCAGATGCACACTCTCCAGTTTCCCACCCAGGTCATGATACAGCTGGTCGGCATAGAAAGGTGCAAAGGGAGCCAGCAGTTTGGCCACCGTCATCAAACATTCATACAAGGTGTGATAAGCATTGAGTTTGTCGCGACTCATCTCCTTGCCCCAGAAACGTTTACGGTTCAAACGAACGAACCAGTTACTAAGGTCATCGTTCACGAAATCATCGATCAATCTTCCTGCCCTTGTAGGATCGTAATTGTCCAGTTGTTTTTCCACACCTTGCACCAACGAGTTCACCCTTGAAATGATCCATCGGTCAATCTCCGGGCGCTCAGCGACGGCATCAGCCTGCAATGCACCTTCCGGGTCGAAGCCATCCACATTGGCATAGCGGGCAAAGAAGCTATACGTATTATATAATGTGCCAAAGAGCTTTCTGCGCACCTCGTCCACACCAGCCGGGTCAAACTTCAGGTTGTCCCAAGGCTCGCTATTGGTCATCATATAGAATCTCACGGGATCAGCGCCATAGGTATCCATCATCTCAAACGGATTGGTCACATTACCCACATGCTTACTCATCTTATTTCCTTTGGCATCCAGCACCAGTCCTGTAGAGATCACATTTTTGAAGGCCACACTATCGAACACCATTGTAGCAATGGCATGTAAGGTAAAGAACCAACCACGGGTCTGGTCAACACCCTCATTGATAAAGTCGGCCGGGAAGAACGCCGGTGGAATAGGTGTCCCTTCATAGGTAGAATGCACCAAAGCCTCACGGTCGGCCTCTGTGCCACGTGCCATCTCCCCTTCAAAAGGATAATGCAGCTGTGCGTACGGCATAGAGCCACTATCAAACCACACGTCGATCAAATCTGTCTCACGATACATGGGCTGTCCATCCTCGTTCACCAAAACAATATGGTCTACATAAGGTCTGTGCAAATCAATCCTATCATAGTTCTCTTGCGAATAATCGCCCACCACAAAACCCTTTTCTTTAAGCGGGTTACTTGCCATGACACCGGCGGCTACCGCTTTCTCTATCTCTGCATAGAGTTCCTCAACACTCCCTATACATTTCTCATTGCGGTTTTCATCACGCCAGATAGGCAGCGGTGTTCCCCAGAAGCGTGAGCGCGAAAGGTTCCAGTCGTTCAGGTTCTCTAACCAGTTGCCAAAACGTCCGCTTCCCGTTGATTCCGGTTGCCAGTTAATGGTTTTGTTCAGTTCCACCATCCGCTCCTTAGCCGCAGTATCTCTGATGAACCAAGAGTCGAGCGGATAATAAAGCACAGGCTTGTCCGTGCGCCAACAATGCGGATAGTTATGCACATGCTTCTCGATTTTGAAGGCACTACCCTCTTGTTTCATCTCCATACAAAGCACGATGTTCAGGTCTTCCTCCTTTTCCGAGGCTTTCTTATCCCACACACCGTTTTGATTGTATTTAGGGTCATAGGCATTCTTCACATAGTCACCGGCATGATGCCCATAGGCTTTCTGGTCTACACATGCCTTCACGAACCGGGCATCCAATTCATCTATCAAGTAATATTTTCCCTGCAAATCCACCATTGGCCGGTTCTCGCCCTTCTTGGATATCAGGTACAGGGCAGGCACATGTGCATCTTTCGCCACCTTGGCATCGTCGGCACCAAAGGTAGGCGCAATATGCACGATACCCGTACCATCTTCCGTTGTCACATAATCACCCAAGATGACACGGAAAGCCTCATCTGCCATTTCCACGAAACGGTCACGTCCTGTTTCACCCACAAACACCTTCTCAGGGTGAGCAGCCGCATATTCGTTCACGAAAGCCGGAGCCAAATCATTCACCTTCTCCACAGGTTTCACCCATGGCATAAGCTGGCGATAGCGAATACCCTCAAGGTCGGTACCCTTATACTGTGCCACAATCTTATACGGCACATATTTGTCGCCCCGCTTATACTCGGGCAGTTCGCCCCCATCGGTAATGTTTCCTTCAGGTGCAAGATAGGCATTCACCAAAGGTTCGGCCATAATGAGCGTCATCGGACGCTCGTTGTAGGCATTATAGGTTTGAATGGCCACATAGTCAATCTTCGGTCCTACGCAGAGTGCCACGTTAGAAGGCAAAGTCCAAGGTGTGGTGGTCCATGCTATCAGGTAAGGCTCACCCCATGCGCACAGCAACTCCTTGTCGGCAGCTATCTTTCCGAAATCGGTAATGGCAAACTGGGCTGTCACCGTTGTGTCTTTCACATCGCGGTAACATCCCGGTTGGTTCAGCTCATGACTTGACAAGCCCGTACCTGCAGCCGGACTGTATGGCTGAATGGTATAGCCCTTGTAGAGCATCCCCTTATTGTAGAGCTGCTTGAGCAACCACCAGAGGGTTTCAATATATTTGTTGTCGTACGTGATATAGGGGTGGTCGAGATCAACGAAATAGCCCATCTCTTCTGTAAGCTGACGCCATTCCGCAGTAAACTTCATCACGTTCTCGCGACACTTGCGGTTGTACTCTTCGGTCGAGATATACTTCTTTGAAGCCTTGTTGTCGATATCCTTTTTTGTGATACCCAGTTCCTTTTCAACACCCAACTCAACGGGAAGTCCGTGCGTATCCCATCCTGCCTTACGATGAACTTGAAAGCCACGCATCGTTTTGTAGCGGTTAAACGTATCTTTGATAGAACGTGCCAAAACATGATGGATACCGGGATGACCGTTGGCAGAAGGAGGACCTTCAAAGAAAATAAATTGTGGATTCCCTTCTCTTTCGTCAACACTCTTGTGGAAGATATCATTACGCTCCCACGCTGCCAATACCTCCTTGTTGGTTTCAACGAGATTCAATTCGTTGTGCTCGGCAAACTTCTTAGCCATATACCAGTACTTGATTTTTATACATTATTATTAATGCGGGCAAAGTTACACAAAAATGACGACATGAACAAATTATCCCCTTTTTTTTATCGTGCAGAGGGAATGCATTGTCATGTCGTCAATGTGAAGATTCTATTTCAGTCTTTATTTGCTGCTGATAGCTTCGGCTACCTTACGGGCCATTACCGCTGTTCCTTTGGCGTTGGGATGAATCTTGTCTTTCAACATCAATTCGGGTTTGTTCAAGTCCTCACGCATATCAATCAAGGTGCACTTGTTTTTCTTTGCAAGTTTACGGATGATAGGAATCACCTCCTCTTCAATCGTCGTGTTATTGATATCCTGATCCGACTTCACCTCCATGCCGCATACGAGCGGGAGCGCCAGATAAATTTTGGGCTTGGTAGGCAAAGCCTTCAAGCTGTCTATCATCTGCTGCATATCCGTTGCAAACTCATCCTTGTACTGCCAGTTCACGGCCTTGGAATCGTTGGTACCCAGTTTGATGACTGCCACATTGGGCTGGAAGTCCAACGCATCTCTCCATGCCGGTTCTTTCATGTAGGGATAGTTACCCTTATTGAGCATGGTGCGTGCACCAACACCAAAGTTCTTTACATTATATCCCTTTCCAAGAACCTCCTGCAAACGGGCCGGATAGCCATATCTCTCTCGCATGTCAATGCCTGAACCGTCAGTAATACTATTACCAATACATGCCACTCTCACGGCATCTTTGGCAGGCGAGGGCAACTGATTCAACCACCCCGTGAGGTTGGCCAACATCTCGTCGTGAAACTTGAAGGATTTGTTGAATCCCCAACCATGGCCTCCTGTGGGATAGATGTACATGGCACAATTATTGCCCTTGCTTCTCATGGCCGAATAATAAGCCACGCCATTGGTAACAGGCGGCACCGACAAGTCATCGCTCGACATCAGGATGATGGCCGGAGGAGTGGCATGGCCTCGCACACGCAGGTGGTTGCTGTATTGCTTAATCAGAGTCGGGTTTCTAAAATCTTTTCCCAACAGATTCTTGGCCGAACCGACATGTCCCTTTGCCCCGTCCAAAGAAATGACCGGGTAGAACAATATGGTGAAATTCGGACGATAGGCCAAATCCGTATGGGTAGAGATGGTAGAAGCGAGATGACCTCCTGCCGACGAACCCATGATACCCACATCATAAGGATTAACATGCCATACATCGGCACTGTCTCTCACGGTTTTCATAGCACGTTTGGCATCCCCGATAGGAATGTTGCGGTTTCCTTTGGGCAGTCGGTATTTCAATACAAAGCAGGCAATACCCTGACTGTTGAAGTATTCGCTCCAGTCATGCCCTTCATGGTTCTCGGCCACAGCCCAATAAGCACCACCCGGACAAATCACCACGGCTCTACCCGTAGCCTTCTCTGTTTGGGGAAGATAACCTGTGAGGATTGCTTGTCCATCATCACTTACCGACATGGTGAATTTGCGGGCCGTTGATTGTGCCGTTGCTGTCAGCATCATCATAGAAGCTGCCAGCGCTAATACATTACGTTTTTTCATTTCTGTTAGTTTTAAGTTGTATATCATGATATGTCATTTCTTACGTAGCCACCCTACAGCCATGCGCCGCCATAACGCATTGGGAAGCCAGCGCCACAACCCTACTAAGCATCGGTAACGCCAATCGATTACTACGCTCGACTTCCGCTGTTCTATGGCTTTCAATATGCCATGCGCCACCTTGCTTGCTTCCATTTTCATGGGATAGGCTCTTCCGGCTATCAGCGCTGTGTCGACAAATCCCGGCCGTATGTCGGTAACGTAGATATGGTCGCCATTGGCTCTCGACTTCTGCTCTAACGCCTGTAGATAGAGCTGCTGGAACCCTTTTGAGGCACTATAGGAAGGAGCAATTCCCATTCCTTTGGTTCCTGCTATGGAGGATATGGCCACGATGTGCCCTCCATGGTGCGATGCCATATATACATAGATGGTATCTATCAAATTGGCAAATGCCATGACATTGGTTTGCAAGGTCTGCGTTTCCACAGTAACATCCAGCGCTTCTCCAGCCTTGCCAATTCCGGCAGCATGCACATACAGATACACGCCTCCCATCTTGTCTACAAGCTGAAGCAATTGTTGAGGTGCGTTCTGCATGGTAATATCACAAACCATCACTTCAACCTTCCCCGGATAGGCCTGCGCCAACTCCTGCATAGCAGACTCCCGTCGTGCCATAAGCCCCACCTTCCAGCCCTCCGCCAACAAAGCTAAGGCCACTTCTCTACCGATTCCAGATGAGGCTCCTACTACAATCGCTTTTTTCATCTTTGCAAAAATAATAAAAAAAGAAGATACAAAACAAGAAAAGCCCTATTAATTTTTGTGCTTTCAGCGTTTTCCATTACTTTTGCATAGGATTGATAAAAACGAATGCACATTATGAAGGATTTCATGAAATATATAATGGCCACAGTTGTGGGCATATGCCTTGTTGGCGGTGTAGTGGGATGCTTAGGGGTGGTAACCCTTATCGGTATAGCCTCGGCCAACGATGCGGCTCCCGACATACAAGACAACTCGGTATTGCTGCTGAAACTGTCGGGGGTAATGGAAGAGCGGGCTGAGGAGAATCCCTGGAGCATGCTGGGAGGCGACATGCTCAGCACACAGGGATTGGACGAAACGCTCACGGCCATCCGCAAAGCCAAGACAAATGCTTGTGTGAAAGGTATTTATATAGAGGCTGGTGCTTTTACAACTGATTTCGCTTCCTTACAGGAAATTCGCAACGCCCTTGTTGATTTTAAGAAAAGCGGCAAATGGATTGTGGCATACGCCGACTTCTACACACAAGGGGCTTACTACTTGTCTTCCGTAGCCGACAAGCTGTATCTGAATCCTCAAGGCAAGGTTGACTGGCATGGCTTATGCGCCGAACCTATCTTTGTGAAGGATTTGCTGGCCAAGGTGGGCATACGCATGCAGGTTGTCAAGGTGGGCAAATACAAGAGTGCCACAGAGATGTTTACTGAAGACTGCATGAGCGAACCCAACAGGCAACAGGTGCAGGCCTATATCAACAGTTTGTGGAACAACATCTGCAAGGAAGTGGCGGCAAGTCGCAAACTCACCGTGGCACAACTTAACACCTATGCCGATGGTCTGTTGACGTTCGAAGAAGCGCAAGCACTGAAACAAAAGAAGATGGTTGACGGTTTGCTGTATACCGACCAGGTGAAAGGGGTGATACAGAAGTTGCTGAAAGAGGATGATTTCCATCAGGTGACCGTAACCGACATGGCCAAATCTGCCGACAACATGCTTCAAGAGGGTGAACAGATAGCGGTTTATTATGCTTACGGCGATATTGTGGATACGCCTGTTGAAGGGAGCATCATGGGGGGCAGTCATCAGATTGTTGCCAACGAGGTATGCAAGGATCTTCGCAAACTGGCCGACGACGATGATGTCAAGGCTGTTGTCATAAGAATCAACTCGGGCGGTGGAAGTGCCTATGCTTCTGAACAGTTATGGCATGAGGTAGAAATGCTCAAGACCAAGAAGCCTGTGGTGGTTTCTATGGGAGGCATGGCGGCATCAGGAGGTTACTACATGAGTTGCAATGCCAACTGGATTGTGGCGCAACCAACCACCCTGACCGGAAGTATCGGTATCTTTGGCATGATTCCCGATTGCAGTCAATTGCTTACCGATAAGTTAGGCATCAAATACGACCAGGTGAAAACCAACAGACATGCAGATATGGGCACTGCCTCCCGACCCATGAACAACGAGGAGGTGGCATTGCTGACGGCACATATCGAGCGGGGCTATGCGCTGTTCCGCAACCGTGTGGCAAACGGCCGCAAACTCAGCGTAGAGAAAGTGGAAGAACTGGCTCAGGGACATGTCTTTACGGGCGAAGATGCCCTTCAGAAGAAGTTGGTCGATGAACTTGGCGGTTTAGACAAGGCAGTGGTCAAAGCTGCGGCATTGGCCAAACTGAAAACCTACTACACAAGCTGCTATCCGGAGAAGAGCGACCTGCTCAGCCGTTTCCTTGAGGAAGCCTCATCCAACAGCTATATCGACGAGCACCTCAAAACAACCTTGGGCCACTATTACGAGCCTGTCATGCTGCTCCGCAACATCAGTAACACGCAACCGGCCCAGGCTCGGTTGCCTTTCTTCGTAAACGTGAAATAACAACAGCGCCACAACACATGAGAACAGAAGGAGACTTCATACATATCAACCATTGGCTCACACCATTGAGCTGGCTTTACGGTTTGGGCGTGCGACTGCGCAACCGGCTTTTTGACTGGGGGATTCTACATGCAAAGGAATATGACATACCTGTGATTTCCGTGGGTAACATTACCGTGGGAGGTTCAGGCAAAACGCCCCATGTGGAATATCTCGTACGCCTTCTTGCACCTTTCACGCAAGTGGCAGTATTATCTCGTGGCTACAAAAGGAAAAGCAAGGGATATGTGCTCGCCAGTGCACAGTCTACAGCAACCGATATAGGAGATGAACCGCACCAGATGAAACAGAAGTTTCCCGATACGTACGTGGCGGTTGACAGCAAACGGACACGCGGCATCGAACATCTGATGCATGACTCCGCTACACAAGATGTTGGTGCCATACTTCTCGACGACGCTTTCCAACATCGGTATGTCAAACCAGGCATCAATATCTTGTTGGTCGACTACCACCGGCTTATCATCTACGATAAGCTCTTGCCGGCAGGAAGACTGCGGGAACCGCTTATGGGAAAGAAACGAGCCGACATCGTTATCGTAACAAAGAGTCCGAAAGACTTGAAACCTATGGAGTTCAGGGTGCTGAGAAAGGCTATGGACTTATTTCCCTACCAGCACCTCTTCTTTACCACCATCAACTACGACAATCTGAAGGCACTCTTCCATACGCACACTTTAAGTTTGCAGGCCATCAGTCGCCACCATGCACTTGTGCTGTCGGGCATTGCTTCTCCACAACAGCTCTTGTCTGACATTACACCCTTATGCAAAAGCGTTACAACAGCAACGTTCGCTGACCATCATGCCTTCACTGCACAAGACATAGCCAAGGTGAACAGCCAGTTTGAGGCGATGCCCTCGCCCAAAATCATCATCACAACCGAAAAAGATGCGGCCCGCCTTGTCAACAACCCTCATCTCAGCAATGAAGTGAAACAGAACTTATATACGCTCCCCGTACACATCAGTTTTATGCAAAACCAAGGGGAGGAATTTAATCAAATCATTCTTAATTATGTGCGAAAAAATCCAAGAAACAGCAGCATGGCTCAAACAAAGGATGACAACCCATCCACAAACAGCCATCATCCTGGGAACAGGCCTGGGACAATTAGCTTCCGAGATAACTGACGCCTATACTTTTCCCTATTCCGACATACCAAACTTCCCGCAGTCTACCGTAGAGGGGCACGCAGGAAAGCTTATATTCGGAAAACTCGGAGGAAAAGACATCATGGCCATGGAAGGCAGGTTCCATTATTATGAGGGGTACACCATGAAACAGGTAACGTTCCCGGAACGTGTCATGTGTGAACTGGGCATCAAACAACTCTTTGTGTCGAATGCGGCAGGAGGCATGAATCCCGACTTCCAGATTGGTGACTTGATGGTGATCGACGACCATATCAATTTCTTCCCGGAGCATCCTTTACACGGAAAGAACAATCCGCAAGGTCCGCGTTTTCCAGACATGCACGAAGCTTACGACCGAGCGTTGCGCGATTTGGCCGATGCTATAGCTGCCCAGAAAGGCATCCGTTTGCAGCATGGTGTGTATGTAGGGCTGCAAGGTCCTACCTACGAGACACCGGCAGAATACAGAATGTATCGTTTGTTGGGAGGCGACGCAGTAGGCATGAGCACCGTTCCGGAAGTGATTGTGGCCCGCCATTGTGGCATCAAGGTATTCGGAATCAGCGTCATCACCGACCTTGGTGGCTTCGACAATCCGGTAGAAGTGAGTCATGAGGAGGTACAGAAAGCAGCCAATGCGGCGCAACCTATCATGACAGCCCTCATGAGAGAAATGATTCAACGTGTATAAAACAAATATGACAGACATTGCAAAAATAGGAGAATTTGGTCTCATCGACCGTCTCACCAAAGATATACAACCCCAGAACGAGTCAACGAAATATGGCGTAGGTGATGATTGTGCCGTACTGCATTATACCGACAGCGAAACACTGGTCACTACCGATATGCTCATGGAAGGTGTGCACTTCGACCTCACCTATATCACCATGCGCCAATTGGGCTATAAAGCAGCGATGGTCAACATCAGCGACATCTTTGCCATGAATGGCATGCCACGCCAGCTCCTCATCAGTCTGGCCATCGACAAACGCTTCGACATTGAGAGCATCGAGGAGTTTTATGTAGGTGTAAAAGAGGCCTGCAGCACATGGAACATCGATATTGTGGGGGGAGACACCACTTCTTCTCGCACAGGACTTGCCATCAGCATCACCTGTATCGGTGAAGCCCGTACCGAGGATATTGTATATCGTAACGGTGCCAAAGAAACGGATATCATCTGCGTGAGCGGCAATCTCGGGGCAGCCTACATGGGATTACAACTGCTGGAACGGGAAAAGAACATCTATTATGAGCAGTATGATGCCATCTCGCATAAGATAAAGGTTGCACAAGCATCGGGCAACAAGGAGAATATCCAAGCGCTGCAAACAGAGTTGCAAGCCCTCAATGATTTCCAACCTGATTTTGCCGGAAAGGAATATCTCATCGAACGACAGCTCAAACCGGAAGCACGTGGCGATGTCATCCAACAGTTGCGCGAAGCCAACATCCACCCTACTGCCATGATGGACATCTCTGATGGCCTGAGCAGCGAGCTGCTGCACATCTGCCAACAGAGCAACTGTGGCTGCCGGATTTACGAGAACAAGATTCCTATCGACTACCAGACGGCTGTCATGGCAGAGGAGTTGAACATGAATGTCACAACATGTGCTTTGAATGGTGGAGAGGACTATGAACTCTTGTTCACTGTGCCTATAGGCGACCACGCCAAGTTGGAGGAAATGGATTCCATCAAGCAAATAGGCTATATCACGAAAGCTTCCCTGGGCAAAATGTTGGTATCGCGAGATGGCAATGAGTTTGAAATTACAGCGCAAGGCTGGAATCATCTTAAACAATAATTCACATTTAAGCAGTAGAATCAAGCGAATTTACCCTTGTTTTGTTAACAAACTATAAACACAAGAAGATTCTTTGATTCTATTGCTTGTAATTCAGAAAATAGTCGTACCTTTGCATCGCAAAAAAGAAATGAGGGTGCCATAGCTCAGATGGTAGAGCAAAGGACTGAAAATCCTTGTGTCCCCGGT
>CAMAMZ010000035.1 GCA_945837185.1 uncultured Bacteroidales bacterium | reverse complement strand
ACTGCACGTAAGTCGGCCAAACACGGCATGAAAGTGCATGAAATGACATGCCAGAAGGAAAAGGTAGTATATTCATTCAAAAACTTTCCGTATTTTGAACATGGGAAAGAGTACAAAGCAAACGAGCGTGTGCCACAGGGAGGGCACACGCTCGTTGTTATATATTCGATGTCAAACTGTTTATCGGATAAACAACAATTCACGATACTTGGGAAGGGTCCAGAGCTCATCGCTCACGATCAACTCAAGCTTGTCGATGTGATAACGGATTTCCTCCATCTTAGGAGCCACCGTGTCGTGATAAGCAATAGCTTTCTCGCGCTCGTTTTCAATCTTGTTAGCCACCTTACGTGCGTTGATAAGCTCTTCAACACCTGTTTCAATGATCTGTGTGCGCTCGGCAATCTCACGGATAATCTTCTTGTTGCGGGCTGTAAGCTGTTCTGCCTCTTCCTTCGAGAAGATGTCATACACGCTCTGCACGTTGTGCGCCAGTCGGCTCTGGTAGTGGGTGGCAACGGGAATGATGTGGTTCATGGTCAGGTCGCCCATCACACGAGCCTCAATCTGAATCTTCTTGGTATAAGTTTCCCACTTCACCTCATTGCGCGCCTCCAACTCATTGCGCTGCATTACATTGAGCGATTCGAACATGGTTACGCTAGCCTCATCAAGATAGCGGTCAAAAATGACAGGGCAACTGGTCTCACAGTCCAAACCTCTACGTGCTGCTTCCTCCTTCCACTCTTCTGAATAGCCATTGCCATCGAAGTGTATGGGCTGGCATACCTTGATATCCTCTTTCACAACATCGAGAATCGCACTAATCTGGTCAACGCCATTTGCCATCAAGGCATCAACGCGCTCCTTGAAACTTTCCAGTGCCTCTGCCACAGCAGAGTTCAGCGCAATCATGGCCGATGCACAGTTAGCCTCAGAACCTACGGCACGGAACTCAAACCTGTTACCAGTGAAGGCGAAAGGTGAGGTGCGGTTACGGTCGGTATTGTCAATGAGCAATTCTGGAATCTCAGGAATATCCAACTTCATGCCCTGCTTGGCCTTTACGGAAAGCAGCGTCTCCTTGTCTGCATTCATGATATGCTCCAACAAGTCGGAAAGCTGGCGTCCCAAGAAACTTGAGATGATGGCAGGAGGTGCCTCATTGGCTCCCAGACGATGGGCGTTGGTGGCACTCATGATAGAGGCCTTAATCAGACCATTATGTTTGTACACACCCATAAGGGTCTCTACAATAAACACTACGAAGCGCAGGTTGTCTTCCGGTGTCTTGCCCGGTGCGTGCAGAAGCACACCTGTATTGGTTGAAAGACTCCAGTTGTTGTGCTTGCCAGAACCATTGATGCCTGCAAAAGGCTTTTCGTGCAGCAACACACGGAAACCGTGCAATTGTGCCACCTTACGCATCAACGACATGAGAAGCATGTTGTGGTCGACAGCAAGGTTGCACTCCTCGAAAATAGGAGCCACCTCAAACTGGTTAGGAGCCACCTCGTTATGGCGTGTCTTGCAAGGGATTCCCAATTCAAGGGCCCTTATCTCCAAATCTTTCATGAAAGCCTGCACACGCATAGGGATGGTACCAAAATAGTGGTCGTCCATCTGCTGGTTCTTTGCAGAATCATGACCCATTAACGTACGGCCCGTGAGCATCAGGTCAGGACGGGCACAATACAATCCCTCATCAACAAGGAAGTATTCCTGCTCCCAACCCAGGTTGGTCTGCACTTTCTTCACATCGGGATAGAAATAGTGGGCTACTGCCGTAGCTGCCATATTCACGGCATGCAACGAACGGAGCAAAGGCACCTTATAGTCGAGCGCCTCACCTGTATAAGAGATAAAGACTGTAGGAATACAGAGTGTATCGTCGATGATGAACACGGGCGATGTAGGATCCCATGCCGAGTAACCTCTGGCCTCAAAAGTGTTTCTGATACCGCCAGATGGGAAACTTGAAGCATCCGGCTCCTGCTGTACCAACAACTTGCCGGAAAACTCCTCTATCATGCCACCCTTGCCATCATGCTCAATAAAAGCATCATGTTTTTCTGCCGTACCTTCTGTAAGAGGCTGGAACCAGTGGGTATAGTGGGTCACCCCATTCTCTTCTGCCCAACGCTTCATACCCGCTGCCACAGCGTCTGCGATGGACCTGTCTAAACGCGCGCCATTGTCAATCACATCCACCAATTTCCTGTAAACATCAGCTGGCAGATACTTGTACATCTTGGCACGATTGAAAACATACTTGCCAAAATACTCTGACGGGCGGCCGTTCGGCACTTCCACATTCAAAGGCTTCTTGTTAAAGGCCTTCTCCACAGCATCAAATCTCAAATTAGCCATTTCTATTACTGTCTTTTGTTTGTTAAAAATATCACAAAAACGTCACGATGCTTTTTGCGATGACAAAGGTAACGTTTTTTTCTGAAAACAACTCTCTTTTTCTTCTATTATATTCTTATCCGTCAAATCCATTCCTCTATACGACGCATGGCTTCCTTGCATTGCTCACGCTCTCCAAAGGCCGTTAAACGGAAATAGCCCTCACCACTCGGACCAAAGCCCACACCAGGCGTACATACCACTGAGGCTCCGTATAACAGTTGTTCGAAGAAGCGCCAGCTGCTTTCGCCATGAGGTGTCTTCACCCACAGATAGGGAGCATTCTCACCACCGTAGAAGGTGAATCCCATCTTGCGAAGCGATTCTGTCATAATCTTGGCATTACCCATATAGTAGTCGATGGTTTGCTTTACCTGTTCTTTGCCTTCGGGTGTATAGATGGCCTCTGCCGCACGTTGGGATATATAGCTTGTTCCGTTAAACTTCGTACTCTGCCTGCGGTCCCACAAATGGTTGAGTTCTACCTGCTCTTTGCCATCCAAGGTTACGGCCTTCAATTCCTTGGGAATCACCGTATAGCCACATCGCACACCGGTAAAGCCCGCTGTCTTTGAATAGCTATGGAACTCAATGGCACATTTTCTTGCACCCTTAATCTCATAGATGGAATGTGGAATCGTTTCGTCCTGGATATATGCCTCATAGGCAGCATCGTAGAAAATGATGGCATCATTGCGCAAAGCGTAATTCACCCATTTCCGCAACTCATCCTTGGTAAGCACGGTTCCCGTGGGATTGTTCGGATAGCACAGGTAAATCATGTCGACCCTGTGGTCGGGTAGTTCAGGCACAAAACCGTTCTCTGCTGTGCAGGGGAAATAGGTTACATTGCTCCATTTGCCATCTTGCATGATGCCGGCACGCCCTATCATGACATTCGAATCAATATACACCGGGTAAATGGGGTCTGTTACACCTATCGAGTTGTCCCATCTCACAATCTCCTGGATATTACCGGTATCGCTTTTCGCACCATCGTTGACAAAGATTTCACTCGGGTCAAGGTGAATGCCACGGGGCTGGAAATCGTTCTTCAGAATAGCTTCACGCAGGAAGTCGTAACCACGTTCCGGGCCATAGCCTCTGAAAGTAGCCTTCTCTGCCATCTCATCTACCGCCTTGTGCATGGCGTCGATAACAGCCGGACAAAGGGGCTGGGTAACATCACCGATACCCAGACTGATGACTTCTGTCTTGGGATGCGACACTTTATAAGCATTTACCTTCTTGGCGATGTCTGCAAAAAGATAATTATTGGATAATTTCAAAAAATGTTCGTTTACTAATGCCATATATATGCAATGCTTTATAATCTTTATTACACCTATTATTATATATAAGGGAGGGAAAACCACACTATAGGGCTATCTCACCTTCGAAGACAAAGGTCGCAGGACCTGAAAGGAAAACGTGATTGGTAGCGGCATCCCATTCAATACTGAGCGTGCCTCCATCCATCACCACCTCACAATGGCGATCGGTATAGCCCATAGAAGCAGCTGCTACAGCTGTTGCGCAGGCTCCTGTACCACAGGCCATTGTGATGCCTGAGCCACGTTCCCATACTCTGGCCCGCACACGATTCCCGCCCAAAGGCTGCACAAATTCTATGTTGCAACGCTGGGGGAAGACCTTGGCATACTCCAGTTTGCTGCCAATCGCTGCCACATCCACCTGATTCAAATCATCCACAAAGATAACGCAATGCGGATTGCCCATCGACACAAACATGGCTTTTCCATACGCCAGAACCTCTTTCAACCCCACCGACTCGTCATACTGGTCAGCATTGTGCAAGGCAGGCTCCAACATGTCTACCGTTACTTGGCGCACCAGCTCATCGCATACATCCAATTGCAGGACTTTCACACCCGAGAGCGTCTCCAGCAGAATCTTCTTTTTGTCGGTCAACTTCTTTTCATAAAGGTATTTACCTATACAACGACTGGCATTACCACACATCATTGCCTCCGAGCCATCGGCATTGAAAATGCGCATGGAAAAATCGGCACCACTTCTTATCGAAGGCTTGCCTATCAACACAAGGCCATCGCTTCCTATTCCTGTGTGCCAAGCACTCCATTTCCGAGCCGTCTCCTCCGGGTTCAAGATGTCATACGCCAAAGTATTGACATAAATATAGTCATTACCTGCTCCATGCATCTTGGTAAAATGGATTACTGGATGTTTCATTGTTCTCTTCTCCTTTTCTATATTTAATAAAACGATGCAAATTTACGACAAAAAGATAGAATTTGCCTGCCTTTTCTTTGTTTTTTGTTATTTTTCGCAGCAAACTTACACATCGTAAGCAAAAATGATATTTGTAATATCAATATGAAACGGCAGCAACCAATTAACCTTACAAAACGTAAATGGCTTTTTGTTTTATATTTCAAAGTGAGCTAATTTTATTCTCTTTTACGACAAATTGAGCTATATTTGCACAGTTTTTCTTGCAAAAAGAAAGCGGTATGGAGATAATTAATGTCAAACTTTCAAGACGAAACATCTTTTAGATGGTTCGCTTGATTAAACGAATGTAACGATTATGTGTGGCATAGTAGCTATTTTTAACGTGCAACAGCCTTCAGAGAGTCTGCGACAGAAAGCATTAAGAATGAGTCAGAAGATCCGCCATCGCGGACCGGATTGGAGTGGTATTTATAGTGGTGGCTCAGCCATCCTTGCACACGAACGCCTGTCTATCGTTGACCCAGAATCAGGCAAGCAACCTCTTTTCAGTCCCGACAACCAGCAAGTTCTTGCTGTGAACGGTGAAATCTACAACCACCAAGACTTAAGAAATGAGTTCGCGCAAAGCTATGCTTTTCAAACGGGCAGCGACTGCGAAGTAATCCTTGCGCTGTATAGAGCTTTGTTTGAGAATGGGGAACCTGACCATGCTGCAGTAGAACGCATGATAGAGCGTTTGTCGGGCATCTTTGCCTTTGCCCTTTATGATGCCGCACGCAACGAGTTTCTCATTGCACGCGACCCTATAGGCGTAATACCTTTATATATAGGTTATGACAGCGATGGCAAGGTGTATGTGGCCAGTGAGCTGAAAGCGCTCGAAGGTCAATGCGATCATTATGAACCGTTCCTGCCCGGACATTATTACTGGAGCCGCACACCTGGCATGCAACGTTATTACTGGCGGGATTGGATGGACTACGAGGCTGTGAAAGACAATGGGGCCAGCGTGAGTGCCATTCACGACTCCCTGCGCAGTGCTGTCAAAAGACAATTGATGAGCGATGTGCCCTATGGTGTGCTCCTTAGTGGCGGATTGGACTCTTCGGTCATTTCTGCCCTTGCCGAGCAATTTGCCGACCGACGTGTTGAAGAAGGAGGACAAACAAGGGCATGGTGGCCACGCCTTCACTCTTTCGCAGTGGGCTTGAAAGGTGCTCCCGACTTGGCCAAAGCACGCTTGGTGGCTGATTACATAGGCACGGTGCATCATGAAATCAACTATACGATACAAGAAGGCTTGGATGCCATCCGTGATGTCATCTATTTCATTGAAACCTACGATGTGACCACCGTACGTGCCTCTACCCCCATGTACCTGTTGGCTCGTGTCATCAAGTCGATGGGCATCAAGATGGTACTTTCAGGAGAAGGTGCCGATGAGATATTTGGTGGTTACCTCTATTTCCATAAAGCACCCAATGCTCGTGCCTTCCACGAAGAAACGGTGCGCAAACTCGGCAAGCTCTATTTATACGACTGCCTGCGTGCCAACAAGAGTCTGGCGGCATGGGGTGTAGAAGGACGTGTGCCCTTCCTCGACAAGGAGTTTCTCGATGTTGCCATGCGCACCAATCCCGAAGCTAAGATGTGCCCCGGTCAAACCATTGAGAAACGTATCGTGCGTGAAGCCTTCGCCGATATTTTGCCGGCCGAAGTGGCATGGCGACAGAAAGAGCAGTTCAGCGATGGCGTAGGCTATTCTTGGATTGACACCCTGAAGGCCATGACCGAGCAGGCTGTGAGCGACGAGCAGATGGCGCATGCGGCAGAACGCTTCCCCATCAATCCTCCTCAAAACAAGGAAGAATACTACTATCGTAGCATCTTTGCCGAACATTTCCCCAGCGACAGTGCAGCACGCAGCGTGCCTTCCGTACCTTCTGTAGCCTGCTCTACAGCAGAGGCTTTGGCATGGGATGCGTCCTTCCAAGGTCAGAACGACCCCAGCGGACGTGCCGTCAAAGGTGTGCATGAGCAGGCCTACTAACAGGCTTGCTCCACCCCACCCCTCTACGACATTTTTATTTATTAATTTATAGAAAGGATAACACAATGAAAGTACACAAAAAATGGATCGTCCTCATGTCGGCGATGGTCATCTTCGCCATCGCAGGCTTGTTTGCCGGAGAGCCCTCGTTTACGTGCGATTTCTCAAAGATTAGTGCTGCCGATGTGGCATGGCTGATAACTGCCACTATCTTTGTTCTTATGATGACTCCCGGTTTGTCATTCTTCTATGGAGGTATGGTAGGCGCCAAGAACGTCATTTCCACCATGCTCCAGAGTTTCATTGCCATGGGTATCATCAGCGTGCTATGGGTAGTATTCGGATTTAGCTTGGCTTTTGGTGATGATGTGGGCGGTGTTATTGGCAATCCATCCACCTTCCTCATGTTCCAGGGAGTAGGTGCCGACACCTATATCACCCCAACAGGCAAAGTGTTAGGCGGAGCCACCATACCACTGGCCCTCTATGCCCTCTTCCAAATGAAATTTGCCATTATCACACCGTCATTGATTACCGGTTCCTTTGCCGAACGTGTTCGTTTCTCGGCCTATCTGTTTTTCATGATATGGTTTTTTGTCGTAATATATTGCCCCTTGGCACACATGACCTGGCATCCTGATGGTTTGTTCTTGCAATGGGGCGTTGTCGACTTTGCTGGAGGTATCGTTGTACATGCCTCTTCGGGTGTGGCAGCCCTTGCCGGAGCATTGTTCTTAGGCAGACGCGTGGCCAACACCCGTCGCTCTGAGCCGGCAAACATTCCCTTTGTGTTGTTAGGTGCAGCCATGCTGTGGTTGGGATGGTTTGGCTTCAACGCAGGTAGCTCCCTGCATGCCGACGGTCAGGCTGTCAAGGCATTCCTCAACACCAATACAGCCTCAGCAACAGCCATGATGACCTGGATTTTCTTCGACTGCCTGCGCGGACGCAAGCCTTCTGCCATGGGAGCGGCTGTAGGTTGTGTGGTAGGTCTTGTTGCCATCACTCCTTCCGCCGGTTATGTTACGGTAGGACAAAGTATTTTCATTGCCTTCGTCATCACCATCATCTGTAACGTGGCAGTCTATTGGCGTAGCCACACACGTGTAGACGATGCGCTTGACGTATTTCCCACCCACGGCACAGGAGGTATCTTCGGTACCGTGCTCACGGGCATCTTCATTCAGGAAGGACTGATTGCCGGCTCTTGGGAAGGCTTTGTCATCTTCCTCTACCATCTGTTGGCAGTAGCCATTGTCATAGTCTACACCTTTATCATGAGCTACTTAGGCTATTGGCTTATTGACCGCGTGATACCGATGCGTGTTAGTTTGCAGAGTGAGCGTGTAGGTCTTGACGTGAGTCAGCACGACGAACAATATGGCTTGTCGCATATTGGGGAACGCGAGATTGCGGAATACGAAGAATACATCCGTAGCAAGGATGAGAAATAATCCGTAGCATCATCATACAAGCAGTGGTTATGAAAATAATTTTTCTATCCGCTAAAACTTTTAAAGGTATTAAGATGAAGGCTGGCGCATCTTATGAAGTGTCAGCCTTTTTTATCTTTGACGTTAACACCTGAAATAATCGCCCTTTCTCACAAGCGACATAACGATACATAGAAACAAAGAAATGTATATCTGTTAATTTGTTTTAAATTTCGGTAGATGATTTATTAAATGGGTTTAAGATTATGGGGTAAAATCCCACATTATTGCCAGAACAGAAGGTTGCAAATACCTTTTTTATGTATATTTGTGTTATCATACTATACATTCATGCTATTATATGTTTGATGCCATTGTAAAATTCGCAGTTCAAAAAAAACTGTTTGTAGCACTCACCTCTCTATTCCTGTTAATGGGAGGTATTTATGCCATGCTCACCTTGCCGGTAGATGCCGTTCCCGACATCACCAACAACCAGGTACAGATTGTAACCATATCGCCTACACTGGCCCCGCAAGAGGTGGAACAACTGATAACGATACCGGTAGAAACCTCCATGAGCAATATCATGAACGTAGAGGAGATTCGTTCCGTGTCGCGCTTCGGCCTGTCGCTCGTTACGGTTGTGTTTAAAGAAAACGTGCCCACACTGGAAGCCCGACAACTCATTAATGAGCAAATACAAGCCGTGGCAGGAGAGATTCCCACGGAACTGGGCACACCGGAGATGATGCCCATCACAACGGGATTGGGAGAGATTTACCAGTATGTGCTACGGGTAGACAAAGCACACGAAAAAGATTATGACGCCATGGAGCTGCGCACCATCCAAGACTGGATTGTGCGACGACAGCTCTCCGGCATTCCGGGCATTGTGGAAATCAACAGCTTCGGTGGCTATCTCAAACAATATGAGATTGCCATTAACCCTGAAGTGCTCACCGCCCTGCAGCTCACCATTGGCGATGTGTTTGAAGCGCTCAGCAAAAACAACCAAAACACCGGAGCAAGCTATATAGAGAAGGCAGGAAGGGCCTACTACATCCGTTCGGAAGGCATGATACAGAAAATCAAGGACATTGAGAGGATTGTTGTGGCCAACCGCAATGGCATGCCTGTGCATATCAGCGACATCGGCAAGGTTGACTTTGGAGCACCTAAACGCTTTGGTGCCATGACGATGGATGGCAAAGGGGAGTGCGTGGGAGGCATTGCCATGATGCTGAAAGGCGCCAATGCCAATGTTGTGACCAAGGAATTGGAGAAACGCATCGAGAAGGTGCAGAAGATGCTGCCAAAGGGTGTTACCATTGAGCCGTATCTGAACCGCTCCGAACTGGTGAACCGCAATATATCGACCGTGATTAGTAACCTGATAGAGGGAGCTCTTATCGTGTTTGTGGTTCTCATGCTCTTCTTGGGCAATGTGCGTGCCAGCATCATCGTGGCCTCTGTTATTCCCATGGCCATGCTCTTTGGCTTTATCCTCATGCGTATCTTTGGTGTCTCGGCAAACCTGATGAGTCTTGGCGCAATCGACTTCGGTATTGTTGTCGACGGCTCCATTGTCATCATAGAGGGCATACTTGCCCATATCTACACAAAGCGACTGGCAGGCAAAAACCTTACACCGGAAGAGATGAACCGCGAGGTGGAGCAAGGTGCTGCCAAAGTGGTGAGCAGCTCCGCTTTTGCCGTACTCATCATCCTCATCGTGTTCTTCCCGATTCTCACGCTCTCGGGTATTGAGGGAAAATACTTCACGCCCATGGCGGAGACATTGGTATTCTGTATTATCGGTGCCTTGATTCTGTCGCTCACATACGTACCGATGATGGCTTCCATATTCCTGAAACGAGGCATCTCCTTGAAACCCACCTTTGCCGACCGCTTCTTCGGCAAACTGTCAGGCTACTATGCCAGGATGCTGCGCTTCTGCATTCGTCACACCTTAGCTACCATAGGTGCCGCCTTCGCGTTGTTGGCAGCATCACTGCTGCTGTTCACACGACTGGGAGCGGAATTTATCCCTACACTCGACGAGGGCGACTTTGCCATGCAGATGACACTGCCCGCAGGAAGTTCGCTGACAGAGAGTATCCGTATCTCGGAAGAGGCTGAGCGGACGTTGATGAAGAAGTTTCCTGAGGTGAAGCATGTGGTGGCAAAGATTGGTACGGCAGAAGTGCCTACCGACCCGATGTCGGTAGAAGACGCTGATGTGATGATTGTGATGAAACCTTTCAAGGAATGGACCTCTGCCTCTTCGCGTGAGGAAATGGTAACGAAGATGAAAGAGGCTTTAGAGGCCGTGAAGGGAGCAGAGTTTAACTTCAGTCAACCCATCCAGCTCCGCTTCAATGAGTTGATGACAGGTGCCAAGGCCGATATTGCCATCAAGCTGTATGGTGAGGATATGGACGAGCTCTATGCCAAGGCCAAAGAGGCTGCACGTTATATCGAGAAGGTGCCGGGGGCCTCGGATGTGATTGTGGAACAGGCTGTGGGCTTACCACAGTTGGTGGTGAACTATGATCGCAATAAGATTGCACGCTATGGCGTGAACATCGAGGAGCTGAACGATATCATCCGAACGGCGTATGCCGGTGAAACGGCAGGTGTGGTGTTTGAGAACGAACGCCGGTTCGACCTTGTCGTGAGACTAGATGATGACATTGTGCGCGACCTCGACCTGAACCGCCTCACGGTACGCACTGCCGACGGCTTGCATATTCCGGTGAGCGAGGTGGCAACCATCAGTTTGGTCAACGGACCCCTGCAAATAAACCGCGATGCTGCCAAACGTCGTATCGTTATCGGTGTCAATGTGCGTGGAGCCGACATTCAGAAGGTTGTGCAGCAAATCAGTACCACACTCGACAAGCATATCCATCTCAAACCAGGGTATTATTTTGAATACGGTGGACAGTTCGAGAATCTGCAGAATGCCATCAACACACTCCTCGTTGTCATTCCTATTGCACTCATGCTCATATTGCTGTTGCTCTTCTTCGCTTTCCGAAGCGTCACCTTCTCGTTGGTGGTATTCTCTACCGTGCCCCTTTCGCTCATAGGAGGTATCGTGGCATTGTGGTTACGCGGACTGCCATTCAGCATTTCCGCCGGTGTAGGCTTTATCGCACTGTTCGGTGTGGCCGTGCTCAACGGTATTCTCATGATAAACCATTTCAATGACCTGCGCAGCAAAGGACAATACACCTTATCTACCGACCGTATTATCCAACAGGGGTGCCACCATCTGCTGCGCCCTGTGTTCCTCACAGGCTTAGTGGCATCATTGGGCTTTGTGCCTATGGCCATCGCCAAGACAGCAGGAGCAGAGGTGCAACGTCCGTTGGCAACGGTGGTAATCGGCGGACTGATCGTGTCGACCATACTCACATTGGTAATCATCCCGGCCTTTTATCGCATCGTCAACTCTTATCCCGTATGGCGCAAAAGGATTCGCCTACCCTTCCTGCTTATTATTCCATGCCTGCTCATAGCCTTGCCTATGGAGGCGCAACGGAGTGTAACGCTCGATGATGCGATAAAGATTGCATGGGAGAACAACCTGCGACTGAAGACTGCCGAGGCAGACATCAGTAAGAGCCAGGCTATGAAGGGGGAGGCATGGGACCTTGGCGGCACACAGATTGGTTATGCCTGGGGACAGCTCAACGGTGAAGAAAAGAGCGACCATGAACTGACCGTTGAACAATCGTTGGGCAACTTGCTTACACCTTATTATAAAAATACACTGGTGAAAGCTGCCACTCGCACCGCAGAACAACGACGTAACATGGTGCGCAAGGAGATTACTGCTGAGGTGAAACGTGCCTGGAGCGAGTATCTGGCTGCGGCGGCTCGTGCCCGACTTTGCCGGGGACAAGACAGTACGGCAGTACAGTTGCGACGTATCGGACAGCTGCGTTATGACCAAGGAGAAATCAACCGACTGGAATTTAGTATGATGAACACATTGGCTGCCGAACAGCATGCACAATGGATAGAGGCAGAGGATGCGTTGCGCTTGGCTGCACGACGTTTGACATGGGTATGCCGCAGTCCGGAAGCGCTGTTACCTGTCGACACGTCATTTGTGCGCTTGACACCACCCGTGCAAACAGCATTGTCGGCTACCCATCTGGGCTTTTTTGCCGCCGAAGCGCAACAGAGCAAAGACAAGGTGGGCTTGGAAAAGAGCAAGCTGTTCCCGGAACTGTCGGTAGGCTATTCCTTGCAGAAGATTGCACCGCTGTCGAACCTCAGTTCCTGGTCGGTGGGCATCAGCGTGCCTATTCTGTTCTTCCCGCATAAGAGCAGGATTAGTCAGGCTAAGTATGAGGCACAGATGGCTTCATGGCAGGCTGAAGACAACCGCACGGAACTTGCCAACAAGGTGGAGGAGTTGCGTGCCCGGCTCGCCCAACTCGCCAAGCGCATTGACTATTACGACGGTGCAGCTCTCAAGGAGGCCGATGAATTGCAACGCACGGCAATCCTGCTCTATCAGGAGAGTGAAACGGATGTGACCGAACTCATACAGAGTTTGAAAACGGCACGAGAGATAAGGCAACAGCATATCGAAACGGTATTGGCCTACAATACCACCATCATTGAATTGGAACTCTACACCGGAGAATGACAATGGCAACAAACAACAGAACAGCATTATTTGTACTTTTAACGATTGCACAACTATGAAACGGATATATATCATAATAGCATCCCTGCTCGCGCTGACAGCCTGTCAGGAGAAAGGAAACACCACTGCCACAGAGCAGGAGAAAACAGAACCGAAAGAACAAGTTGCTGACACCACCACAACAACCGCAACGGCCGACAGTGCTGCTGTCGATGCGGTGACAAGTGCTACACATGTGGCCAACAGTCCTACCTTTAACGGATTGATGATCGTGTCGCCCGACAAACAGGCTACGGTTTCTTCTACCTTGGGCGGACGCATTCATTCGCTACGGGTATTGCCGGGCAAGTCTATTGCGCAAGGTCAGGTGGTGGCCACACTCGATAACCCGGCCTTCATAGAATTGCAGCAAACCTATCTGGAGTCGGTGGCACAATTGGAATATCTGGAGAAGGAATACCAACGCCAACGGTCCTTAGGATCGCAAGAAGCGGCCTCACAGAAACGGGTTCAGCAAAGCAAAGCCGAATGGCTGGCTATGCGCAGCAAGGCTACAGCTGCTGCCGTGCAGTTGCATGCCTTGGGCATCAAACCGCAAACGGTCAAGGAACAAGGCATTCAGGCATACCTCCCTGTCAAGGCTCCTCTGAGTGGCTTTGTTACCAATATGAATGCCAACCTTGGCAAATATATGGAAGCCGGGGCTCCCATCTGCGATATTATCAACAAGCAGCATCCATTGCTGCAACTCACGGTATATGAGAAAGACCTGCACCTGATAGAAGTGGGCGAAGGGGTGAACTTCCGTATCAACGGATTGGGCAAGAGCACCTTCCAAGCTACTGTTATCTCAATCGATCAATCTGTCGACAAAAGCGACTATTCCATCAAGGTTTATGCACGTGTCAACCAAACACATCCTTCCTTCCGACCTGGAATGTATGTTCGCGCCAAATTACGTAAAACACAATAACTATTCTAACCAAGAGAAAAAATACAATGGAACAAGAACAAGAAATCTATCGTTTGGAGTCGGACCTTTTAGGCGAACTCCAGGTGCCCGTCAACGCTTACTATGGCGTGCAAACACAGCGTGGCATCAACAACTACAAAATCTCTAACTCGAAGATGAGCGACTATCCCGACTTCATCATCGCTATTGCCTATGTCAAGCAAGCCGCTGCCTTGGCCAATGCTGAAGTGGGGGCTCTGGAGCCGCAGATAGCGGAGGCTATCTCTAAAGCCTGCGAGGAGATTATCGCGGGAAACCTTCATGAGAACTTCCCTATCGACATGATGCAAGGGGGTGCCGGCACATCGGTAAACATGAATGCCAATGAAGTGATTGCCAACCGTGCACTGGAACTGATGGGGTATGAGAAGGGCGACTATGCACATTGCTATCCCAACGACCACGTAAACTGCGGCCAGTCTACCAACGATGCCTATCCTACGGCCATCCGCTATGCCATTATCCGCATGAACAAGACGTTGGTGGATAGCCTGCAACAATTGATTGCTGCCTTCCGCGCAAAAGGCAAGGAGTTCAAAGATGTGGTGAAGATGGGACGCACTCAGCTGCAAGATGCCGTGCCTATGACTTCAGGGCAGGAGTTCAATGCCTTTGCCAACAATCTGGAGGAGGAAGTGGCGAACTTGGAGCGGAACGTGAAGTTGCTGCACGAAATCAACATGGGAGGAACAGCCATTGGAACAGGTCTGAACGCTGCACCTGGCTATGCTGACCTTTGCACCGCACACCTTAGTGAACTGACAGGAGAGAAGTTTGAAAAGGCTTCGGATATGATTGAGGCTACTCCCGACACAGGTGCTTACGTAAGTTACAGTGCCGCGCTCAAACGTCTGGCAGTTAAACTTTCCAAGATATGCAACGACCTTCGCCTGATGGCATCCGGCCCACGCTGCGGATTGCATGAAATCAATCTGCCGCCCATGGCACCAGGCTCTTCTATCATGCCTGGCAAAGTGAATCCGGTCATCCCTGAGGTTACCAATCAGGTGTGCTTCAAGGTGATTGGCAACGACACTGCTGTCTGCTTTGCTGCGGAAGCCGGTCAGTTACAGCTCAATGTCATGGAACCCGTCATCACCGAATGTCTGTTTGAGAGCATCACATGGCTTACGAATGCCATGCACACGCTCCGTGAGCGTTGCGTAGTGGGCATCACCGTCAATGCACAGCACACCCTCGACATGGTAAAGAACTCCATTGGCATTGTTACAGCCCTCAATCCTTACATTGGTTACAAGAACAGCACAAAGATTGCCAAGGAGGCATTAGCCACAGGAAAGAGCTTGGAAGAGGTGGCTTTGGAAAAGGGTCTGCTCACCAAGGAACAGCTCGACGAGATTCTCGACCCTGTCAACATGCTTCGTGTGCATAAGAAATTCTGATTCTCCCAACGGTCTCACCCGATGTCTATCGGAAAGACCATCACGCAATGGGGGTGACGCAAGAAGTGTCATCCCCATTGTTGTATGCGGCATCCACCCTTCCTACGTTCAGCACTCGTTCAGCACTCGATGTGCGCTCGTATTTTCGTGGAGAATTACGAGTGAACATCGAGTAAACCTCGTGCGCTGCACGTAACTATATCTAACCGACATTCATACAAATACTACAACAACCACAAGGAACCTCTATTATCGTTCAGCCTAGGCTGAACGGTCGTAGAAGTTAACTTCTATCGGCATAGAAGTAGACATACTTTACCGTTCAGCCTAGGCTGAACGAAAAACGCAATACCATGGCAATGAAACGGAAGCTACATGTTTTGGTAAAGCATATTATATTTGACTAACGGACTACACTATTCCGCTTACAAGAAGTTGCGGGAGCCCATCTTTGCTATGGCAACTACAACACACAAGCTCTCACAAGAGGAGATTCAAAAACTCATGGATACCCACTATCAGTT
>CAMAMZ010000034.1 GCA_945837185.1 uncultured Bacteroidales bacterium | reverse complement strand
TGCAGAACCCGTTCGGTGAGTGTTTCCACATCGTCATATTTATCGGGAATCCTTCCCCAAAGGAACATGCCCACCTGATTCGGGTCGAAGGTGCACCCCAAGGTGCGCATAATATCCTCAGCCACTTTTCTTCGACGCATGTACACATTTCTATTATATTCTTTATGCCATGCCTCATCGTTCGTATTGAGAGCTTCGGCTGCTGCCAGCTGTATTCCTCTGAACGTACCGCTGTCGATATTGCTTTTCACTTTCAGAATCCAATTGATGAAGGTACTGTTCGACACACACATTCCCACGCGCCAGCCAGGCATATTGTATGCCTTCGACATGGAATTGAGTTCTATACAACATTCTTTCGCACCTGGAACCTGCAGAATAGACAGGGGATGTTCATTGAGAATGAAAGAGTAAGGATTGTCGTTAACTACCACAATATGATGTTTCTGTGCAAAGGCAACCAACCGTTCATAGGTGGCGTGTTGCGCATTGCCTCCCGTAGGCATATTCGGATAATTAGTCCACATCAGCTTCACACGGGAGAGGTCTTTCTTCTCTAATGCCTCGAAATCAGGTTGCCAACCGCTATCCTCTTTCAAATCATAGTTCACGACCTTTGCACCGAGTATTTTGCTTAACGATGTATAGGTAGGATAACCAGGGTCGGGCACCAGCACCTCCTCACCGGGGTTAACAAAGGCAAGGGTGATGTGCAAGATACCTTCCTTGCTACCAATGAGCGGTTGCACTTCCGTTTGTGCATCGATCTCCACTCCATACCATCGGTGGTAGAAGCCTGCCATGGCTTGCCGAAGTTCCGGTGTTCCCATGGTTGGCTGGTATCCATGCGCATTCGTATTATGAGCCACTTCGCACAAACGCTCTACCGTTTGGCGCGAGGGAGGCATATCCGGACTTCCTATGGCAAGACTGATAATATCCAACCCCGAGGCATTGAGTTGGGCCACCTCCTTTAATTTGCGACTGAAATAATATTCCTGAACACTATTCAGTCTTTCTGCCGGTTTAAAATTGCTCATATTCTCCAATGATTTTAAGTTCTTTTGTAAGTGGGATAATGGCATCAATGGATTGACGATAGCGTGTAAGGTTATTGTAAGTGAGGTCTACATAGAACATATACTCCCATTCGTGCCCGATAATGGGAAGAGATTGTATCTTTGTAAGACTGATGCCATAGAACGACAAAATGGTCAGCACCTTGGAAAGACTTCCCTCTTCATGAGGAAGGGAGAACACAATACTCGACTTGTTGGTATGTTCAAGGGGTCGCAGGAAATCAGCCTTACATGGATTGCACACCACCAAGAAGCGCGTATAATTATGCTTATTGTCCTCTATATGGTCTTCCAACACTCGCAAGCCATACATCTTGGCAGCATCGGCATGACAAATAGCGGCCCACCCACGACATTGGTGTTGGTTGATGTAATCTGCACTACCCGCTGTATCCTCACTTTCCACCGCCTTTATTCCTGGGTGCTTGGCCAAGAAGTTGCGGCATTGCATCAAAGCCACGGGATGAGAATGCACTTCGTGTATCGTGTCCCAGTCATCTTCCGGAAGACAGCAAATGGCATGTTGGATATGAAGTTTATGCTCTCCTACGATTGTTGCGCCCGATGCCCGGAGCAGTTCATAATTGTGCAACAAAGAACCGGCAATGGTATTCTCAATAGCTGTAAAACCAATCACCGTTGGGTCTTGCGCCATCTGTTCGAACACTTGTTCAAAAGTTGAACAGCAAATCACCTGAATCTGCTCTCCTTTAAAATACTCGTGGGCAGCAATGTCGTGAAACGACCCTATCACACCCTGAATGGCTATTCTCTTCATTTATCGTATCTGTTACTCTTTCATAAAAAAATCCCGCTCCATGTAATATGGAAGCGGGATGCTGAATAGTTGTATTTACTCTTAAGTTGAAATTACACGCAACTTCCCGCTTCACAATTCCTTGCAAAGTAATAAAAGTAATAAAAGTATGCGTTCATTCCAGCCATTGTTTCTATCTTTTACATTAATATACCGCAAAAGTATAACATTTCTCCGATTTACACAAACATTTTGAAGGAAAATTTAAGCATCCAGTAACATTTTCTTTGTTTTGTAACTACAAACGCCTTAAACACCCCTAAGGATTATTTGCCTTAAAGCACTCTTCCCACACCTGTTGTATGCCTTATATTCAAAATCCATACGGATTATTTGCCTTATAGCATTTTTCCAACACCTGTTGTATGCCTTCTTGTCCTTCCGCTGAATACTGTCCCGTAACATCTCCTATACTTTCTGGACTTATCGACAAGAGTGTACGGGCATCTTCACCAGCCCCTTCTTTGTCACCCATGGCATAGCGAATGCTCCCGCGCTCTTTGAACACCTCGACACAGAAGGGGTTGATTGCCTCCACCTTATTATAATATAGAATGGCTTCGTCGTCTTTGCCTTGCGCATGTGCCACTCTGGCTTTGAGCAGGAGCGCATCTTCATCTTCTGCATGTTGCGCAAGCAGCACCTTCAAATCAGCATCAGCTCCCTGACAATCGCCCATGCGCAACAAAGTCTGGGCCCGCAGCAGATAGGCATCCCGATTGGTGGGTTCGAGGGCTATGGCTTTTGAGAAAGAGGCGATAGCCATCACCACATCACCCTTGGCCACTTGGGCATTGCCCTTCAAGCACAGGATAGTGGCATCTTCGCATCCCATGGCCAATGCCTTTTCACATAGCGCATGCATCTTTTCATAATCTTCCATCATGAAGGCCACCTTGGCCATACGCTGGTATAGGAGCGCATTGGCAGGCGCATTATCCGCCAGTTTTTCCAACACCTCCATGGCTTCCTGTAGCTCACCACTTCTCACCAATGCCAAAGAGAAATAATCCATTGTTTCCATGTCGTCCTTGATGGCAAGCGCATGGCGAAAGCAATCGGCCGCATAGTTCACCTGACCGCTATGCAAGGCACGCACCCCATCATATTTGAGCACGTCAAACTGCTTTTCTTTCTCATCGCGTGCTTTGTCCTCCGACTGTTGCTTAGAGGAATTGAAAAGGAAATTCAGCAATCCCATACAAAAATTACATTGTTTTTTGTTTCATGAATAAATCCCGTGCTCTCCTAAACCGAGTTGGTAGAAGCGCACGGGAATCAGCATACCGTTGTCAGTTGCAACAGTATATCGGAATATTAAAGGTCCCAACCCACAGCAGAGGCACCCAATACGGCTGCTGAAGAGCCATCGAGGCCACTGACGAGGAATTTAGCCTTACCCTTGTAAATATTGAGCACATTCTTCTGATAGCTCTCAATAATAGGCTTCATCAGCAAATCGCCAGCCTTGGTAAGACCACCGAAGAATATAAATGCCTCTGGTGAAGAGAATGCAGCGAAGTTAGCACAAGCCTCACCCAGCAAGGAACCCGTAAACTCAAAAATTTCCTTAGCCAGTTCATCGCCCTTGCCAGCAGCAATAGCCACATCCAACGAAGTGATATCCTCTGGATTCAACTCACGAAGCAAAGACTCATCCTGACGTGTTGCCAAGAATTCCCGTGCCGTGCGAGCCACACCTGTTGCAGAGCAATAAGCCTCCAGACATCCGGTACGGCCACAGCCACAAGGACGACCATTGGGCGTACGAACAACCACATGTCCCAACTCACCGGCAAAGCCATCGCTACCATACACCAACTGTCCGTTGACAACAATACCAGAACCAACACCTGTGCCGAGGGTAATGACAATGAAGTTCTTCATACCACGTGCCACGCCATAAGCCATTTCACCAATTGCAGCAGCGTTTGCATCGTTGGTCAAGGCAACAGGAATACCCAATGCCTTTGAGAACAAGTCTGCCAATGGCACTACGCCATCACGACCCCACTTCAAGTTAGGAGCAAACTCAATTGTTCCATTATAATAGTTACCGTTAGGAGCACCGATACCCATGGCCTTGATTTTGTCGATACCACCCACCTGGTCGATGATTGCCTGCAAGGCCTCTACAGAAGCCTTCACATACTCATTCACATTATCATAAACCTGCGTTTTGATTGCGGTAGTAGCTTTTATTTCACCACGGCTGTCAACAATACCAAAAACAGAGTTGGTGCCACCAAGGTCCAATCCAATCACATACGGTTTCAATTCTTTCTGTACGTCCATGTTTGATTTATTTTTTAGTTAGTTATAGATTCGTTACTTTTTGACAAAGGTAAATAAAAAACTGAAACCCGACAAATATTATGCTAAAAAAAACTCATAGCGCTCATATTTTTCCCCTTTTCAGCATTTGTTCTCAACATAATTTTGTAATTTTGCACTCACTATGCCATTTCCATTTCAAATAGACATTTTGGGGCTGATATTGAAAGGCGTTCTTATTGGCATCATCGCCTCCGCACCCATGGGCCCCGTGGGCGTACTCTGCATACAGCGTACGCTCAACAAAGGGCGTTGGTATGGTTTTGTCACAGGTATCGGTGCCGCTGTGAGCGACATTGTCTATGCGTTGCTCTCCGGTTTGGGAATGAGTTTCGTGATGGATCTCATCACCAACCCTACCAACAAGTTTTGGTTACAAATTGTAGGAAGCATCATGCTGCTATGTTTTGGCATTGTGTGTTTCCGTGCCAACCCCACTAAAAACATCCATAAAAGTGGCAAAAAGAAGGGTTCCTTGTTCCACAATGGTCTAACAGCCTTCTTTGTCACCTTCTCCAATCCCCTAATCATTTTCCTCTTCATTGGAACATTCGCACAGTTTGCCTTTGTCGTTCCCAACCACCCCGTAGAAATGACATTGGGCTATTCGAGTATTGTTCTGGGAGCCTTATTGTGGTGGTTCGGGTTGACATGGCTTATCGACAAAGTGAAAGAGCAATTTGACAACAACGGCATCCTTCTTATCAACAAGATTATTGGCAGTGTTGTTATCGTTTTCTCGCTCTTGATGCTCATTGGCACCACTTTCAATCTCTACACTTTTTCATATTGAACAACATGTACGTAGCACAAGAATTACGAAAGAAGTCTATCGCGGAATATTTACTTTACCTCTGGCAGACGGAAGACATCATCCGTGCCTATGGTTGTTCTCTGCCCGTCATCAAACGCGATTATATTAGTCGTTTCAATTATTCCGACGAACAACGCAACGAAGTGATCGACTGGTTTGGCAACCTGATTAGAATGATGAATGAGGAAGGTAAACGAGAATACGGACACCTGCAGGTGAATGAGGTATTGCTGATGGACATCATCGATTTGCATCATCGGTTGCTTCACTCGTCAAAGTTCCCTTTCTATCACGCAGCTTATTACAAAGCGCTACCTTTTATTGTGGAACTGAGGAACAAGGGCGACAAGAATGTCAATGAGATCGAAACCTGTTTCGATGCTCTTTACGGTATTCTGATGCTCAGACTTCAGAAAAAGGATATATCGCAAGAAACGGAACGTGCCGTTAAAGAGATTACAACCTTTGTGGGACTTCTGTCTGACTATTATCTCAAAGACAACACGGAGGGCTTGAAGTTTGAAGACGATTAAGACACCTTTTATTTAATAAGAGTCCTTAATTGATTAATAGTAAGAGACACCTTATTATATAATAGTAAGAGGGTCCTTATTGTATAATAGTAAGAGACACCTTTTATATTATAGTAAGAGAGTCGTAAGTTAATAAAAGTAAGAGACACGTTTTTTTTTAATAGTAAGACACCTTATTTATTCCTATAGTAAGCAACATGAATATACTGATAACGGGATGCAACGGACAACTGGGCAACGAACTGCAACTGCTCGAACCTGCTTATCCCCATCATCATTTCTTCAATACGGATGTGGCCGACCTTGACATTACCGATTTTCAAGCCGTGCGTGCCTACATCAGCAACCATCAAATTGATGGCGTTGTGAACTGTGCGGCCTTCACCGCTGTCGACAAGGCTGAAACGCAGCAGGCCTTATGCCGCCAGCTCAACACCGAAGCTCCCTCCTTCCTTGCCGAAGCCATTCACGCACAAGGAGGTTTTATGATTCATATTTCAACAGATTACGTTTTTAACGGACAGCATTGTGTTCCCTATCAGGAAACAGATACGCCCTGCCCCACCAGTACCTATGGAGTAACGAAGTTGGCAGGCGAACAGGCTGTAATGGAACATTGTCCGCAGGCTATGATCATCCGTACGGCATGGCTCTACTCTTCTTTTGGCAACAATTTTGTGAAAACCATGCTCCGCTTGGGAAAGGAAAAAGAGAGTCTGGGGGTGGTCTTCGACCAGATAGGCACGCCCACCAACGCACACGACCTCGCCCTTGCCATCCTTACGGCCATAGACAAAGGTATACAGCCAGGCATCTACCATTTCACCAACGAGGGAGTGACGAGCTGGTACGACTTTGCGCTTGCCATCCATCGCATGGCTGGCATTACCACCTGTAATGTGAAGCCGCTTCACACGGAAGAATATCCTACTCCGGCACAAAGGCCACATTATAGCGTGCTCGACAAAAGCAAGATTAAAAAGGTTTATGGCATTGCCATTCCCCATTGGGAAGAAAGCCTCCAACAATGTGTGGCACATCTCATGCATACAACAAACTGACAACGCAATATTATAATTAAATACTTTTCAATGAACGAAATAGAACGCCGACGCACCTTTGCCATCATTTCGCATCCCGATGCGGGAAAGACTACACTCACGGAGAAATTCCTGCTCTTTGGAGGACAGATTCAAGTGGCAGGTGCTGTGAAAAGCAATAAGATTAGGAAAACAGCCACCTCCGACTGGATGGATATTGAGAAACAGAGAGGTATTTCTGTCTCTACCTCCGTCATGGAATTTGATTATTTGGATTACAAGGTGAACATCCTCGACACACCGGGTCACCAGGACTTTGCCGAAGATACTTACCGCACGCTGACGGCTGTCGACTCTGCCATCATTGTGGTCGACTCTGCCAAGGGTGTTGAAACACAAACCCGGAAACTGATGGAGGTGTGTCGCATGCGCAATACGCCTGTCATCATCTTCATCAACAAGATGGACCGTGAGGGACGTGATCCTTTCGACCTGCTTGATGAACTGGAAGAAGAACTTCAAATTCATGTGCGTCCACTCTCCTGGCCTATCGGTCAGGGCTTGCGTTTCAAGGGTGTATACAACATCTATGAGCAACAACTCAATCTCTTTACGCCCAATAAGCAACGGGTGACCGAAAAGATTGCTGTTGACATTACAAGTGATGCCCTCGACCAACACGTGGGCGAACGCGAAGCCCAACAGCTCCGAGACGACCTGGAACTGGTTGATGGCGTTTATCCAGCCTTCGATGTCGACACATATCGTTCCGCGGAAGTAGCACCTGTATTCTTTGGTAGCGCACTTAACAATTTTGGTGTGCAGGAACTGCTGGATTGTTTTGTGCAGATAGCTCCCAGTCCTCGTCCCACACAAGCCGAGGAACGAATGGTGGCACCCACAGAGCCGAAGTTTTCGGGATTCATTTTCAAGATTACTGCCAATATTGATCCCAACCACCGTTCATGTATTGCCTTCTGCAAAGTGTGCTCAGGCAAGTTCCAACGCAACCAACCCTACACGCATATCCGTTTGGGCAAAACCGTCAGATTCTCCTCACCCACCCAGTTCATGGCGCAGAGGAAATCGACTATTGATGAAGCCTATCCGGGAGACATCGTTGGTTTGCCCGACAATGGCATCTTTAAGATTGGCGACACGCTGACGGAGGGAGAACAGATTCACTTCCGTGGCTTGCCCAGCTTTTCACCAGAGCTGTTCAAATATATTGAGAACGATGATCCTATGAAGGCCAAACAGTTTGCCAAAGGTTTGGAGCAGTTGATGAACGAGGGCGTTGCCCAGTTGTTTGTCAACCAATTCAACAACCGCCGCATTGTGGGCACGGTAGGTCAACTGCAGTTTGAGGTGATTCAATATCGCCTTGAGAACGAATATGGAGCCAAATGCCGTTGGGAACCCGTTCATCTTCATAAGGCATGCTGGATAGAAAGTGACGATGCCATTGAATATGAAAATTTCAAGAAACGCAAATATCAATATATTGCCAAAGATATTGAGGGCAGAGATGTGTTCCTTGCCGACAGCGGCTATGTGCTTTCTATGGCTCAACAAGATTTCAAACACATTCGTTTCCACTTTACGAGCGAATATTAATAGCGTTTCGCCTTGCGCCTGACATGCCCAACTACAACGACTATAGCACTTGGATTAGAAACAGGTTTGCATATCGTGTGCAGAAAATTTCCGTCAACGGAGGCTTCACATGTCCTAATCGCGATGGTAAGCTATCAAGGGGCGGTTGCACGTTTTGCGACAACCGCTCCTTCAACCCTTCTTACTGCCAGCAGACTTCGAGCATCCGGCAACAACTAACGGAAGGAAAGGCTTTCTTTGCACGGAAATATCCCACCATGAAATACCTTGCCTATTTCCAGGCATACTCCAATACTTATGCGCCCCTCGATGTGCTGAAGGCTCGTTATGAAGAGGCTTTGTCGGTAGATGATGTGGTAGGGATTGTGATTGGCACCCGACCTGATTGTATCGACACACCCCTCCTTGACTATCTCGAGCAACTCAACCGCCAAACCTTCCTCATCATGGAATATGGTATAGAATCCACACACGATGCTACCTTGCAACGCATTAACAGGGGGCATGACTTTGCTTGCAGCCAACGAGCCGTAGAGGCTACGCATGCACGCGGCATACTTGTAGGAGCCCATGTGATAATAGGCTTGCCGGGCGAAGACAAAACCATGTTGCAAGAAGAAGCTCTTACCCTATCCTCCCTGCCCATCGACCTGCTCAAAATACACCAGCTACAACTCTTGCAAGGCACCCGTCTGGCGCAAGAGTATGCCCGGCAGCCCTTCCCCCTCTATCACGTAGATGAATACATCCACCTTTTAGGAGAATACCTACCCTACCTGCGCAAGGATATTGTGATAGAACGTTTTGTGAGTCAATCGCCCGCCAATCTGCTGATTGCCCCCCGATGGAAGATGAAGAACCATGAGTTTGTGCACCGCCTCGACAGCTATCTGCAAACCCATGGCATTTATCAAGGCAGCATTTTTGAATAGTCATCGCTTTCAAGCAGCGCCTTTAGCGACACCTTCTGGTGCTTACGCATATACTTATCAACGATTCGCACATATCTGGTGTCGAAGAACCGATAACCCAAAGCCTTGTTGGAAGCCCACATCACCTTGCCCAAATGCAAGTCTTTCTCTATTTGTTTCCGCTGTTCAAAATTCGGCATGGGGTATAGGCTCAGCATGTAGAAAGTGAGGCAATCGGGCACGATATGTGCTCGTGTCATGCTTTTACGCGCCTGCTCGGGATAGTATTTCAGATACAACGGATAGTTCTCACCCAGGTATTTGTCTAAACAAATGCCAATACTACGGTCGCCAATGATGATACTCTGATCCAAAGCACCCAGCTGTGCGTACACCTTTGGGTAAGGAAGGTCCGGAATCCAGCCTCTCATCCGTTCGAACACCTTGTTCAAACTCTTGTTGATGTCCTCCATATCGGCATACTGCAATTCTGCATCCGACATCAACACCTGTAGCGTTGAGTCTTGAAAGAAACGCAGGAATTTGGTACTGATATCCGGTTCCACCACATCGCCTATTTGCAACACCCGCTCAATCAACGTACGTGTTTCCACCGGATATTCGGTGTTCATCTCTTGCAGGGCAGAGAAATCGCCCGTGCTCAGATACCTGCTCTGCAACCTGTCGTAGCGTGCCACCTTAATCTCGCTGTTCTGCGTGTCGGTCATTGTGGTCTTCAGTTTCAACTCACAACTTGCGAGCGCAAACACCAGTAAGGCACAAAGCACCGACAAGCCTAACGAGCGGAAGGTGCGACATCCCTTCACATAGTATCGCCACAACAGCGAAAAGTCACTTCGCGTTTCGTCAATTTGCACCTTGCGTTTGGCTTGAATACGCTCCCTGTCTGCCTGAAAGTCCTTCTTCCACCGTTTGAAGTCACGCCGTGCCCGCCATATAGCCATGAAATCACGCCAGTTGCCGTTCACCAGCAATGTCTGGAACGCAGCCACATAATCGAGCACCCAACGCTTGCACATCACACCTTTCAGTTCCTTCTCCGGAAGGTTCTTGTAAAGCATTGTCAAGTTATTACGGAAATTCAAGTAGGTTTTGCGCGGATTGCCCTGTGGCAGCGTTCCCCCTCCCACATGGAAAACAACCGATTGCGGCACGCAATAAATCTTTCGTCCCATCAACCTCAGTCGCCAACAGAAGTCAATCTCCTCATTGTGTGCAAAGAAACGTCCGTCAAGGCCATTCGCATCCCAATAGTCTTTGCTCCTTACCATCAGGCATGCTCCTGTGGCCCATGCCACCTCGGCAATCGTATCATACTGCCCCTCGTCCTTTTCCACCGTGTTGAACAATCGGCCTCGGCAGAACGGATAGCCTAACTTATCGATATAGCCCCCACAGGCACCGGCATATTCAAACCGTTTTCTGTTGGCTACAGCCAATAACTTCGGCTGACAGGCCGCTGCCTCTGGATGACAATCCATAAACGTTACAAGTGGCGTAAGCCACCCAACATTCACCTCAACATCCGAGTTGATCAACACATAGTATTCAGCTTTCACCTGACTCAAAGCCTTGTTGTAGCCATCAGCAAAACCATAGTTCTTGTCTAAAAGAATGGTCCTTACTTCCGGTATATGAGTCGACAGCCAAGCCATGGAATCATCGGTCGATGCATTGTCGGCCACGATTACTTCACTGTCTTTTCCACTCCACGCAACCAGCAATGGCAGATACCGTTCCAACATTTTTCTGCCATTCCAGTTGAGAATAACTATTGCCACTTTCATAAGCCTATTGCTTTCAAAGCCGACCCGTCTCGATTGAACGCTCCCAATCGCACACGCATCAGTTGGTTGTCATATTCTTCTCTTGCATCCTTGGCTGCAAGTTCCACTCGTATATAATTGGGTGTAAAGCCATGCATGGCCTTTCCCCTTGTAGAGCGCTCAAAGAGCACCTCCATTTCCTCGCCTATGTGGCGCTCGTAGAAAGCCTTGGTTTTCTCCTCGCTCAACTTGATAAGTTCCGCACAACGCCTGTGCTTTTCTTGCTCATCCACCACGTAAGGAATGGAAAGGGCTGCTGTTCCCGGCCGTTCCGAATAAGGAAACACATGCAACTGTGTCACATCGAGCGAGGCCAAAAAGGCTTTACACTCCTCAAAATGCGCAACATGTTCGCCCCGGCACCCAACCATCACGTCAACCCCAATAAAGGCATCGGGCATAAGCTGGCGTATCAACGCTATCTTATGCGCAAACAATTCCTTGTCGTAGCGTCTGTGCATGAGACGCAACACCTCATTGGAACCACTCTGTAAAGGGATATGGAAATGGGGCATGAAAGCACGACTTTGAGCACAATAGGCAATCAGTTCGTCGTCGAGCAAATCAGGTTCCAAACTCGATATGCGATAACGCTTTATCCCTTCCACCCGATCCAAAGCGCGCACCAAATCGATAAACCGCTCGTGAGTGGTTCGGCCAAAGTCACCAATGTTCACACCTGTCAATACAATTTCCTTGCCACCTTCACGCACAGCCTCCTCGGCTTGTGCCACCAACGAGGCGATGGTTGGGTTACGCGAAAAACCACGCGCATAAGGAATGGTGCAATAGGTGCAGAAGTAATTGCAACCATCCTGCACCTTCAAGAAGTAGCGCGTTCTATTTCCTCTTGAACACGAAGGCTGAAACGTATTGATTTCCTTTGTTTTAACAGTATGACAACGTTGCAGTGCATGCTGCAATTGTTCTCTTTCCAACCATGAATCTGAAAGATATTGCACCAGCGTTGCCTTCTCATTACTTCCAAGCACAAGGTCCACACCCTCAATGCCGGCCACACGTTCTGCCGACAACTGTGCGTAGCATCCCGTCACCACCACAAAGGCACCGGGATGTTCTCTTACCATTCTTCTGATAGCCGTACGACACTTCCTGTCGGCAACCTCCGTCACCGAACATGTATTGATAATACAAATATCAGCCTTGTCTCCCTTTTCAGCAGTCCTCACTCCCATCTCCTGCAGGAGTTTGGCAAACGTAGACGTTTCCGAGAAATTCAATTTGCAGCCCAATGTATAGTAAGCCGCCTTCTTTCCTTGAAAAACTGACGTATCTATCATTTCTTTATATATTGCCTTCTATATTGGAACGCCCTTTCCAATTCTGCCACACCTTTCTCTGTACACACGCCTCTTATCAACAGGAAGAAAATATTCCGATACAACGTTTCCATGCTATAAATCTTGCACAGTTGTCCGCTCAAGATATGGGTAAAAGCAGCATGCCCTATCTGAGCAACAATGTCATAACTCACATCTTCCCGGAAATAGCCTTCGCGAACGCCCCTTTCGAAGAACAGATGCGAAGTGGCATCGCGTTCCTTCCTTCTTTGGTTAAGATAATCGATAATGGCCGGATATTTGTACAATTGTTCAAAGAACAAGTAACTCACATTAGCAAAATTCTCCATCTGTATTATATAGAACTCTGCAATAATATCGATTGAGGTATGCGCTTCATCAGCTGCAAACTCACGCATGCGTTTGTCAATCATTTCCTCCGACAATTTGATACCCTCGAAAAGGATTGTTTCCTTATCTTCAAATATTTCATAAAGCGTACGTTTGGAAATGACCAGCATACGAGCAATATCGTCCATTTTTACTTTGCGAATGCCCTTGGCAGTAAATTCGCGCATGGCCGTTGCCAGAATTCTACCCCTTAACTCCTGCTTATAAAGTGTTTGTGTAGTCATTCTACTGTATATGTATTCATTTATGGTACAAAGTTATTAAAAAAAAGTGAAAACCCATGTGCTTTTTCCCTATTTTTACTACCTTTGTCACGATGTAACAAAAAATAGCAGGATTTTACCCCTGCATAGCGAATATAAGCATACATATAATAATGGATAATATTTTTTAGGTTAGTATGGTAAAGATAACGAAAGAAGCAGCGCTTGCATATCACCGCCAAGGAAGGCCCGGCAAGATAGAGGTCAAGCCCACAAAACCCTATCACACACAAACAGATTTAAGTTTGGCTTATTCTCCGGGAGTGGCATTCCCTTGCCTTGAAATTCAAAACAACCCCGATGATGCCTATAAATATACCGACAAAGGCAACCTCGTGGCCGTCATCTCCAACGGTACAGCCGTATTGGGATTGGGCGATATTGGTGCTCTCAGCGGCAAGCCCGTCATGGAGGGCAAGGGATTGCTCTTCAAGATTTATGGTGGAGTGGATGTCTTCGACATTGAAGTCGATGAAAAAGATCCTGAAAAGTTCTGTGAGGCAGTCGAGAAGATAGCGCCTTCATTTGGTGGCATCAACCTTGAGGACATCAAGGCGCCCGAATGTTTTTATATTGAAGAACGCCTGAAGCGAACCCTCGACATACCCGTCATGCACGATGACCAGCATGGCACCGCCATCATTAGTGCCGCGGGCTTGAAGAATGCCTTGGAAGTGGCAGGAAAGAATATTGCGGAAGTGCGCATCGTTGTCAATGGTGCGGGAGCGGCTGCCATCAGCTGCACCAAACTCTATGAGGCCCTTGGTGCCCGCAGAGAGAATATCGTTATGCTGGATTCCAAAGGCGTCATCACCTCCGACCGTCCGAACCTCACACCGCAAAAAGCCTACTTCGCCACCGAACGTAGAGACGTGCATACCCTCGAAGAGGCTATTGCTGGTGCTGATGTTTTCGTAGGTCTTTCCAAAGGCAATATCTTGACGCAGGACATGATTCGCTCCATGGCACCATCGCCCATCGTCTTCGCGTTGGCCAACCCCGTACCCGAAATCAGTTACGAGGAAGCCATGGCCAGTCGCCCCGATGTATTGATGTCCACCGGCCGTAGCGACTATCCCAATCAAATCAACAATGTCATAGGCTTTCCCTATATCTTCCGTGGTGCCCTCGATGTACATGCGCGGGCCATCAATGAAGAGATGAAGATGGCGGCCGTAATGGCTATAGCCGATTTGGCAAAGCAAACGGTACCCGATGTGGTGAATGAGGTATACCATGTCAACGACCTCACCTTCGGTCCTAAATACTTTATTCCCAAACCTGTCGACCCACGTCTCATCACAGAGGTGAGTGCAGCGGTGGCTAAAGCAGCTATCGAGAGTGGTGTGGCACGCAAAACCATCACCGACTGGAAAGCCTATAAAGAAGGACTGCGCCAGATGCTCGGTCTTGAAACCAAACTCACACGCAACCTCCATGCTGTAGCGGCCATGCACCCACAGCGTGTTGTCTTTGCCGAAGGAGGGCACCCTTCTATGATGAAAGCTGCCGTGCAGGCGCTCCAGGAAGGCATCTGTCAACCCATCCTTTTGGGCAATCCCGACCGTTTGCACCGTTTGGCCAGTCGTCTGAAACTCGACCTCTCCAATATTGAGATAGTCGACATGCGTGCCGATAAGGAACAAGGTAGGCGTGCCACCTATGCCAAACACTTGGCCGAGAAGCGTGCCCGCCAAGGCTATACCTTCGAGGAAGCCTACGACAAGATGTATGAGCGTAACTATTTCGGTATGTCGATGGTGGAGCAAGGTGATGCCGATGCCTTCATCACCGGTCTTTACACCAAATACTCCAACACCATCAAAGTGGCCAAGGAGGTAGTGGGCATACGTCCTGAATACAACACCTTTGCCACCATGCATATTCTCAACACAAAGAAAGGCACGTTCTTCATTGCCGACACCCTCATCAACCGCCATCCCGACCAGAATGTGCTGTGCGATGTTGCCCGTCTGTGTGTGCATGCTGTCGACTTCTTCAATGTCGAGCCTGTCATAGCCATGATTAGCTATTCTAATTTTGGTACCGATGAAATAGGCAGTCCTCAAAAGGTGCATGCCGCCGTTGAGACTTTACAGCGTGAGTATCCCGACATGTTAGTAGACGGAGAGATGCAGGTGAACTTCGCATTAGACCGTGAGTTGCGCGATGCCAAATATCCCTTCACCAAGTTAAAGGGCAAAGACGTCAATACGCTCATCTTCCCCAATATGAGTAGCGCCAACGGAAGTTACAAGTTGCTGCAAGCGCTTGACCCGGATGCCGAAATTATCGGTCCTATCCAGATGGGATTGAACAAGCCTATTCACTTTACCGACTTTGAAAGTTCTGTCCGCGACATTGTCAACATCACAGCCGTAGCTGTCATCGATGCTTACGTGGATAAAATCAAAAGGGGCGTCAACAAATAGGTTACACCCAACATAGCAGAACATCCGCATCATTACAATAGTAGTCATGCGGATGTTTTCTTTTTTACCATAACAGCCTCTAGGCCCTTCCCTTTTCGTTCAGCCAAGGCTGAACGGTAAAGTTGGTTATCTTCTATGCTGATAGATGTTAACATCTATGACCGTTCAGCCAAGGCTGAACGAAAAGATAACAAAAGGTTTTGTCAACAAGCTAAAGGTCGTCCATAGAGAATTATGTATAAGCAAAGCGGACTTCTATCTGTTGAAGAATAAACTCATACTTGAACATAGGCTCTTCAACATATAATACCAGCAACAGCCTTCCTACGTTCAGCACTCGTTCAGCGCTCGTAAAACTGTGGAGCAGAACGAGT
>CAMAMZ010000033.1 GCA_945837185.1 uncultured Bacteroidales bacterium | reverse complement strand
ATCACCTTCTCTTCGGGAATATCAGCACCTTCAAGATACATCTCCATCAATTCATCGTCGAAGTTGGCAGCATTCTCCAACATCTTCTCTCTCCACTCGTTAGCCTCATCAACAAGGTCGGCAGGGATCTCTTCAACATCATATTCAGCCCCCATGGTCTCATCGTGCCACAGAATGGCCTTCATCTTAATCAGGTCAACAACACCCTTAAAGTTCTCCTCAGCACCGATAGGAATCTGAACGGGACAAGGATTAGCGCCAAGGATGTCCTTCATCTGCTGTACTGTTTCAAAGAAGTCTGCACCAGAACGGTCCATCTTGTTCACATAACCAATACGAGGCACATTATATTTATCAGCCTGACGCCATACAGTTTCCGACTGAGGTTGCACACCATCAGCGGCCGAATAAGTAGCTACTGCACCATCAAGTACGCGCAATGAACGCTCTACTTCCGCTGTGAAATCCACGTGTCCCGGAGTATCAATCAAGTTAATCTTATAAGACTTGCCCAAATAGTTCCAGTTACATGTTGTAGCAGCAGAAGTGATAGTAATACCACGCTCCTGCTCCTGAGCCATCCAGTCCATGGTAGCAGCACCATCATGCACCTCACCAATCTTATGCGTTTTACCCGTGTAAAAAAGGATACGCTCTGAGGTAGTGGTCTTTCCGGCATCAATGTGCGCCATGATACCGATGTTACGTGTCAGATGTAAATCGCGATTTGCCATTTTATTTTTCCGTGTTTATGATTAGAATCTAAAGTGAGCGAACGCACGGTTAGCTTCTGCCATACGGTGCATATCCTCTTTACGCTTGTATGCGCCTCCCTGATTGTTGAAAGCATCCATAATTTCGGCCGCAAGCTTGTCGGCCATTGTCTTACCACCACGCTTGCGTGCATAGCCGATAAGATTCTTCATGGAAATACTCTCTTTACGATCAGGACGTATTTCAGTAGGAACCTGGAAAGTTGCACCACCGATACGACGGCTCTTTACCTCTACTTGCGGTGTAATGTTGTCAAGAGCCTGCTTCCAAATCTCCAGCGGAGACTTTTCCTCGCTCGACATTTTTTCCTTTACGGTATCAAGAGCTTTGTAGAAAATCTCGTAAGACACGTTCTTCTTACCGTCATACATCAAGTGATTTACGAACTTCGACACTTTCTGGTCGTTAAACACGGGATCCGGAAGGATCACACGCTTCTTTGGTTTTGCTTTTCTCATTTTTGTTTTTAATTATATTCTGCGGAGGCTGTTTATCTGTTCTTCAACGTCAGCACCCTGACATTTACTCAACCTTGTACCATTCTCCAGCAAAACGATATATCAAATAATTGTATTTTTCTTTGCACGCCTCAAGCCCCCAGGCTTCACCGCCTGTGAACTCTCGGCATCCAACCCTTCAGCTTATTTCTTCGCCTTAGGACGTTTTGCACCATACTTAGAACGGCGCTGTGTACGATTGGCTACGCCTGCAGTATCCAATGTACCACGAACGATGTGATAACGCACACCAGGAAGGTCTTTTACACGACCACCACGTACCAATACGATAGAGTGCTCCTGCAAATTGTGGCCCTCTCCGGGGATGTAGGAGTTAACCTCCTTCTGGTTTGTCAAACGCACACGGGCAACTTTTCTCATTGCCGAGTTAGGCTTCTTGGGAGTTGTTGTATAGACACGAACACAAACACCACGACGCTGAGGACAATTGTCCAAAGCCGGCGACTTGCTCTTGTCTACCAATTCCTTTCTGCCTTTTCTTACCAATTGTTGAATTGTAGGCATAATTTTACTTTTTAATTTATATATTTTTATCTGTTATTGTCAGTTCTGAGGAAACAGCACATAGTATGCCGTTTCGGGCTGCAAAGGTACAAATTTCTCTTTATTCCACCTAATTATAGCGACACAAATATCCTCCACAATTACAATATTTAACGTTTTGAGAGCTTATTTATATTTATTTATAATACAAAGAAAAAAGGAACTATCTTTGCTCGGGCCCACAACAAGCGCTACAAAAATAATCCCTTTTTGGTTCAAGCGTCTAAAAAACGTACGATATCAAGATTTTGTATTCTCAGGATTAAAGGGCGATACAGTTCTTGGCACCTGCACTCCCATATCAATCTTGCCAAACAATTTCTCGTATTTGTAGATATTTTCCTGCAATGCTGCAAGTAAACGCTTGGCATGTTCCGGAGTCATGATAATCCTACTGGCCACTTCAGGTTTGGGTATGCCTGGAAGGGCACGTGCGAAATCCAATATGAATTCGCTGTGAGAATGTGTGATTAACACAAAGTTAGCATATTCACCAGATGCTATTTCCTGTTTTAACTCCAATTGTAGTTCCATTGGCTTCTGCGAATTATTGTCTGCCATAATCTATATATTAATAATGTGTACAAACGAAGAAAATCTGTTTTGCGCTCACGAACCAGCATTGGCATGGAGACATCTTATCTGCTGCAAAGGTATAAAAAAACTTTGTTATTCGAAAGAGGTGGACAGAAACCTCAATGGAGAATGTCGATCATCACCTCTTTGGCCACATGAACCGGATCACCAATAGCCTGTTCCGCATAGTGGTTATGTTGCAAGGTCCATGATTCTTCCACAGCATAGAAATCTATTTTCTTGGGTTGGTTTTCACACAGTCTGTTATGCACCTCTGCCAGATATAGTTGCCAACGTTTATAATAGAAATCACGCAACAACCCACTCCACTCCTTATGTGCATAATCATGCAATCCGCCTTCATCAGCAGCAGCACGGTTACCCCACGTCGTTACCTGCACGCGAGCATTCCACTCATATAAATCCTTCTCTTGCTCCGTAATGCCCATACGTCGCGCATCCCCTATCCAGCGTCCTACAGAAAAGAGCGGGTCGGTGGAAAGCAATCTATCTTGCTGCATGATAAGATGCAAAAAGCGACGTGCCGTAGCCTCAAAAAGCTGCTGGTCGTGCGCTTTATAGGCAGCCTGCAACACAGCGTAAACCATACGTCCTTTTTCCGCCACAGCCTGGCGCACAATGTCTACCAAGTCATATTCATAATTACGCACACCTTTGTAAGAGTCTGCCACTTCAGTCATAAGCTGGGCAGCCTTTATTACTTCCATAGGTTGATAGTAATCCTTCATTTCCGACCACGAAGAGACCTGGTACACATGCATCGAAGGACGCGCACAGAATACCGACTCATGGGTACCTTGTTGCACAGAGGACGCTGGGCAAGCATAAACGGAGTTGGCCAACAATCGCCACGCCTTGTCAACCTTCGGGTCAACCTTGCCATAACGAGCTTTCAAATAGCCTTGGAGCCAGCCGTCCACATTAAAGCGTTGGGAACGCCATGGCAGTTCGGTAAGTAATTCGAACATCACCGGATTGTTCTCACTCCCTTCCATTGTGAGTCCTATACCCTTCAGCGTCTGCCCGAACCGACTTTCTTTGGCATGGTAGAAAGCGTCAGCCACATGTCTCATCTTACCAAAAAGACCCACATTTCCCCCAAAATTAAGCAACATACAATACAGCCAGTCATGCTGGCCAAAACCATTCTTTCTATACCATGACGAATGTGGGTCACCCCACTGAGGGCGACTCTCCGAGAACAAATCCAAAACAACCATATCGCCCGGTGGAAGCGCCTGTATCATCTCGTCGTAAGGACATGCACCCCAGGCTTGTATCACCCATATAGCGTTACGATTCACAGCCTTCATCGATTGCCAGATGGCCTTTCCGGCAGTTGCCAGATGAACGCCTTGCACATTGCCACCCTCATGAAAAGGATCCATGCTGTAATAATCAGCCTTGCCGTAAAGGCGTGTTAGTTCTTGATAGTAAAGTGCTGCAATACGCGCAAAGGCAGGGTCTTCAGGCTGTAGGAAGGCGGGGCGTCTATAACCACACCATTTCCCGGGGTCAGCAACCTTCAATCCCAACTTCTCCCGCGCATTGGCAGGCACCATCCCCGAATAGCCAGGCAACACATACTTTATGCCCCATTCACGCATGCGCTTAATAATGCGCTGCTGCAGCTTCATTTGCGAATCATACCAACGATCGGGATTAGGTCCTCCCCAACCCTCCAAGTTATTCATCAGCCACCAACTCTGAAAGGCCGGACCTGCCACAAATTCATTTATCTCAGCCTTCGAATAACCACATTTCAAAAGCACGTTTCTCCACACACTACCCATACCTGTGGCACATAAAGGCATGTTGATGCCATGCAACACCATCCAATCTATCTCTTCCTCCCATCTGTTCCAATCCCAAAAGGCCATGGTATAGGAATGTGTACAGTAATTGAAATCATAGCGCAGTTTCATATCCGTTTCATGACGTTCCGTACTCGGAACCTCTGGTAACACCGCGGGAAGCTTTGCCTGCATATTTCCCCAGCACAGATGAATACCTGCATAGTACTTTAAATACCAGTTTATGCCCGTAGCAATACTAATTGCATTATTGCCTCTCACAACAGGTTTGCCATCTTGATAATCAAGTTCAAAGAAATCACGATCTCCTGACTTTTGTTCTATGACAAAGCGCTGCGAGGCGCCCTTGTCAATACGTTCCAAAAGGGCCTTCACTGGCGAAGTAGCATGCGCGCAGACCATCCCTGTCAGCATACAAACGAACAATATAATTCTCTTCATACCACGAAACAACTTGCTAAAAATACTATTATTCTATCCCGTCTGGCCACAGACAAGGTTTCCCGGTAGACTTTACCACGGGTCTTTGAGCACCCACCTTGCGCAAATAAGCCGACAAGCGCAATGACAACTTACGCACGACGCTTGGATTCTCCTGTGCCACATCATGGGCCTCAGCTATATCCTCACGGAGGTTATATAATTCATGTTTTCCTGTCTTATAGGAATAGATCAGTTTCCAGTCACCTATGCGCACTGCACAATTAAGACTGATTCCGGGTCCTTCGTTTCCCCACACGTTGGGATAATTCCACACAAGCATACGCTCTTTAGAGGATTTGGCCTTACTATCAAGCAGGGGCACAAAACTTTCTCCATCTATCACCTGCGGCACTTGGTAATCACAAACACCCGCCATCTCCAGGATAGAAGGAAAGAAATCTTCTATAAGCAAATACTGGTCACAGCGTGAGCCTCCCTTTACCCTCCCCGGCCATTTCACTATCATGGGTTCACGTATACCTCCTTCATACATCGACCCTTTTCCGCAGCGCAGTGGCGCATTTTGCGTATATAGCGGCTCGTCTCTCCAATAACTTCCCGTAGCATAGCCGCCATTGTCGCTCATAAATATAATAATGGTATTCTCTTCTTCACCATTCTCACGTAGCCATTTCAACAAGTCACCGAGACTTTTGTCCATGCCTTCAACAAGCGAAGCGTAGGCTGCCTCTTTGTCAGACAATCCTTTCCGCACATACTTGGTGAAGAAACGCACATCACGGTCGATAGGGATATGCACTGCATAATGCGACATGTTGAGAAAAAAGGGTACACCATACTGTTTGGCCTTGTCGAGTGCTTTGAGTGCTTCCTGGGTGAGTGCCTCTGTCAAGAAAGCACCAGTTCCCCAATAGCTTTGCAAACCAGGAACGGCAAAAGGCGAATTGGCGATGCCATCCCTGCGATGCCCATAATTTTGTTCACTCAGATAAGTGGCAGGCCCACCTCCTGCATGTCCTGCAATATTCACGTCAAAGCCCCAGGCTGTAGGAAGCTCGCCCAATGTATGCTGCGCCCCCCAGTGCGCTTTGCCACAGTGAATGGTATGGTAGCCATGTTCGTGGAGAATTTGTACAAACGACTTGCAATGATAGGTGTGGGGAACGCCTGGCACAGGCGAGATACCGTTATAGTTCCAAACAGGGGGTTGCAAAGAGCCATCTTCACAGTCGGTAGACTTATCGCGTTCTAAAGTCCAGTTGGTAACACCATGTCGTGCCGCATTGCTGCCTGACATCAAACTACATCGACTGGGCGAGCTGATAGGTGAGGCATAGGCCTGCGTAAAACACATTCCTTCAGCAGCCAGTTTCTCCATATTGGGCGTTTCGTATACCCCATTGAGTCGACTCTTGTACTGAGCAAAAGGCACGGAAGTATCTTGCCACCCCATGTCGTCAACCAAAAAAAGAATGATGTTGGGAGCTTTGGCTGCCACTGCTTGCATAGCTGTGGGCAAAGCAACTGCCATTGCAATCGTCCGACTGTCTATAAACATCTTGTTTACCTTGAATTATAAATAATAGATTGTTCACCTCCCACCTGCTAACGCTGGAACAGGATGTTGCAAATATAGTTGATTTTATCCGTATCACCAAACAAACGCACCGAATAAATAACACTTTGGGCCATTATATAGTTTCACGCAATCATACTACTTTCTTGTCATTATCCTATCTGTCTTTTATATGCTATACCCCCACAGTATCCGCAAGACGCTAAAACGTCCTCTCAACACAATAGTTGTTGTCAGCACAGTTGCCAGACTATTGAGGGGCTATCATAGCACTCTGATTATTGAGGGGGATTACCACAGCGATGCGACCTTATGGGATTTGATAGCTTTCATCCCTTTAGTCGAGGGAAGAGCCTAAGTGATCACAGAGTTCCTACGTTCTGCACTCGTTCAGCGCTCGATGTGCGCTCGTAAAACCGTGGAGAAATACGAGTGCTGAACGAGTAATCATCGTGCGCTGAACGAAGTATAGCGCTCTCAGCTTTTAGTCGTTTATTCCTGCTTGTTAGACTGCCATTGCGATTAAACAGCCTAACTAATGTCTAACGTGTGTTTCTCTGGGAACGCCTTCCAACGCGTACCATAAGCATCATAGGCATCTGTAACAATCACAAACGCATCAGGTGCAATTGTTTTGATGGCTACTGTAAACGCTTCCACCTCCCGCATGTGCACCACCATCATCAGCGTACACTTGTCTTCCTGGGAATAAAGCCCTGAAGCTTTTATCAGGGTAGCTGTACGATCGAGCTTATGTAAAATAAACTCCCGCAACTGGATATTATCCGTATTTGACACGACGAACATTAACTTATTGTTCTTGGAACCAGAGACAACAAATGCCACCACACGCGACATGATGAAAATGCAAACCAACGAATAGCCCGCCAAGAGGAATGCCTGCGGTTCAGGCTGCACCGTACCAATGCCCAGTCCTAAAATGGCAATACCCGTAAAAACTACTGTTGCATCGGTTGCAAGCAAAGCATTGGAAAATTTCACTCTTAGATACTTATGCAGAATCATGGCAATGATATCGGTGCCTCCGGAAGTGGCCTTTGCGCGCATAATAAACCCTTCTCCTATGCCTATCAGCGTAGCTCCGAGGAACACTGACAGGATGCGCTCATTCTCGAAATTGAGCATACCGTTACATATCAGTTTAGGTGAAAGTGACTGTAAGGCTTCCTCTGATGGATATGCCCACATGGAAATTCCGTTCATCATGACGGGCACAAGAAGGGTGGTAAATAGTGTCTTGGCACCCACATGCTTTCCTATCAGGAAATAGGAGAGCAGCAATAAGGGTACGCTCAACAGCAAGCCAAAAGTACCCACCTGCATCTGTGGGAAGATGTTGTGCAGCACTATGCTTGTGCCATATACACCTCCCGGCACAAACTTGTAAGGATTGATGAAACACACAAATCCGACACAGACGATAAAACATCCGACTGTTATGGCGAAATACTCCATCGTTGCGTGTTTGAGCATATCGACATTCATTCTCTTTTCCATGAACTTATTGTTTAGGTTATATTAGCTTCCTGCTACATGTATTCTTTGCGCCTGCAAAGATAGATAAAAAGGCCATAACACCAAACAATTTTTTATAAAAAAACCGCGACACTATAAAGTGCCACGGTTTTTAAACATATCTTCACGAACAACAAATGTTATTCCTCTGATGTCTTCTCTGCAAAATCAAGTACATTCTTCTTGTTTGCCTCTATGCGCTCATAATCTTCACGAGAACCAACTATCAGTTTCTCCCATTGGCGCAAGCCAGTTCCGGCAGGAATCAAATGACCACAGATGACATTCTCCTTCATACCCTCCAGATGGTCTTGCTTTCCACGGATAGCAGCTTCATTGAGCACCTTGGTTGTTTCCTGGAAGGAAGCAGCACTCATAAAGCTCTTTGTTCCAAGCGCTGCACGGGTGATACCCTGAAGAATCTGTGTAGCTGTAGCCTGTACGGCATCGCGTACCTGAACCAAGCGAAGGTCACGACGCTTCAAGCTGGAGTTCTCATCACGCAGTTTTCTCACAGTCACAATCTGTCCTGGCTTAAGGTTTTCAGAATCTCCTGCATCGACAACAACTTTCTTACCCCAAATACGATCGTTTTCTTCTGCAAAGTCGAGTTTATCAACCAACTCCTGTTCCAGGAAGGTTGTATCGCCCGGTTCATTAATCTGAACCTTACGCATCATCTGGCGGACGATAATCTCAAAGTGCTTGTCGTTAATCTTCACACCTTGTAGACGGTATACGTCCTGCACCTCATTGACAATATATTCCTGGACAGCGGTGGGGCCCTTGATAGCCAAGATATCGCCTGGTGTTACAATACCATCCGACAATGGTGTACCGGCACGCACAGCATCATGTTCCTGTACAAGAATCTGCTTGCTGAGGCTAACGAGATACTTACGCTGGTCGCCCGTTTTCGAAGTAACGATAATCTCACGGTTACCACGCTTCACCTTACCCATTGTCACCTCACCATCAATTTCCGAAACAACGGCAGGATTAGAAGGATTACGTGCCTCAAAGAGTTCGGTAACACGGGGCAGACCTCCCGTGATGTCACCAGCACCACCTACGGCACGAGGTATCTTCACCAGAGTAGCACCCGTAGACACCGTCTGACCATCATCGACAACCACGTGACCTCCTACAGGGAAGTTATAGGTTCCAATCACATTACCTTCTTCATCTACGACATCGCAAGTAGGCACTTTCAGACGGTCGCGTGAATCAGTAATAATCTTCTCTGTCAAGCCGGTCGTCTCGTCGGTTTCGGCCTTATATGTAATACCTTCTACTACATCCTTGAATTTCAGTTTACCAGCATATTCGCTAACAATCACAGCATTGAACGGGTCCCATTTAGCAATCAAATCACCCTTTTCAACAACATCGTTATGCTTGAAATACAGTGTTGAACCATAGGGCACGTTCAGCGTAGAAAGAACAATATCAGTGTGTGGGTCAACGAAACGCACCTCAGCGAGTCGGCTCACAACCATCTGGCAGTCCTTGTCGTCCTCATCGTGGAAAGGCACAGTACGCAACTCATCAAACTCCAGACGAGAATTGTTCTTGGCCACAATACTTGCATTGGCTGCCGCATTACCGGCCACACCACCTGCGTGGAAGGTACGGAGCGTAAGCTGTGTACCGGGCTCACCGATAGCCTGAGCCGCAATCACACCTGCAGCCTCACCCAATTGTACCATACGGGCTGTTGCCAGATTTCGACCATAGCATTTTGCGCAGATACCACGCTTGCTTTCGCATGTGAGCACAGAACGGATTTCCACCATTTCGATAGGCGACTCCTCAATGGCACGCGCCTTGTCTTCAGTAATTTCCTCACCTGCATTACAGATGATTTCGCCTGTTGTGGGGTTTACGATGTCATGCACCGACACACGACCCAAGATACGCTCACCTAAGGTGGATATTACCTCATCGCCATTCTTCAAGGCTCTACATTCCAAACCACGCAATGTGCCGCAGTCCTCTTCCGTGATAATCACATCGTGCGATACGTCTACCAATCGACGGGTCAGATAACCGGCATCGGCTGTCTTCATAGCCGTATCGGCAAGACCTTTACGTGCACCGTGCGAAGAAATGAAGTATTCCAGCACAGACATTCCTTCCTTGAAGTTTGACAAGATAGGATTCTCAATAATCTGCGCTCCCTCAGCTCCGGCCTTCTGCGGCTTGGCCATCAAACCACGCATACCCGACAACTGTTTGATCTGATCCTTAGAACCACGGGCACCGGAATCCAACATCATGTAAACGGCATTGAAGCCTTGGTCGGCCTCTGTCATTTCCTTCATCAACACATCACCCAACTCGTTGTTGACGTGTGTCCAGGCATCGATAACCTGATTATAACGCTCCGTATCGGTGATGAAACCCATGTTGTAGTTATTGGTAATTTCCTCTACCTCACGATGACCTTTCTCAACAATCTCTTCCTTTTCTTTAGGAATGATGATATCATCAAGGTTGAAGGACAAACCGGCTACATACGACATGCGATAACCTAGGTTCTTGATACCATCAAGGAAAGCACAGGCACGTGCCATACCCACAGACTTGATAACGTCGGCAATGATGCCACGAAGGGTTTTCTTTGAAATGATATCATTGAAGAATCCTACCTCATCCGGCACAATCTGGTTGACGATGACACGTCCCACAGAAGTGTCGACCAGACGCCTTACAGGCTTGCCATCAACAATGTCGTCTACCATTACCTTTACAGGAGCATGCAGGTCACACCGACCATCGTTATGTGCAATAATAGCCTCTTCAGGACCATAGAAGGTCAATCCTTCGCCTTTGGCTCCCGGACGTAATTTCGTGATATAGTAAAGTCCGAGCACCATGTCCTGTGAAGGCACAGTGATAGGAGCACCATTAGCAGGGTTCAGGATATTGTGACTCTGGAGCATCAATATCTGTGCCTCCAATACAGCCTCATTGCTCAACGGGAGGTGCACAGCCATTTGGTCGCCATCGAAGTCAGCGTTGAAAGCGGTACATGCCAATGGGTGGAGCTGGATAGCCTTACCTTCTATCAGTTTGGGCTGGAAAGCCTGAATACCGAGTCGGTGCAATGTAGGAGCACGGTTGAGAAGCACAGGGTGTCCTTTCATCACATTCTCCAGAATATCCCAGATAACCGGTTCGCGACGATCCACAATCTTCTTGGCACTCTTCACGGTCTTTACAATACCACGCTCTATCAACTTACGAATGATAAACGGCTTATAAAGCTCTGCTGCCATCAACTTCGGCAGACCACATTCACCCATTTTCAGTTCCGGTCCTACAACAATTACCGAACGGGCAGAATAGTCAACACGCTTACCCAAGAGGTTCTGACGGAAACGACCTTGCTTACCCTTCAGTGAATCAGAGAGAGATTTCAACGGACGGTTGCTCTCACTCTTCACAGCACTCGCCTTACGAGAGTTGTCGAACAATGAGTCGACAGCCTCCTGAAGCATACGCTTCTCATTACGCAAGATTACCTCAGGAGCTTTGATTTCAACCAATCTCTTCAAACGGTTATTACGGATAATCACGCGGCGATAGAGGTCGTTCAAGTCAGAAGTGGCAAATCGACCACCATCCAATGGTACCAAAGGACGAAGTTCTGGTGGAATGACAGGAATAATCTTCATGATCATCCACTCTGGTTTGTTCACTGTTTTTGATGAACGGAAAGCTTCGACCACCTGCAGACGCTTCAACGCCTCTGTCTTGCGCTGCTGACTGGAGTCGTTGTTGGCTCTATCGCGAAGTTCATAAGAAAGCGAGTCCAAATCAAGTCCCATCAGCAAATCGTAGATTGCCTCGGCACCCATTTTGGCAATAAACTTGTTGGGGTCGTCATCTGCCAACAGGTCGTTGTTGGAATCCAGCATATTGTCAACAATATCGAGGTATTCCTCTTCCGACAACAAGTCCATAACATGCGAACCATTCAGTTCCATGCCATCCGCGTCTTTTCTGCCCTCAAGCACACCCGGTTTTACTACAACATACTTCTCATAATAAATAACCGAATCCAAACGCTTAGTCGGCATCCCGAGCAAGTAACCAATCTTATTGGGCAACGAACGGAAATACCATATATGGGCAACAGGAACCACCAGGTCGATATGACCGGAACGTTCACGACGCACTTTCTTTTCAGTAACCTCCACACCACAACGGTCGCAGACTATACCTTTATAACGAATGCGCTTGTATTTACCGCAGGCACACTCATAGTCTTTCGTCGGACCAAAGATGCGCTCGCAGAAGAGACCGTCACGTTCTGGTTTATAGGTGCGATAGTTGATGGTTTCAGGTTTCGTGATCTCACCAAACGAATTTTCCAGGATTTCTTCAGGCGAAGCCAATCCAATGGTAATTTTCGTGAAATTATTCTTTACCTTAGTATCTTTTTTGAAAGCCATGTTCTTAATAATTTAGGGGTTCACGTTTAATCCAGTTTGATGCTCAGTCCAAGACCACGAAGTTCATGGAGCAATACGTTGAGCGACTCCGGAATGCCCGGTGTAGGCATGGCATCGCCCTTGACGATAGCCTCATAAGCCTTAGAACGACCAACGACATCGTCACTCTTGATGGTAAGGATTTCCTGCAAGACATGGCTGGCGCCAAAGGCCTCAAGGGCCCAAACCTCCATCTCTCCGAAACGTTGTCCACCAAACTGCGCTTTACCACCAAGAGGTTGCTGTGTAATCAGACTATACGGTCCAATGGAACGGGCATGCATCTTATCCTCTACCATGTGTCCAAGTTTCAAGAAGTATGTCACACCGATAGTAGCGGGCTGGTCGAACTTCTCACCTGTTTCACCATCATATATATAGGTAGAGCACAAACGAGGCAGTCCGGCCTTGTCTGTCCACTCTGACAAATCATCCAACTTGGCACCATCAAAGATAGGTGTGGCAAACTTCACACCAAGTTTTCTTCCTGCAGCACCAAGGATAGCCTCGAAGATCTGACCGAGGTTCATACGCGAAGGCACACCCATCGGGTTCAATACCAAGTCTACGGGACGACCATCCTCCAAGAAAGGCATATCTTCCACACGTACCACCTTCGACACGATACCCTTATTACCATGGCGTCCGGCCAACTTATCACCCACCTGAATCTTACGTTTCTTAGCCACATACACCTTGGCCATCTGTAGGATGCCAGAGGGAAGCTCATCACCGATGGTAATGGCAAACTTTCGACGCTTGAGTTCTGCATCGAGTTGCTTGTACTTACGGATATAGTTCATGATGAGTTTCTGAACCAAAAGGTTGGTATGCTCATCTTCCGTCCATCCATTACTCTGTATGCCATCATATTCAAGGTTCTTGAGGATAGGAGCAGTAAACGTGCTACCTTTGGCTACGATTTCTGCACCTGTATAATCCTTGATACCCTGCGACTTCTTATCTTTGGTAAGTTCCAGAAGCTTGTCAACAAGGATATCTTTCAAATCCTCGTTCTTTGCCTCATATTCCTCATCAATCTTGGCCAAGATAACCTTATCTTGCTTCTTGGATTCGCGTGTCTTGATGGCGCGAGAGAACAGTTTCTTGTCAATCACCACACCGCTCAAAGAAGGATTAGCCTTCAACGATGAGTCTTTCACATCACCAGCCTTATCACCGAAAATAGCACGCAACAGTTTTTCTTCGGGCGAAGGATCGCTCTCACCCTTAGGTGAAATCTTACCGATAAGGATATCACCGGGTTCAACACGGGCACCTACTCTGATCACACCATTCTCATCCAAATCCTTAGTAGCCTCTTCGCTCACATTAGGAATGTCGGCCGTGAACTCTTCAACGCCTCGCTTCGTTTCGCGCACATCCAAAGAATATTCATCAACATGAACTGACGTGAGCACATCCTCACGCACCATGCGCTCTGAGATTACCACAGCATCCTCATAGTTGTAACCCTTCCAAGGAATATAAGCCACGAGCAGGTTGCGACCCAGAGCCAACTCACCATTCTCTGTGGCATAGCCTTCTGTCAGGATGTCGCCAGCCTTCACACGCTGACCCTTATTACAAATAGGACGCAGGTCGATAGTCATATTTTGGTTCGTTCTGCGGAACTTCGGCACACGATACTCCTTCAATGCAGGCTCAAAGCTGACAAATTCCTCCTCCTCAGTGCGGTCATAAAGAATGCGAATGGTTGTAGCATCAACATATTCAATCACACCATCACCTTCAGCCGTAATCATCGTGCGAGAATCCTCACACACCTTCTTCTCCAGACCCGTACCAACAATTGGCGCATCATTATGGAGCAAAGGTACAGCCTGACGCATCATGTTACATCCCATGAGTGCACGGTGACCGTCATCATGCTCCAGAAAAGGAATCAGTCCGGCAGACACGGAAGCAATCTGCTGCGGTGCGACATCAATCAGGTCTACCTGGTCGGGAGCAACTACAGGATAATCCGCATCCTGACGGCACTTCACCACCTTGCGGATAAATGAACCTTCCGGTGTCAACGGTGCATTACCCTGACCAATAATCTTGTTTTCCTCCTCTTCTGCCGTCAAATAAACTACATCTTTATTATCCATATCCACCTTGGCATTGCGCACATTGCGGTAAGGAGTTACGATGAAGCCCAGGTCATTGATCTTGGCGTATAGACACAAAGAAGAAATCAAACCGATGTTAGGACCTTCAGGGCTCTCAATAGGACAAAGACGACCATAGTGTGTGTAGTGCACGTCACGCACCTCAAAGCCGGCACGTTCGCGCGAAAGGCCACCAGGACCAAGTGCGGAGAGACGACGTTTATGTGTTACCTCTGCCAAGGGGTTTGTCTGATCCATAAACTGACTCAACGGATTCGTTCCGAAGAATGAGTTGATCACACTCGATATCGTTTTGGCATTAATCAGCTCTGTAGGTGTAAACACTTCGTTGTCGCGCACATTCATACGTTCGCGAATGGTACGACTCATACGTGCCAAACCAATAGAGAACTGGTTAGCCAGCTGTTCGCCCACTGTGCGCACACGACGGTTGCTCAAGTGGTCAATGTCGTCGACAGTAGCATTTGAGTTGACCAGCTGAATGAGATACTTAATAATCTCTATGATATCTTCTTTGGTCAAGACACGTGTGTCCATATCCGTGTTAAGACCCAACTTCTTGTTGATTCTATAACGGCCAACTTCACCTAAGTCATAACGCTTATCAGAGAAGAAGAGGTTTTGGAACACTTCCCTTGCACTGGCATCATCAGCGGGGTCGGCATTACGCAACTGGCGATAGATGTAGAGCACAGCTTCCTTTTCTGAATTGGAAGGGTCTTTAGCTAGCGTGTTGAAGATAATGGAATACTTGTTAGCAGCTTCAGCATCCTTATGAAGCAGGATGGTAGAAGCACCACTATCAAGAATCTCATCAACCTTATCTTCATCGATAATCGTCTCACGCTCCATGATCACCTCATTGCGTTCAATAGATACAACTTCACCCGTATCCTCATCAACAAAGTCCTCATTCCAGCTCTTAAGCACGCGTGCAGCCAACTTGCGTCCGATGCAAGCCTTCATGTTCTTCTTGTTGACCTTTATTTCTTCAGCAAGGTCAAAGATATGAAGTATATCCTTATCACCCTCATAACCAATGGCGCGAAGAAGTGTTGTTACAGGCAACTTCTTCTTTCTGTCGATATAGGCATACATCACATTATTGATGTCGGTAGCAAATTCAATCCAAGAACCCTTGAACGGAATGATACGTGCACTATAGAGAACAGTACCATTGGCATGCACACCTTGTCCGAAGAACACACCCGGAGAGCGGTGCAACTGAGCTACCACTACGCGTTCAGCACCATTAATAACAAAGGTGCCATTAGATGTCATATAAGGAATTGTACCCAGGAACACATCCTGAATCACCGTACCGAAGTCCTCATGGTCAGGATCCGTACAGTACAGTTTCATCTTAGCCTTCAAAGGTACGCTATAAGTAAGCCCTCTCTCCAAACACTCATCAATGGTATAGCGAGGGGGATCAATATAGTAATCCAGGAACTCAAGAACGAAATTGTTTCTTGTATCGGTTATAGGAAAGTTTTCAGCAAAAACCTTGTATAATCCGTCATTCTTGCGTTCCTCAGGCGGAGTATCCAACTGTAAGAAGTCTTTAAACGACTTCAACTGCACATCGAGAAAATCCGGATAAGGATACGGATTATGCACGCTGGCAA
>CAMAMZ010000032.1 GCA_945837185.1 uncultured Bacteroidales bacterium | reverse complement strand
GCTTTGCAAAGTGCATACTGAATTAATAGACACATGCCGCAAAAGCATACTATATATGTTGAGCAGAGGGGTTAGGCAGGTGTATGCCGTAACACGTTTATTCCCCTAATTTCTTTTCAATGAATTGCTTGAGCGCATCGCCACGTAATCCTGTGGCCAAAATCCGTGCGTTGTTGTCTACGATGATGGTATGAGGAATGCTATGCACACCGTTTGTTTGCGCAGCCTCAGTATCCCATCCCCTTAATTCCGACAATTGAAGCCATGCCATCCCTTGACTTTCTATTGCCGCCTGCCATGCATTATAATCATTGTCGAGCGAAATGCCTATAATGCCCAAGCCTTTGGTGGCATACGCTTCGTGCAACGCAACCAAGTGAGGCATTTCGGCCATACATGGTCCGCACCAACTGGCCCAGAAATCAATAATGGTAAGGGTATGACGTTTGATTTCCTGTGCTGTAGAAACCTTGTCTCGCTGACTGTTGGCAATCCACATGTCGGGCAGGGTATCAGTTGTTTCTACGCTTTGCGAGGCTGCCACCTGTGTCGGGGTTGTTTTAGAATGATTGGAATGACAAGCCGACAACGTAAGGCCGGCTATTGTCATTCCAATCAAGTATAAAGTACGCTTCATGAATTACAAAAGGTATTGAGAAGAGATACTTTCGTTTTCCACAACGCGACGAATTGTTTCCGCGAACATTTCCGCTACCGACAGTTGCTTTACCTTTGAGCAACGCTTGGTGTAAGGAATAGAGTCGGTAAAAACGATTTCTTCCAAGCAAGAATCCTGTACACGGTCGCTTGCCGGACCACTCATCACACAATGTGATGCGCATGCCCTAACGCTCAATGCACCAGCTTCTTTCATAATGTTGGCAGCTTTGGTGATGGTGCCTGCCGTATCCACCATATCGTCGATGATGATAACGTTCTTTCCTTTCACGTCACCAATAATCTGCATGCTGTCTACCACATTGGCACGTGCGCGTGTCTTATTGCACAACACCAAGGGGCATCCCAAATACTTGGCGTAGGAATTGGCACGCTTTGAACCACCCACATCGGGCGAAGCAATAACCATATCTTTTAACTTAAGACCCTGCAGATAAGGCACAATCACTCCCGAAGCGTAGAGATGGTCGACGGGAACATCGAAGAAACCTTGAATCTGGTCAGCGTGCAAGTCCATCGTAATCACCCTATCCACACCAGCACAACTCAGCAAGTCAGCCACCAGTTTAGCTCCTATGCTCACACGTGGTTTGTCCTTGCGGTCTTGTCTTGCCCATCCAAAATAAGGAATAACCGCATTGATGTGTCGTGCCGAGGCCCGTTTAGCCGCATCAATCATCAGCAACAACTCCATGAGGTTGTCGGAGTTAGGGAAAGTGCTCTGTACGAGGAAAACGTCGCGTCCGCGGATTGACTCCTCATACGAAACAGCAAATTCGCCATCAGAGAATTTCGTGATAATCAAATTGCCTAACGGACAATTCAAACTTGTGCAGATTCTTTCTGCAAGGTATCTCGTACTTGTACCCGAGAAAACCAAAAAAGAGTTTTTCTCACTCATTTTCTTATATTAATTTTATATTGATATTTTATGGTTCAATAGGTTTATCCAACGGCCTTTCTCAGTTTTTGGAAATGCGCTATGAGTTCCTTGTAATCCAGTTGGTTATGAATGTCAAAACGGTTCCACAGGTCACCGCATACCACAATACCCCCAAATCCGAGTTTCTTGGCTATTCTCACATTGTCCAAGCTCATTCCTCCGAGGGCATACACTTTCTTGTCAATCAGTCCTTTCGATGCTGCTTCCTCCAACGCTTCCATGCTGAAGGTTGATTTCTCATCGGGAAACTCAATACAATCAAATACATTTTTCAGAAAAACGTAATTGTTTTCTTTCTTCATTGCCTTCAGGTTGTCGAGCGTAGTGCATGTTCTCCCTATGCTTCCCCTATATCCTTTGGGCATTGCCTCTTCAGGGTTGTCAAGATGTATTCCCCCCAAACCATATTCCTCTTTTAGATAAAAATGGTCGTGCACAGTGATTTTGCGATAATAATTCTGGGGAAGCAAAGTGAGAAGCCGCTCTGCATACATAGGAGAGGATTCTGGCTTGAACAAGTGTAGGCTATCCATCCCTTCATCGAAGAGTGTAGTCAGTATTTTGTCTTCTTCCACGAAAAACGTGGATTTAGTCATGATTACGAGCTTCATCTTGAATCAGTATTTCAAATGCAAATGTAGCAATTTTATGCCAACCCTGCAATTTAAGAGGCATAAAATATTCACTTTTTTCTCATCTCTATGATGAATTGGTTAAAAATCACGGTTCTGTGCGATGGTTTTCCGTGCCTGTCCTGTTTTTCCTGTGTGCCTATGTGGTTGAATCGTAGATTTTCTGTATATTTGCAGGAGTTTTAAAAGTACCATTATGGATTATATCATCGAAAAGTTATCGGGTGTTCCTACACCTATATATATATTAGAGGAAAGTCTCCTCCGCCGCAACCTGCGGTTGATTGCCGAGGTGTCGCAACGTGCCGACGTGGAAATCATTCTTGCCTTCAAGGCGTTTGCCGCATGGAAAACCTTTCCTGTGTTCAGAGAGTACATACGCTCCACTACGGCCAGTTCTCTTTATGAAGCACGCCTCGCATTCGAAGAGTTTGGCAGTAAGCCACACACCTATTCGCCCGCCTATGTTGATGATGAGATAGAAGATATAGCCCGTATGTCAAGCCATATCACCTTCAACTCTCTCACGCAGTATGCCCGCTATTATGATAAGGTGAAGGAGGTGAATCCGGCCCTTTCCGTAGGAATCCGCATCAATCCCGAATATTCGGAAGTAGAGACATTGCTTTATAACCCATGTGCCCCCGGCACCCGTTTTGGCGTGACAGCCGACAAACTGCCCGATGCGTTACCTCGCGGCATAGAAGGTTTCCATTGTCATTGCCATTGTGAGAGTGGGGCAGAGGTACTTCAAAGAACCCTGCGGCACATAGAGGCGAAGTTTGGCAAGTGGCTACCCCAATTGAAATGGTTGAATTTAGGCGGTGGCCATCTGATGACGCGCAAGGATTATAATGTCGATTTGTTAGTTGCCCTCATGCGCGAACTCCACGCGCGATATCCGCAGTTGCAGCTGATTCTTGAACCAGGCAGCGCCTTTGCCTGGCAAACAGGTCCGCTGGTGTCGCAAGTGGTCGATGTCGTGGAAGATCATGGCATCAAGACAGCCATTCTCAATGTAAGTTTCACTTGCCATATGCCCGACTGTCTTGAAATGCCCTACCATCCTGCTGTGAGAGGAGCTGCATGTTTAGGCGACGAAGGACAGTGTTGCGCCGGAGAAGCCACCGTTTATCGTTTGGGAGGCAACAGTTGTCTGTCGGGCGACTATATGGGCTACTGGCGTTTTGCCGCCCCCTTGCAAGTAGGCGATTATGTAATTTTTGAAGATATGCTTCATTACACAACGGTAAAGACCACCATGTTTAACGGCATTTCCCATCCTTCCTTGGCTTTTTTGCGTGAAAATGGTGTACTGGAAGTATTGAAACGTTACCAATACGAGGATTACCGCAACCGGATGGATTGATGCGTTTGGCATAGGTTTTGTGGGCAAAAAAGGGTGCAAAAAGCTCCAAAATGGGCAAAAAACACATTTTTTTGAAAAAAAACATGGAAAAAGTTTGTGGGTTCAAAAAAAAGCGTTACCTTTGCACCGCATTTAGAGAAATGCACCTGACATTCAGGTTTATGCGGCAATAGCTCAGTTGGTAGAGCACGACCTTGCCAAGGTCGGGGTCGCGAGTTCGAGCCTCGTTTGCCGCTCACATAATGGAACAGCCAATTAAGGAATATCCTTTGTTTTGCCCAGGTGGCGGAATTGGTAGACGCGCACGTTTCAGGTGCGTGTGCCGCGAGGCGTGCAGGTTCGAGTCCTGTTCTGGGCACAAGGCTTTCCTAATATGGAGTTTGTTGGAGAGGTGGCGGAATTGGTAGACGCGCTACTTTGAGGGGGTAGTGACAATTGTGTCGTGGGAGTTCGAGTCTCCTCCTCTTCACAAACATTAATGTGTTTAATGATTGTTTTTTGCGGCAATAGCTCAGTTGGTAGAGCACGACCTTGCCAAGGTCGGGGTCGCGAGTTCGAGTCTCGTTTGCCGCTCTTTTTTTTCTATAGGAAAACATAGAGAAGTATCAATGAATTTATATCTACGTTATTTTGATAAGGAAGCATTGGTCTATAATGCAGATGAAGCTGTTGATTTTTTGAAGTCCATACCTGAAATTGGTGTTGACGAGGCATTGGAGACCGATATTCGTGAATATGCAGCAAGCGAAGTTTATTACCCCAAACGTTATAAGGTACGTCCGCGTGTTTATTTCATCGTAATTAAGACAACAGCTGCAACGATGGCCGATTTCAAGCAGAAGAAGGCCGTACGTTCAGTAGGCGTAGCCACAACAGAACGTCGCGAGTTGGCAGCCTCTGCTGCAACCAAACTCACCGAGGTTTGCCCCGGATGGTATGAAGGAAGCTTGGATTTCAAACGAGTGGTGATGGTGCCTGCCACAGGCAAGCACGAGTATCGTGACACCCATTTTGAAGTGCGTTGCAAGGCCGAATCGGGCATTGATTGTTATAACCGCATTGTAGAGCATCTGCGAGGGCGTGTGGACAATCGTAGCCAGTTCCCTTCTGCCAAAGGCAAAAACTTCCGATTCAAGTATCTTGGCATGTGGAAATAAAATTTGAGCGCTTATGAACAAGGTAATGTTGATAGGTAATGTTGGTGTAGAGCCTGATGTGCGTTATTATGAAGCCGACCAGGCTGTAGCACAGGTGCGTTTGGCCACTACAGAGCGTGGTTATACTCTCCAGAACGGTACGCAGGTGCCTGATCATACCGATTGGCATAACCTCGTTTTTTACAAGCGTTTGGCAAAAATAGTAGAGAAGTACGTGCACAAAGGCGACAGGCTTTACGTGGAAGGGCGCATACGTTATCGTTCGTACGACGACCAGCGGGGCGCACGTCGCTATGTTACGGAAATATTGGTAGAAAATATGGAGATGCTCACTTCCAAACCTTCGGTTCCTTCCTCGCTTGTTTCGCCAGCAGACAAGCCGGCTTCCGCTGCGGTGGAACAAGGCGAAACGGAAGCATGTCCATTCTAAACATATCGGATAACATTGGATTTTTCATTTTTAGCAGATTCTTTATCCGACGTATATTTTAATATGCCGTCGGTGGGAGTGATGTTTTCAATTGCATTGACAGTTGTCTTACTGTTGATGTCAGGCTTTGCCAGCGGTTCGGAAATAGCCTTTTTCAGTCTTTCGCCTTCTGATGTAGCCGAGCTTGAACAATCAAAGAGCAAATCCGACCAACATATAAGCATGTTGCGCAATGACAGCGAGCGCACGTTGGCAACCATATTAATAGCCAACAACTTTGTTAATGTTACCATTATCATGCTCTGCAACTATATCTTTGGGGCCCTCATCCACTTCGGCCCGAAAGCCTATTGGTTGCAGTTTCTGTGCATCACCGTTCTCCTCACGTTTCTCTTATTGCTTTTTGGTGAAATCATGCCCAAGGTCTATAGCAGGCAAAATCCCTTGGGGTTCTGTCGCAAGGCCGTAGGGGGAATCATGTTTGTGCGCAGGTTGTTCTGGCCGTTGGAAACCATACTGCTCAAAAGCATCACTTGGTTAGAGCGCCTTTCCGCAAGCGATACCGTTCTCCTGAGTGTTGACGAGTTGGAGCAGGCTTTGGAGCTCACAGACAAGGAAGATATCAAAGAAGAGAAGAGCATTCTTCAGGGCATTATCCGTTTTGGCGATGAAACGACCAAGGAGGTAATGACAAGTCGTCAGGACATTGTAGATATTGAGATTCACGAATCCTTTACATCCGTTCTGGCTTGTATTGTGGAAAACAACTATAGTCGTATTCCCGTTTATCAAGACAATCAGGACAACATTCGGGGAGTGCTCTACATCAAAGACCTGTTGCCCCATCTTTCCAAACCGGCCACATTCCGCTGGCAGAGTCTTATCCGTCCGGGTTATTTCGTACCCGAGACGAAGAAGATCGACGACCTCTTGCGCGAGTTTCAGGAAAACAAGGTGCATATGGCCATTGTTGTCGATGAGTTTGGCGGCACAAGCGGTTTGGTCACCCTCGAAGATATTCTGGAAGAGATAGTGGGCGAAATCAACGATGAATATGATGAGGAAGAGAAAACGTATTCCAAAATCAATTACAACACCTATCTCTTTGAAGGCAAAACTTTGATGAGCGATTTCACCCGCATCTTAGGTATCGACGATGAAGAATTTGCCCAGGTGTTGGGCGATGCCGATACGTTGGCAGGTTTGTTGCTGGAGCTCAAAGGCGATTTCCTCAGTTTGCATGAACGTATCGACTATGGTCACTATAGTTTTGAGGTGATGGATGTTGAGGGTCGTCGCATTAGCCGTGTAAAGGTCACGGTACACGAACAATCCGTAAAAGTCTGATAGTATGCCTCTTTGTTCAATCCGTGAAATCCATGCCGATGTAAGATTGGGTATTTGGCATATCAGCGAATCGGTCGAAGAACTGCTGGCAGCCTGTCCGCAGCTTACGGCTGTCCTCGAAACGGTAATGACCCGCTACCATGCTTCTGCTCGTCGTCTGGAAACCCTTTCTGTCTATGCTTTACTCTTCCACATGACGGGCGACTCCACTTTGCGTATCACCCATAACGAACGTCGCGCTCCCATTGTAGAAGGTTGGCATATCAGCATTAGTCACACCCGAGGCTATGCTGCCGTAGTGCTTTCCCGTAGTTTCGATGTGGCAGTTGATATTGAATATATCCATGAGCGTGTAATGGCAATTGCCGCTCGATTCCTTCGTCAAGATGAGCATGCTCCCACGTTGATTTCCAAGCTAATACATTGGTGCGCTAAAGAAACACTTTATAAACTGTTTTCAGCAGAAGACTTGCATTTCCACGACATGCGCGTGCTACCGTTTGAAGAACGAGTAGAAGGAGAATTGATGAGTGAAGACTGCAAATGTCCCAAACGGCAAACCGTTTCCTATCATGTCACCCCTGGCTATGTACTCACTTACGCCTGGCGATAATAGAATCATTTTTTTTATGCGAATCACTTATGCCTGCCGATAATAGGATCATTTTTTTATGCGAATCATTCAATCTCGTGCGGTTTATGCCTGTTGTTGGTAGTTTTGTGCCCAATATGCGCTTCAGCAGGTGCCGCATCCCCCTCTATTGCAGAGTCCTGTTGGCGTTATGTTTTTTACTCTTTGGGGGCTTTGTTATGGCACGTGACACGTTGCATGTTGTCAGGGTTCATCCCCCTGTAACCTTCCCCCAACTCATCCCTCCCGGCAATTATAGTGGCATCTGCCATCTTTCAGGCGACCAGTATCTTGTGGTTGATGACAAAGCGCCCACCGATGGTTTTTATTCATTTACCATAACCTTTGATTCTATAAGCGGATCCATTCAAAAAGTATCGTGCAATAGTTTCCTTCATGCCAACCGCCCCCATCGCGATGCGGAGGGCATAGTCTGGATGCCCCAATGGCAAACCGTGCTGATTGCGGGCGAAGCAGACAACCGTATTCTGGAATATACGAAAGAGGGAGTACCCACAGGGCGTGAGATAGGCCTCCCGGAGATTTATCGCTCATGCGGGTCGAACTATGGTTTGGAGTCGTTGACTTATTCTCCTGCCACCCATCGTTTATGGACCTGTAGCGAGAGTACGCTACCGGCCGATGGTTCACAGTCCACCTCGCTTAATGGCATAGCCAATCGTTTGCGCTTGCAGTCGTTCAACGAGCAGGGGCTGCCCCTTGCCCAATATGCCTATCAGATGGATGCACCCGGGCAACAACGTACGTCACGCATCTATGCCATGGGCGTATCGGAACTGCTGGCCCTCGACGATGGGTCGTTGCTGGTATTGGAACGTGAGTTCTATGTGCCCTCGGCCAAGATAGGTTCTTTTGTGCGTTGCAAGTTGTATCAGGTTTGGCCCGATGAGGCAGCAACGGTAGGAGTAGAGCCCTTGACAGATGCCACACCCTTCCTTTCCAAACATCTCGTGTATGAATGGACCACCAAACTCAATCTTACCCGTCGCAATTTAGCCAATTATGAAGGCATGTGCCTCGGCCCCTTATTGGCCGATGGTTCTCGGGTGTTGTTATTGGTTGCCGATTCTCAGTCGCGCTATAAAGGCGTTATGAAAGACTGGTTCCTTTCCATTGTGGTTCGATAAAGTTTTTTCCGTTTTCCCTCTTTTTTTTACGTGCTTGTGCAGTTCTTCCTGCGCATTCCTCAGTTGGAGTTGCCTTTTTATTTATTATTGGAGTATAAATAATTTGCTATAAACCTTGTTGTTTCCGAAAAATAGTTGTAATTTTGCATTTGATAAAATAATTTCAGTAAGCAAATAAAAAATGAGAAGGGTATCCATTTCTGCTGTCATGTTGGTAATGATCCTGCTGATAGCAAGTTGTACAGGCAGTAAAAATGTGGCTTATTTCCAAAACCTGGAGCAGGTGAATCTGGAGAAATCTACCGGTCTTTATGACGCACGTATTATGCCTAAAGACATGTTAACCATTACAGTCAGCACGCTCACCCCCGAGGCCGCAGCACCTTTCAACCTTATTGTGGGTAGTTCTGTTAGTTCTACCGGTTCGCTGATGAGTGGTGCGGGTTCTTTGCAAGGTTATCTGGTAGACAATGAGGGTAACATCAATTTTCCCGTTGTAGGCTCTATTCATGTAGGTGGCCTTACGAAAACGGAATGTCAGGATTTGATAGTCGAGAAGATCAAGCCCTATCTTGCAGAGTCAGAGAAGCCTATCGTCACCGTACGCATGTCAAGTTATCATGTAACGGTTATCGGTGAGGTCAATAAGGCTGCTGTCATCCCTGTCACAACCGAGAAGATGAGCATCATCGAGGCTCTTGCTGAGGCTGGCGACCTTACCATCTATGGCAAGCGCGACAATGTCGTTCTCATCCGTGAGGGTGCCACCGGCAAGAAGGAATACCATCGCATCAATCTCAATGATGCCAACCTGTTTGCTTCTCCTTATTATTATCTGCAACAGAACGACATTATATATGTAGAACCCAACGGTGTGAAAGCCAAGAGCTCCGGCATTGGTACCTCCACTACAATATGGTTCTCGTTTGTAGGTATCGTCACCTCGGTGGCATCGTTATTAGTCAACATCTTACGAAATTAAAGATTATAGAAATGAAGAATGAAATGACCAGCGTCACATTCTTCATTTTTTTTGTGGATAACAAAAATAACAATAGTTGGAATGGAAACATTGAAACATGAATGTGGGGTTGCCATGGTAAGGTTGCGTAAACCCCTGTCGTATTATCAGCAAAAATATGGCACATGGATGTATGGTTTGAACAAACTCTATCTGATGATGGAGAAACAACACAACCGCGGACAGGAAGGTGCCGGTTTGGCATGTGTCAAGTTAGGATATAAACCCGGTAACGAATATATGTTTCGCGAACGTGCTGAAGGGAAAGATGCTATCCGTGAAATCTTTTCAACCGTTCATGCAGGCTTTCGTGGTGTGTCGCCAGAACTGTTGTCCGATGCCGACTATGCCATGCAGGAACTTCCCTTCGCAGGCGAGCTGTATATGGGGCATCTCCGCTATTCAACCACCGGTAAGCACGGACTCTCCTATGTGCATCCTTTTCTGCGCAGAAACAACTGGCAGGCCAAGAATCTCTGTCTTTGCGGCAATTTCAACATGACCAATATTGATGAAATTTTTCAAGGACTGACACAACAGGGCCAATGCCCACGTATCTATAGCGACAGCTATATCATGCTGGAGCTGATGGGGCACCGCCTTGACCGCGAAGTGGAGCGTAATTTTGTTGAAGCCAAGGAAAAGGGACTGACCGATACCGATATCACCCATTATATAGAAGACCATGTGCAGATGGCCAATGTGCTCGAAACCACCATGCCTAAGTTCGATGGTGGCTATGTGGTGTGTGGCCTTACCGGATCGGGAGAGATGTTTTCCATGCGCGACCCATGGGGTATTCGTCCGGCATTCTACTATATCGATGATGAGGTTGTGGCTGTAGCTTCTGAACGTCCGGTGCTGCAAACAACCTTCGACTTGTCGTGCGATGACATTCAGGAGTTGCAGCCGGGTATGGCGTTGCTCGTAAACCGTAAGGGCGAAACGTCCATCCGTCGCATTATGGAACAGCGAGGCAATGCTGCCTGTTCGTTCGAACGTATCTACTTCTCCCGTGGTTCCGACCGCGATATTTATAAGGAACGCAAGTTGTTGGGTGCACAACTCACACCGGCAGTCCTGAAGGCTGTCAACTACGACACACCTCATACCGTCTTCTCGTTTGTTCCCAATACAGCCGAAGTGGCTTTCTATGGCCTGCTGCAAGGTTTCAAGGATTATGTGCACGAAAAGAAGATTCGTAGCATTCTCGACATGGGGCACCTTCCTTCTCGACAGGAACTCGATGCCATTCTTTCCGAGAGTGTCCGTTCGGAGAAAGTGGCATGGAAAGACATCAAACTTCGCACGTTTATTACCGAAGGCAATTCCCGCAACGACCTTGCTTCCCATGTTTACGACATTACTTATGAGTGTCTGGAGCCCCATGTCGACAACCTTGTGGTCATCGATGATAGTATCGTGAGGGGTACAACGCTCAAAGAGAGCATCATACGCATTCTCGACCGCCTGCATCCCAAGAAAATCGTGCTGGTGAGCAGTGCCCCCCAAATACGTTATCCTGACTATTATGGCATCGATATGCCCAGTCTCGAGGAGTTCTGCGCCTTTAGTGCCACCATTGAGCTTTTGAAAGAAAGGGGCATGCACACACTCATTGAACAGACCTATCTGCAATGCAAGCAAGAACTGGAAAAGCCTGTTGAAACTATGCGCAACTGTGTGCGTGACCTTTACAAGCCCTTTACGGTTGAAGAAATCAATGCCAAGATTGTCGATATGTTGCGTCCGGAAGACGTGCAGACACCCATCGAGATTGTCTACCAGTCGATAGAAGGGTTGCATCATGCCATCCCTCATCATAAGGGCGACTGGTATTTCACAGGCAGATATCCTACTCCCGGAGGAACGCGTCTTTGCAACCAGGCCTTCGTGCATTATATCGAAAGACTGTATCAGTAAAGGTCTTCTCCTTCGTGCACTATGATTGAAAGACTGCATGAGTAGAGGCCTTCTTGCCGTTATTTTGAATAAACAATATCAACAATAGAATCCTATAAAACGAATACAATAATGAAGAATGTAACTTTGGTGTTGTCAGATGGAACCACCTTCCATGGCCAGTCATTCGGGTACGATAAGCCTGTAGCAGGCGAAGTCGTGTTCAACACAGCAATGATGGGATATCCGGAGAGTCTCACCGACCCCTCCTATGCAGGGCAGTTAATGGTGCTCACCTATCCTTTAGTAGGCAACTATGGCGTTCCGCCTTTCACCTTCGAGTCCAATGGTATTCCCACCTTCATGGAGAGCGACAAAATCTATGCTTCGGCCATTATTGTGGCCGACTACAGCACATGCTATTCCCATTGGAATGCCAAGGAGAGTCTTGCCGATTGGCTGAAGCGTGAGCAGGTGCCCGGCATCACAGGTATCGACACGCGCGAACTCACCAAGGTGTTGCGCGAGCATGGTGTCATGATGGGACAGATTCTCTTCGACGACCAGCCCGACAATATTCCCGAGGCCAATTACGAAGGTGTGAACTTTGTTGACCAAGTGAGTTGCAAGCAGATTCTGCACTATAACGAGGGAGCCGGCAAGCGTGTAGTGTTGGTGGATTGTGGTGTTAAGGCCAACATCATCCGTTGCCTGGTGAACCGTGGGGTAGAAGTGATCCGTGTGCCATGGAACTATGATTATACCGATATGGACTTCGATGGGTTGTTCCTGGCCAACGGTCCGGGCGACCCTGATACCTGCGAAGATGCAGTGCGCATCATACGCAAGCAGATGGATGCTTCGCGCAAGCCTATCTGTGGTATCTGCATGGGCAACCAGTTGTTGGCCAAGGCAGCAGGAGCCAGCATCTATAAGCTGAAATACGGCCACCGTTCCCACAACCAGCCTGTGCGTATGGTGGGCACCGAAAAGTGTTATGTCACCAGTCAGAACCACGGCTATGCCGTAAACGCCAAAACCCTGAATGCCGACTGGCAGGAACTCTTTGTCAACATGAACGACGGTTCCAATGAGGGTATCCGTCACAAAACACTCCCTTGGTTCAGTAGCCAGTTCCATCCTGAGGCTTGTTCGGGTCCTGTTGACACAGAGTTTATGTTCGATAAGTTTATAGAAACATTATAATATAATAAGGTGTAGAATCATGAAGGATGAAAATATAAAGAAGGTATTGTTGTTGGGCTCTGGCGCCTTGAAGATTGGCGAAGCAGGTGAGTTCGACTATTCAGGTTCGCAAGCGTTGAAAGCTTTGCGCGAGGAGGGTGTAGCCACCATCCTCATCAATCCCAATATTGCCACTGTGCAAACTTCAGAGGGTGTGGCCGACAAGATTTATTTCCTTCCGGTGCAACCCTATTTCGTGGAGCGTGTCATTGAAAAGGAACGTCCCGATGGCATTCTGCTCAGCTTTGGCGGACAGACAGCCCTTAACTGTGGTGTGGAACTCTATAAGAGCGGTGTGCTCGACAAATACAATGTTAAGGTGCTCGGCACACCCGTGCAGGCCATCATGGATACGGAAGACCGTGAACTGTTTGTCGAGAAGCTCAACGAAATCAACGTGAAAACCATCAGTAGCGAGGCTTGCGAAACCATTGAGCAAACACGCAAGGCAGCAGCCGAACTGGGCTATCCTGTCATCATCCGTGCTGCCTATGCCCTTGGAGGTTTGGGAAGCGGTTTTGCCGACAACGAAGAAGAACTCAACCGTTTGGCAGAAAAAGCCTTCTCCTTCTCGCCCCAGGTATTGGTGGAAAAGAGTTTGAAGGGCTGGAAGGAAATTGAATATGAGGTGGTGCGCGACCGCTACGACAACTGTATCACGGTATGTAATATGGAGAACTTCGACCCCCTCGGCATCCATACCGGTGAGTCGATTGTCATTGCCCCTTCGCAAACACTTACCAACAGCGAGTATCATAAGTTGCGTGCCCTCTCCATCAAAATCATCCGGCATATCGGTATTGTGGGCGAGTGCAATGTGCAGTATGCCTTCGATCCGGCAAGCGAAGACTATCGTGTCATCGAGGTGAATGCCCGTCTGAGCCGTTCCTCTGCACTGGCATCTAAAGCCACCGGCTATCCGCTGGCATTCGTGGCAGCTAAGTTGGGCATGGGCTATGGCCTGTTTGAATTGAAGAACTCCGTAACCAAAACCACCAGCGCCTTCTTTGAGCCTGCTCTCGACTATGTGGTTTGCAAGATTCCGCGTTGGGACTTGTCGAAGTTCCGTGGTGTCGACAAGGAATTGGGTTCCAGCATGAAATCGGTAGGCGAGGTGATGGCCATTGGTCGCACCTTTGAAGAGGCCATTCAGAAAGGTCTGCGCATGATAGGGCAGGGCATGCATGGTTTTGTGGAGAACAAGGAACTGAAGATTGACGATATCGATGCTGCCTTGCGCGAGCCTACCGACAAGCGCGTGTTTGTCATTTCCAAAGCCATGCACAAAGGCTATACGGTGGAGCAGATTCACCAGTTGACGAAGATTGACAGGTGGTTCCTGGAAAAACTCAAGCACATCATCGACATCGATGAGCAGCTGCATGAATGTAACAGCAACACCCTCGACAAGGCCTTGCTCCGCACGGCCAAAGTTTACGGCTTTACCGATTTCCAGATTGCTCGTGCCATAGGCTTAGAGCAGGAGATGGGCAACATGCACAAAGCCGCCATGGTGTTGCGTAGCTTGCGCAAGAACTACGGCATACTGCCTGTGGTGAAGCAAATCGATACCTTGGCAGCCGAATATCCGGCACATACTAACTATCTGTATGTCACCTATGCCGGGGTAGCCTCCGACATTACTTTCACCAACGACAAGCGTTCTGTGATCGTCCTTGGGTCGGGAGCCTACCGTATCGGTAGTTCGGTAGAGTTCGACTGGTGTGGCGTTCAGGCCCTCAACACCATCCGTAGGGAAGGCTATCGCTCGGTGATGATCAACTACAATCCCGAAACCGTTTCAACCGACTATGATATGTGCGACCGCCTCTATTTCGACGAACTCACCTTCGAGCGCGTGCTCGATATTATCGAAATGGAACATCCGCATGGTGTAGTCGTTTCCACGGGCGGACAGATTCCCAACAACCTCGCATTGTGGCTCGATGCCGAAAACGTACCTATCCTGGGTACGGCAGCAAGCGATATCGACCATGCCGAAGACCGTGCCAAGTTCTCGGCCATGCTCACCGAGCGAGGCATCAACCAACCGGAGTGGAGCGCCCTTACCAGCATGGACGACATCGACCGCTTTGTTGAGCGTGTAGGCTTCCCTGTTCTGGTGCGTCCTTCCTATGTGCTTTCCGGAGCAGCCATGAATGTGTGCAGCAACGAAGAGGAGTTGCGCAAGTTCCTGCAGTTGGCAGCCAATGTGAGCAAAGACCATCCGGTGGTCATCTCCAAATTTATCGAGCATGCCAAGGAAATTGAGATGGATGCCGTGGCCAAGAATGGCGAAATATTGGCCTATGCCATTAGCGAGCATATAGAGTTTGCCGGTGTGCACTCGGGCGATGCCACCATTCAGTTCCCGCCACAGAAGATTTATGTGGAAACCGTTCGTCGCATCAAGCGCGTGAGTCGTGAGATTGCTGCCGCCCTGCACATCAACGGACCGTTTAACATCCAGTTCATGGCCCGCGACAACGATATCCTTGTCATCGAGTGCAACCTGCGTGCTTCGAGGTCCTTCCCCTTTGTGAGCAAGGTGCTCAAACTCAACCTCATAGAATTGGCCACCCGTGTCATGCTTGGTCTGCCGGTTGAAAAGCCTCATAAGAACCTCTTCGACCTCGACTATGTGGGCATCAAGGCCAGTCAGTTCTCTTTCAACCGTTTGCAGAAGGCCGACCCTGTATTGGGAGTAGACATGAGTTCAACGGGTGAGGTGGGCTGTTTGGGTGACGACACCAACCAGGCTTTGCTAAAAGCCATGCTCAGTGTGGGACACCGCATTCCTGCCCATACCGTCTTGTTGTCTACGGGTGGTGCCAAGCAGAAGGCAGAGATGCTCGAGGCTGCCCGCACGCTCCGGCGCAATGGTTACGAACTCTATGCCACGGGTGGCACCTCCAAGTATCTGTCGGAAAATGGCATTGAGAACACACAGGTATATTGGCCTTCCGATGAAGGCAAGGAGCCTCAGGCACTCACACTGATGCACGAGCGTAAGATCGACATGGTGGTGAACATTCCCAAGAACCTCACCCAGCATGAGCTTTCCAATGGTTATAAGATTCGTCGAACGGCCATCGACCTCAATATTCCACTCATCACCAACAGCCGTCTGGCAAGTGCCTTCATCAATGCCTTCTGTACGTTGAAACCGGAAGACATCGACATCAAGGCATGGTCGGAATATTAATAAAAAGTTATAGTCTCTATAAGGCCTTCAATAGACTTTATAGAGACTATACATTAAAAACTATGTAAGACTTGTTTGAAAGGCCTTATATAGAAACCGGAACTACAATATCTTCATTTGGCCATTTAGGCAAGTAGAGTAGGGTGTGGGGATTGCCTCCCACACCCTTCCAGTCTATGCGCCTTACAAAGTCGAAATCGGGTGGGCCGAAATCGAACGACCTGCCGTAAAGCACAAGAGCATTCCGACTATGGTCAATGCGCCACAGTCCCCCACCGTAAACGCAACGTTCACCGGGAGCCAATAAATCTCTGTGCATATAGACGTTGCCGAATTTCAGCACTCCGTCCTGATTGATAATAAATTTCTGAAACATTCTGTTCTG
>CAMAMZ010000031.1 GCA_945837185.1 uncultured Bacteroidales bacterium | reverse complement strand
TATGTGCCCATCGACGAAATCTGACGGGAAATCTAATGGACCGATTTGCCTTTAAAGCAGAGGTGCCAGCAGATGGGCAAACCATCCTCTGAATTTTTGCCATGGAGTGCGCCATGCGTCCCATTTTTCTTCATCCAGCAAGAAACAGTCTTTTTTCTGCGACTCAAAGAGTTGGTCGAGTTCGCGAGTGGTACAACTGTCAATGATGACGGCATTGGCTTCATAATCCCAACTCAAACTACGGGCATTCAGATTGGCGCTTCCTACCGTACACACCTTGCCGTCGACCATGATAATCTTCGTATGGTGAAATCCTGGTTTGTACATCCATACGTTGCATCCTTTCTTCATCAGGCGATGCGCATTGTAGAAACCACAATCGGGGGTGAGGGGAATATCGCTGGGAATAGAAAGCAGGATATCTACTTTAACACCTCGTTCTACTGCTTTCCTTAATGCCTTCTTCAAACTATGGTTGAGTGTGAAATAAGGATTGATAATCTTGATGCTGTCGCGGGCATGGTTGATGGCGTTCACATAAAAGAAACGGATAATGTCGCTACTGGTGCGAGGTTCACGGTTTATGATACCCACCGTTTTCTTGCCACGGCTACAGGTGGTATCAGGTTTCAGTCCCTCGAAATAGCTATGTTCGTTGTAGTAGCCATGAAAATACGCACTGCCGGAAATATGTTGGCCGCTCACCTTGTTCCAGAGTTTAAGAAAAATACGTTGGAGCGTATTCACTTCACTTCCTTCTATACGACAGTGCATATCATGCCAAGACCCTACTTGGGGGGTGCCCTTGATATAATAGTCTGCCACATTCATTCCTCCGGTATAGGCAATCCTGCCATCAATGACCACAATCTTGCGATGGTCGCGTGTGAACACATGATTCACCCATGGAAAGGTGATGGGATCGAATTTGTAGATTTCAATACCTTGGGCACGGATGGAATCAAGATGGTGGTTTTTGAGCGGTCGGTTGTTCGATGAGTTGCCAAAAGCATCAAACAAGGCCCTCACTTCCACACCCTCTGCCGCCTTGGCGGCTAAAAGCGTAAAGAGTTCACGCGCGATGGAGTCGTTGCGGAAATTGAAGTATTCCAGATGAATGGAATGCCTTGCCTGACGAATGGCCTGAAACATATCGTCGAATTTCTCCTGTCCGCTTTCCAGCAAAACGATAGAGTTGTCATGAGTGAATCCTATTCCCTTGGAATGTAGGTCTCGAAAGATAAGCGAATCGACCGATTGGGCATGACTCCACGAATGGAATACAACCAGCAACAGCGTCATCGCTGCTAATCTCAAATTTTCCTTCACTATACTTGTTCTTAACGTCTTCTTGTCTTGTCGTATGTCAAATCATACAACTATAATGGTCAACCACACCTAACAGGTGGTTGTCTTCGTCCACAACCAGTACCGTATGTACCTTATACTGGTTCATGATGCGTTGAATATCGGCAATCTTTGTATGAGGGTGCACGGTCTTGGGATGTATGGTCATGATGTCGCGCACGGTCTTGTCGAAGAACTGGGCTTGCCATTTCTCCATGGCCCGCCTGATATCACCATCGGTAATCAGTCCGGCAATCTTTCCCTCGCACAGAGAAACCCCTAAGCCCAACTTACCTTTGCTAACCAATATAATAGCCTCGCCAAGGTGCATGTCTTGTGAAATGATAGGCAGGTCATCGCTACGCATCACGTCAGCAGCTGTAGTGAGCAGACGTTTGCCTAATTCACCGCCCGGATGGAACTGTGCGAAATCTTGTGGTTTGAAGTTGCGCATACGCATGAGGGCTATTGCCAAGGCATCGCCCATAGCAAGGGCTGCCGTTGTGCTGCTTGTGGGTGCCAGATTCAGCGGGCAGGCTTCTTTGCTTACCCATACTTTGATATGTGCCGTGCTGTATTTTGCCAACAACGAATGTTCATTGCCCGACATGGCTATGATGGGCACCTGCATGTGCAAAACCATCGGGATAAAACGCAACAGCTCATCGGTCTGACCTGAGTTGCTCAAAGCCAGCACAATATCGTCAGCAGTCATCACACCCAAGTCACCGTGGTACACATCGAGGGGATTGATGAAGAAGGCAGGCGTGCCCGTTGATGAAAGGGTAGCGGCAATCTTGGCACCGATGTTGCCACTCTTGCCAACACCCGTAACAATGATTTTCCCCTTGCAAGCATACATCATTTGCACAGCTTTATCGAAATTCTCATCCAGTTGCGGGATGAGTTCCAACAATGCTTCTGCTTCATCGTGCAGGCATTGTACCGCATAGTTGCGGATGATAGATGATGTCTCGTTGCTCATAACAGTTGAACGATAAGAGATTCTAATTTGTCTAATTCCAGCATGTTGGGACCATCGCTCAAGCCTTCATCCGGATTGGGATGCACTTCAAAGAAGTAGCCATTGGCACCAAAGGCCTTTGCAGCCAAGGCCATCGACGGAACAAACTGCCGGTCGCCACTTGTACTGCCATTTCCTGCTCCCGGTCGTTGCACGCTATGGGTGCAGTCCATCACCACCGTAGGAACAATCTCTTTCATGTCGGGAATATTGCGGAAATCCACTACCAGATTGTTGTAACCGAAGGTGTTGCCCCTTTCCGTGAGCCACACCTCTGGAGCTCCGGCTTCCAAGGCTTTCTCTACGGGATAGCGCATGTCTCTGCCGCTCAGAAACTGTGCCTTCTTGATGTTGACAATCTTTCCCGTGCGGGCTGCCGCAACCAGCAAATCGGTCTGCCGGCAAAGGAAGGCCGGTATTTGAATCACATCCACAACCTTTCCCACAGGTTCTGCCTGCCAACTCTCATGAATATCGGTGAGCAGACGTAATCCGTATTTCTCTTTCACGGCCTGGAGCATTTGGAGACCTTTCTCTAATCCGGGACCACGGAAAGAATGAATCGATGTGCGGTTGGCTTTATCGAAAGATGCCTTGAAGATAATATGGGTGTGCAGTCGTTCGTTGATAGCGCATAACTTAGCGGCTACAGTATCTAAGAGTGCCGCTGATTCTATTACACAGGGACCTGCAATGATTACTGGTTGCATAGGGTTAATGATTTTGTAATTGTTTATGCAAAGGTACTTAAAACCCCTCAGACCTACAAGCAAAACATGAAGTAATTACTCCTTTTCCATTGAAAAGCCTGTGGGAGGAATGATATGTATGTCACGTTGTGGGAACGGAATCTCTATATGATGGTCATTGAGCGTGTTGTATACGGCTTCCATCACTTCGCCCTTGGCAAACGACAGGGAAAGGACGGGCACCCACACGATGATCTTGAAATCGATGCTATTGTCACCGAAACCGGCAAAATGCACGGTCACATCCCGTTCCATATCTCTACAGGTGAGCTTGTTTACAGCTTCGCAGATGAGACGCTTCACTTCGCGGGCATCGCTGCCATAAGCCACTCCGATGGGGATAATAGCCAACTCATAGCCATGATTGCGGGTAAGATTCTTATAGTTCTTCGTAAAGAGTTGGGAGTTTTGAAAAGCTATCACACTACCGTCTACCGTGTCCATCAGCGTAGAGGTATAGGAAATGGAACTCACCTTGCCTCTAATGCCATCGCACTCTATGAAATCTCCCACTTTGATACGACCCATCATCAGCGATATACCATAGTAGATATTCTCGATGATGTCTTTCATGGCAAAACCAATACCCGTAGAAAGACCTCCGGAGATGACCACAAGCCATGTGTTGTTCACATGGAAGATGTTGAGCGATAAAATGAGCCATACACCCCATACCAATACTTGTACCACATTTTTGGCCATCACATTCTTACTGGCTGCCGTTGTGATGTCGCGCTTCTCGAAATGCTCCTTCATGAAGTCTTTTATCGTCTTGTTGAGGTAGTTGAAAATGATATAGGCTACCACTACAGTGAAGATGGAGAAAATGCTGATGCGTATGTTCTTTGTATTGATGAACTGGCTGGAGTAGATGCGTACTACCGTATCGCTCAGATTGAAGATGTCTGCAGCCCAATATACGGAGAACAAAACCGATGCCGCACCTGTAATGGGCAGCACCACTTGTTGTAGCAGGCGGTAGAACCATATCTTTGTGACAGGCATCTCCGGGGTGAAATGACTCTTGCCATAAGCTTCGAGCAACCCTTTCAGACAGGTAATGGTGAGGATACATGTGAGCTGCATAATCCACCATATCAACAATTCCACGCTCAATAATGTATAGCCAATCCACGAACAAACGAGCGAAGTGACAAAAACACCCAAAGAAAGGTAGGCATAGAACACATCGGAACGAGGCACCTGTCCCTTCTTGCGCTTAATCATTTTCCATTGCCAGAAAGTGCATAGCAAAAGGATAGGGGGGAAGATGAGGTTGACCAGAATATTGGGAATCAGTATGATACGGAAACTGATGATGATAAAGTCGATGGCCATGAGAGGGGCATAGATTCTAAAACCGCTCGTTATCTCCTGGGCCGAAAGACGAATGAGGAGTGAGATGAGGATAACCCCCAACAGCCATGCATATTCCACCAACAGATTGCAGGCCATGATAATGAAGTTCTGCTCGGCCGAAACACGCACGGCCGCTAAAATAATGGCAAAGGTAAGAACCGTTGTAGAGAGGATGATACACGTACGTTTGCTCATGAACACCTCTCGGATGCGATCGGTATTGTCGGTGCCCAATATGCGTGCAGCAAGCGAAGAGAGGCGTTTGTTGCCCAAAATCCATGTCAGGGTAAAGCGCAATAGCACCACGTTGAGTGCTATGGAGATGAGACTTCCGAAAAGGATGATGGCCAAAAGACCGAACATCAAACGGCTGTCCCATTGTGATTTGCCCTTATGCTGCGACCTGTATTTTTCGGTCAGCGTGGTTGAGGTTTCGCTGAGATTATTCTGTATGTTGCGCAGAATACGGAAGAAGTTATCGCCCGCATTGCTGAAAATACTTTCCTGTATGTCAATATAGCGTTTCTGGGCATAGTCGTTCAAACTCTGCAACTGCTTTTCCGATGAACGGTAATACTTGATGTATTGGTTAAGCTGGTCGCTGTTGGTCTTCAGTGTGCGCAGAATATTGACAGATAGGGTAAGGCATACATTGCGGTCAATGGCGGCACGCTCTGTCAGGGTGCGGTTGTTCATCGTACTCAACACATTGACCAAGGAGTCGAAACGTGCTATCTCCGTAGTGGATTGGTTGAGGAATGTTTCAAAAGGAATGACCGACTTGCGGAAGGCATGATACATTTCTGTCGCTTCATGACAGGCATAGGTAAGGTCGAAGATATAGCCATTCTTTTGCGAATACAGCATCAATGAGTTCTGACTACACTGGTTGATGATGGAATACATGTTGGCAGCCATGGCATCCTGTTGTTCCTTCATATAGCCTGTCTGCCGTTCCAGTTCAATCCGATAATCGGTAAGTTCCTGGCGGAGTATGGATAACGTGTGTGCGAGATCCTGCTCTTTAAGAACGGCCATGGCAGGCAACGCCATCAGCAGCATCGTGCAAATTGCGATAATCTTAGTCTTCATCATGTATCATATTGTGTAAGTATATGCAAAATTACGGAAAAGAATCGGAATCTCTCCAAAATATTTTATTAATTTTGCAGGATATAGAGAAATGAATAGGAAACGTTATGACAATCATCGCAGATAGTGGCGCCACCAAGACCGATTGGGTTGTTGTGGGCAAGAATAAGGAACCTTATTACTTCCATACAGAGGGTATGAATCCGTTCCATCAAAGTGAGGAGGATATCAGAAAGGTGTTGCAACGCTTTGTGGAAGAAATGGGTGTGGTAAAGGAAATACCCCATGCGGAGTTTGTGCATGTGTTCTTTTATGGAGCGGGCTGTGCGGGGGATAGGGTGACTTATATGCAGCGGTTGTTGCATGACGAACTGTCGAAACCAACAAAGGCTTTGTTGCAAGTGGAAGTGGCTTCCGACTTGATGGCGGCAGCCCGTGCGCTATGTGGGCATGAGGAAGGTATCGCCTGCATCATGGGAACAGGTTCCAACTCTTGTCTGTATGATGGCGAGCGTATCATTGCCAATACCCCTCCCTTAGGTTATATCTTGGGCGATGAAGGCAGTGGTGCCGCTTTAGGCAAACGCTTTCTGCATGCCATGTTCAAGGGCTTGCTGCCTGAAACACTTCAACAGCAGTTCTGTGAGGAAAGTGGTTTCACCTATGCTTCGTTAATCGAACGCGTTTATCGCCAACCGCTTGCCAACCGTTTCCTGGCATCTTTGGTTCCGTTCATGGCGAAACATATTGATGCGTATCCTGCTTTGCAGACGATGATAGTACAAGAGTTCCAACGTTTCTTCCGTTATAATCTCATACCCTATGGCAGGCCCGACCTTCCTGTGGGTTTTGTAGGGGGTGTGGCAGCCACTTTCCGCACCCTGTTGGCCGATGCTGCCGAAGCGGAAGGCTTTCATTTGGGTGTTGTTATGCGTGCTCCTTTAGAGGGATTGCTCCATTGTCATACGGCCAGCGTATAGTTCGTGTGAACTGATGTAGAAACAACTGCTTCAGAAGTCCGCCAAAAGGCAATAGCTACCATACAACAATATAAATGCTATAACTGCCTCAAGGATTCTCTGTTATCGTTCAGCCTAGGCTGAACGGTCGTAGAAGTTAACTTCTATCGGCACAGATTATAGCTTACTTTATCGTTCAGCCTAGGCTGAACGAAAAATACTCTATACTAACCATGAAACAGGAGTTATCTATTTCACCACCCTTTTCCAACAGAGCCCTAAAACAGTATTATAGTCCTATAAAGAAGAGGGAAGTAACCCATACAGGTTGCTTCCCTCTTTCATGATAACTATTTCTCAATTCGTGTGTCAGGCAGCACCACAGCAGAACAACACAATCAGCTGTGCCGTGAGGATGCGCAGGAACATACTCAAAGGATAAACGGTTGAATAGCCTACAGAAGGTTCCTCTTTCGAACAGATGGAATTGGCATAGGCCAAGGCAGGTGGGTCGGTATAGGTACCGGCCAGCATACCCATAATGGTGAAATAGTTGAATTTATATTTCAAACGGGCAATGGTACCGATGATGAGGATAGGAATGATGGTAATCAGGAAACCCGTATAAACGTATTTCAAACCATCACCCTGTACTACCGTTTCCCAGAAGGTGGCACCGGCTTTAATACCTACAGCAGCTAAGAAAAGCACCAATCCTATCTCGCGTAGCATCATATTGGCAGATGTTGTGGTATAGGTGACGAGGTGCATACGATAGCCGAAGCGACCAATGAGGATGGCTATGATGAGCGGACCTCCCGCAATACCTAACTTCAAGGGTACAGGCATTCCCGGAATGGCCAAGGGCAGACTACCGAAGATGATACCAACAATGATACCAATAAAGATGGTGGCGATGTTAGGAGCATCCAGACGCTTGATAGAGTTACCCATCAAGTCAGCCACACGGTTTACATTGTCTTCCGGACCCACAACCATGATGCGGTCGCCAATATGGAAATGGTGGTTACGACTGGCAAAGAGATCCATGCCCTGACGGGTGATACGTGTCACATTCACACCATACACACTTGAGAAGTGCATCTTGCCCAATGTCTTGCCGTTGACAGCGGGATTGGTAACCACAATGCGTCTTGACACCATGGGTTGCTTCTCATCGTCTTCCGGGAAAGGCGTTTCCACTACCGGACCGATAAAGGCACGGATGGCCTCGGCATCATGCACAGCGCACACAATGTTCACTTCATCATCCATATTGAATACCGTATTGCGGTTGGGGATGATAATCTGACCGTCATGGATGAGCCTTGAGCAAACCATGTCGCGGTTCAGGAACTCTGAAATCTGAATGAGCTTCTTTCCTGCCAGATAGCTGTTGTTCACCCTAAGGTGCATCTGGTAAGGCTGCTCATGAGGATTTGCCGCCTCCAGATCCTGCAACTGCTGGTCTTCTTTCTCCAGTTTAATCTTGCAGATGTAGCGAATGGCGATGGTGGCACCTATAATGCCCAAAACGCCAAGCGGATATGCGCAAGCATAACCTGAAGCAATGGGAGGAATCTGTCCGGCCGGGAATACTGAGTTGAGCGACTCGTTGGCCGCACCCAAACCAGGCGTGTTGGTCACTGCACCATACAATGTACCTACCATCATAGGCAGGTTGACAGGATTGCTGGTGTCGAAGAAAAGAAAGTAGCAAGCAAACATAACCGCTACGTCGAGCAAGATGGTGGCTGTTGAGAGCAGATTGAGCGTGACACCGCCTTTCTTGAAACTCTCAAAGAAACCGGGACCTACCTGCAAACCAATCATGAAGACAAAGAGAATCAGTCCGAAGTCTTGCATGAAGGTTAAGGTCGACGGTGTGGCCGTGAAACCGATGTGACCTGCCAGAATACCGGCAAAAAGCACAAAGGTTACACCCAATGAGATGCCGCCTACCTTGATTTTGCCCAGCAAAACGCCAATGGCAATCACCAAGGAGAACAGCAACACAATATGTGCCACCGAATCTTGTTGCGTAAAAAGATTAATTAACCAATCCATAATACCAATTTAAATGATTAAGATAGGCAAAGGTAGTGATATTTTTTGATACTCTGCCTTTCATCTGCAATTTTTATATAAAAAAAGTGCAACTTTCTAAAAGAGAGTTGCACGTGTATGGGGAAAGTTCAAGAAAAAACTCAAATTTTATTCTTGAAGATAAGCGGAACAACCGATTCTGTCAGGTAGCTGTTTTTCTGTTCACCATCTACGAAAATAGCACCCATCAGCACCTGCATGCTCAGCGAACGGTCTGCGGTATTGTATATGCCACAAGAACTGTAGCTGTTAATCCAGAAGCGGAATTCAACCTTATGCCATTGCCCGCCATATTCCACATCGTAGGTGATAGGTTTGGGGTTAACGAGGAACCCGATAGGGTTAAGCTGCACAAAGCCTATCAGGCACTCCAATGTTTGTGGGGTAGCTCTTGTGAGCGCTTCTTTCAATTCTTTCTGGTCGTTGCTGATAAACTCGCAGAGCGAACTGGCAGGAAGATGATAAATCGTCAAGGTGCTATCGGTGTCAATTCTCCACGACACGTCCAGTGAGTCGGCTTTGATAGTGGTAGAACCGTCTGCTAAGTTTTTCTGGAATATCACTTTACCATCATAGTAACCAGCCACGGTAAGGAAGCCTTTCTGAATCTCCTCTTCGGTGAGTTGATAGTTGTCACTTTCGGTGTTACATGAGGTGAATGACAGCATGGCTGCCATGAGTGCCACGAGCATCGTGGGAATCTGTTTCATTGTTTTCATCATTTTCCTGTTTTTTTCAAATTTTATAATAAACACTTTGCTCCTTTAAATGCTGCTTCAGCACAGAACTTGCATGTTGCACCGTTAAAAGAGGTTAAGTGTTCATTGTATGTTGTTGCAAATATAGATAATTCGACGGAATTAAGCAAATGAATTGCTGAAAAAATAGATGATTCATCGGGAAATGCGGAAAAATCCCCAATGATGACTCCTGCCTGTAGCGCTGATGCTCCGCAAGCGGTAGATGCCGTTTTCCAACATGCTGACATCGGTTCGCTCTCCTTTCCAGGGAATGACTTTCACCTGTCGTCCGTAAGCATCCTCTACAACCAGAAGCGTGTTTTCCTTCACATCAGAAGGACGGGAAGGCAAAGTCAGCCATCTACCCTCACATGCAAGCATGTCGGCAGAAGCAGCAGGGTGTGGGGGAGGGGGCGCCTGCTGACAAGCAGCACTCTCTATGCCATAGCGGTTGGTAGCTGTCACGGCATAGAACCATGGCTGCCTCCCTTGTGCAGGAAGGGTGATGGTGGTGTTGCGCACTTTCGCTGCTATCAAATGCTCCCCTCGTTCAGTATCGACAGGATACTTGTCGCTCGCATATATATTATATAAGGTGTCGCCATGGGCTCTTCCTTCATGCTGCCATGACAAGATGCCCTGTTTGTTTTCCAATGCTGTGGGAGCGGCAGGACGGTGTGAGGTGGCCCATGTCATAGGAGGAACCAAGGCCGGTGTGCGGTCGAAGTGGCATACGTAATCGTAAATGCCCTTGACATTATTCGTAAGGAAACGGCTGCGGAAATAGGCATGCCCCATGCCATATTGCCGCAAGAGCGACATCTCGCGGGTCACCACATCCAACGACCAGTCTTTCTCACGTGGGTCGAGCATATAGATGCCCAATCCCGGTGTGATGATACGTCCGCACGACTGCTCGTGCCAATCTATGGCAAAAGGATAGAACTGTTGGCCTCGGAAGTACATCATCGGGAAAATCTGATCCATCAGTCCTTGGCGTAGCCAGCCTTGCACATCTTGACACACACGGCTAAAGGCATTCCAACCGAAACTGGAATAGCGGGCCAGATCATCGTGCTTGCCTATCGGGGCACAGCTCAGTTTCACATAAGGCTTGATGGCTTTCACACGCTGGTAGATGGTTTCCACGATATGCGTGATATACTGGCGCCCTTGGTGGGCCGACACCTTGAGTTTCCATGTCTCCGGATAGCGTATGTAGTCGAGATGTATACCATCTACATCATACTTACGGGTAATTTCTTCACATAAGTCGGCCAGATAATGAGCTGTTTGCGCCTTTTCCGGATTCATGAAGCCGTCGGGGCCAATTCTTTTGACGATTGCCGGATAGCGTTTGCGCAATTGCCTGCAACCGGCCGATTCCCATTTCCCGATAGGAATGGTCACTATCCAGGCATGCAGTTCCATACCCCTTCGATGACACTCGTCAATGGCAAAAGCCAGTGCATCATAACCGGGCGACTTGCCGGGTATGCCACTCAAGCAGCCGTCCCAAGGCTCAAGGCTGGAAGGGTAGAGGGTTGTGGCACGGATACGGGTTTGCAGGAGTACCTGATTCACACCAGCTTGCTGCAGTTGGTCAAGAATCGTGCGTAGCTCCTCCTGTTGCTTTTGGATAGTGCGGCTACTTTGTGCATAGGAGTGCGGCCAGTCGATGCCTCCAATAGTCGTAAGCCACACCGCCCTACTTTCATATTTGGGCGATTCCATTCCTAACAAGAGCTGTCCCTTTGCCATGAGGGTGAAGGAAAGAATATACAATAAAAGAAAAACTCGTATCATATTTAAATTTTGCACAAAGGTAAATAGTTTTTTTGTATTTCCCAATTAAAGCACTATCTTTGCATGGATATTTAAAGAAATAAGGGAAAATGATATCATTTGTTATAGCATTGCTTGCCCTTGTGGCGGGCTATTTCATTTATGGAAAAATCGTGGAGCGCGTATTTGCTCCCGATAAGCGTCCAACGCCTGCCACGTTGATGGCTGATGGGGTTGACTACATGGTGTTGCCAAACTGGAAAGTATATATGATTCAGTTTCTCAATATTGCCGGTACGGGTCCTGTGTTTGGCGCTATCATGGGTGCCTGGTATGGTCCGGCATCCTATGTGTGGATTGTGTTGGGCAGCATCTTTGCCGGTGCTGTGCACGACTATCTCTCAGGCATGTTGAGCATGCGTTTCAATGGTGCGGGTTTGCCCAAGTTGATAGGTATGTTTCTGGGCAATGGCATGAAACAGGTCATGTTGGTTTTCTCCGTCTTCCTGTTGCTCATGGTAGGAGCCGTCTTTGTGTATAGTCCTGCCTTGTTGTTGAAAGACTTCTGTTTCGACACCTTGACATGGGTGCTGCTGATTTTCCTGTATTATATTTTTGCCACGATGCTTCCTATCGACAAACTGATAGGCAAACTTTATCCTTTGTTTGCTTTTGCTCTGATATTCATGGCTTTGGCACTTTTGGTAGTACTCTTTGTAAAGATGCCTCCCATCCCAGAGTTGTGGAGCAATCTCCCTGCATGCAATTTGAATGAGCCCACATCGTTGTTGGGAACCGACAGCTTTGTAACACGCAATCCCATATTCCCCTGCATGTTCATCACAATAGCCTGTGGAGCCATTAGCGGTTTCCACGCTACACAGAGTCCGTTGATGGCACGTTGCCTGAAATCAGAGGGTATGGGGCGCCCCATCTTCTATGGTGCCATGATAACAGAGGGTGTTGTAGCGCTCATCTGGGCTTCCGTCTCTTCTTATTTCTTCTATTGCGGTGGCTGGCGCGAAGTGGTCGATGCCAATATGGTACAGGCTTTCCTCTCGCAGGCAGGCACGGAAAATGGCAAGACCTTGATACAGTATTTCTCGGCACCCACAGTAGTGCAACAGGTTTGTACCGGATGGTTGGGCCTGTTGGGAGGCTTGCTGGCTGTGCTGGGTGTGGTGGCAGCACCTATCACAAGTGGTGATACCGCATTGCGCTCTGCCCGTCTCATCATTGCCGAGTCTTTTCATATCGGACAGCAAAAACTGAGCAAACGCTTCCTGATAGCCATTCCTATGTTTGTGATGGTCATTGCGCTCTTGGTATGGCAAATGGAGAATCCGGATGGTTTCAATGCCCTGTGGCAGTGGTTCGGATGGGCTAACCAAACCTTGTCGGTGTTCACTCTTTGGGCGCTGACGGTTTATCTGGCTCGTCACCACAAGCCCTTTGTCATCACCTTGTTGCCTGCCCTGTTGATGACAGTAGTGTGCAGTTCCTATCTCCTGTTCCGTCTGAATGCGTTTAATTTGGGTTTCACCTTCTACATTGCGTTGGGATGCGGGTTGACAGGTATCGTATGCCTGTTCTTCATAAATTGGTATAGAAAGTTTAATCATAATAATTGTAAGAAATGAAAAAGGTGTTGTTCTTGCTGGCCATGACACTGACTTGTGTTGTTGCCAAGGCACAGTTTGGTGAAGGTAAAGTCTATTTGGGTGCATCCCTCACAGGACTGGATATGAATTACAATGGAAAGAATGGTTTCAACATTGGCTTGGAGGCCAAGGCGGGTTATTTCTTCACCGACAATTGGATGCTGCTCAGCAAAGTATCGTTGGATCACAATGGTTCCGAAACAGTGTCCGATCGTCTTTCTGCCGGCTTAGGACTGCGTTATTATATCGTGCAGAACGGTTTGTATCTGGGATTGACAGGAAAATTCCTGCATGCCGACCATAATTACAATGATGTGATGCCCGGAATGGAATTGGGCTATGCCTTCTTCCTCAACCGCTCTGTCACACTTGAGCCGGCTGCCTATTATGACCATTCCTTTAGGAAAAGTGACTTTTCTACCGTGGGATTTAAGATAGGTGTGGGCATCTATCTTTTCGACGATTAACATACAGCATAGGGTGGAACAGAAATATCCATCGAAATTACTGGAAAGGGCAGTGGGAGAGTTTGCCAAACTGCCGGGTATAGGGCGCAAGACAGCCTTGCGCCTTGTGCTGCATTTGTTGCGACAGGACGAGGAGAGTGTCAACGGTTTTGCCGAGGCGGTGGCTTTGATGCGTCGTGACATCAAGCATTGCTGTATGTGTCATAACATCAGCGACACCGATATCTGTCCCATTTGTGCCGATGCGAGCAGAGATGCTTCCACCCTTTGTGTGGTGGAGAATGTGCAGGATGTGATTGCGGTGGAGAACACACAGCAGTTCAGAGGGCTTTATCATGTGTTGGGAGGCATCATATCGCCCATGGATGGCATTGCCCCTGGCGATTTGGAGATAGCCTCGTTGGTAGAGCGTGTAGAGAAAGGAGGCATCAATGAGGTAATATTGGCTTTAGACCCTACCATGGAAGGTGATACCACCAATTTCTTTATCTCGCGCAAACTGGCCCACACGGGTGTAAAGGTAAGCGTTATAGCCAGAGGCGTATCGGTGGGCGACGAACTGGAATATACCGACGAAATAACCTTGGGCCGCTCTATTCTCAACCGCACACCCTTCGGAACCGTATAAGGAAAGAATCATATAGTATCATAAGGTATAGGTGATATATATAATAAGGTATATATATAATAAGGTATAGGAAAATGGAACAAGTTAGGAAAAGGTTGTTATGGATAGTATGGGTAGCCGTGGGTATTGTTGCCTTGACAGCGGGCTTGTTTGAGGGAGGGCTGCTTCCTGAAGGCACGTTGGCATGCGACAAGATAACGGAGTTTTATTTCCTCACCATCATGGAGATTGTGAGCATCTGTGTCATACCCGTAGCCCTTCGTCTGTTCAAATGGGCCTTTGTGCGTCGCCAGTTGGTGAGGGCGCCCCAAGGGAGCGGCTTGTTGCTGTGGGGCACACTTCGCTTGTTGATGCTCTGCCTGCCTATGGTGTGCAACGTGGTGTTGTATTACCTTTTCATGCACCCCGCCTTTGGCTACATGGGCATAATCTTGCTCCTCACCCTCTTCTTTATCTATCCGTCGTCATCACGTTGTCATAATGAAACTGACGGTAGTCATAGTTAGTTACAACGTAAAATACTATCTTGCCCAGTGTCTCGAGAGCTTGTTCAAGGGCTTGGAAGGGATAGCGTCGGAAGTAGTGGTTGTCGACAATGCCTCTACCGATGGCTCAGTAGAATTTGTTCGTGCGCAATTCCCTGAGGTGCGCATCATAGCCAACACGCAGAACTTAGGTTTTGCCAAAGCCAACAACCTTGCCATTCGTGAGAGTAGCAGTCAGTATGTGTTGTTGCTCAATCCCGACACTTTAGTAGGCGAAAAGGTGATTGCCAACCTATTGGCGTTTATGGATAGTAGACCTCTATCAGGAGCTGCCGGCGTGCGGATGTTGCATGCCGATGGCAAGGTGGCCAAAGAGTCGAGGCGCGGCATCCCCGATCCGCTTACAGCCTTCTTCAAGATGAGTGGCTTGTGCGAACGCTTTCCCCACCATCATCGCATGGGCAAGTATTATATGAGTTATTTGCCTTGGGATGCGGTGGCACGCATAGAGATAGTGAGTGGTGCCTTCTGCATGCTTCGTCGTGAGGCCTTGCAGGATATAGGGTTGCTCGATGAAGATTTCTTTATGTATGGTGAAGACATCGACCTCTCCTGCCGTTTGTGCAAAGGGGGTTGGGAGAACTGGTATCTACCCTTAGACATCATACACTACAAAGGTGAGAGCACGAAACGCACCTCTTATCGTTATGTGTATGTATTCTACGATGCCATGCTCATCTTCCTACGAAAACATTATGCCCAAATGATGTCTTTTTTGCGATGGGCCATCAAGGGAGCCGTGTGTTTGAAGGCCCTCTCGGTGATGGCAGGAATAGAGATACAAAAATGCAGGAAACGGATAGGGTGGGGTAGGCATAGCCAAGCGGAAGTCTGCTGCTTCGTGTCGAAAGTGGCACCTGTTCATCAACAGGCTTTTCATGATTTCATGCAGCAACGTTCCTTGAAGGTATATGAAGATGTCGATGCGGCTATAGCAGCTGCCTGTCCCTCTGACAAGGATAGTGGGAACGTCTATGTGGTTTACGATTGTTCCACTGTTGTTTATACAGAGATGATGCAGACACTTCGCTTGGCGTCGGCACACCCCTTTAAACTGGCCATGTTTCATCCCGAATGGGGAGTTATGATAACAGATAAATGTGTATACCAATGAAGAGAGAACTACCTACAGTACGCTTGCGTGCCATGGAGCCGGAAGACTTAGATATGTTATACCATATCGAGAACGATCGCACCCTATGGGATGTGGGAAATACCAATGTGCCTTATTCCCGTTATGCGCTGCATGATTATATAGCCCATGCCGCCCATGATATATATACCGACAATCAGGTTCGTATGATGATAGAAAATGCGATGGGTGAAACGGTAGGTATCGTGGATGTCGTAAACTTCAATCCGCAACACCTGCGGGCTGAAATAGGTATCGTGATAGTGTGCCAACACCGTCATAAAGGTTATGCACGTGCTGCTATCGAGAAAATCATCGACTATGCCCGCAGTGTATGGCATCTGCACCAGCTGTATGTAATCATAGATTGCAGGAACAGCATTGCCCGTAGCATGTTTGAAAGTATGGGGTTCAAGGCCGATAAAGTGCTGGCTGACTGGCTGTGGGATGGGAAAAATTACCATGATGCGTGCATGATGCAAAATATTCTCTAAAAAATATCCCCAAATATTTGGAGGTAAGAAATAAAATGCTTACCTTTGCACTCGCAATTAAGAAACAAGGCTCTAAGGTGCGTTAGTTCAGCTGGTTAGAATACATGCCTGTCACGCATGGGGTCACG
>CAMAMZ010000030.1 GCA_945837185.1 uncultured Bacteroidales bacterium | reverse complement strand
GTCCCGAGTGAGCCCTAATAGCGGGAATCACATAGCCCAAGGCAAGGGTGTTCATGGGTCTGTAGAAATTTAGTGGGGATGGCGTATGAGTTGGAAATGTTCATCGTGAGATAAGAAAGTCTGAAACCGCTGTATGCTGAACGGCATGTATGTGGGTGTGGGACGTATGTAAACATAAAAATAGGAGGCAAACGCCTTTTATGATTAGCGTTTACCTCCTACCGGATTGAATATTGCAGCGTTAAATCTTGTTGGCTTAGCTCTTTCTGAGAAGAATCTTCAAGGCTTAACTCTTTTTGAGAAGAATCTTGTTAGGCTTAACTCTTTCTGAGAAGAATCTATTTGGCTTAAATCTTGCAGAGTTAAGTATTAGAAATGGGTTACGAATTCTATAACCACCTTATCTTTTTCTGATGGTTTAGGAATGCCATTGTGACCATAAAAATACTTCTCATAATTCACGCGAATATCGCTAACGAAGGGTTTGGCAAAACTTAATGTTACACCACCTGTTACACGTCCTCTTCGATAGTCGTTCACGATAAGGTTGCCTTCCGTGTTTTGCTTACCATCTATGTAGCGATAGCCATCACTATGATCACTCATATAATCGAAACGTGCAAGGGGAGAAATCTTGCTAAAGGGTCCTTTTTTAAAAGGTATGTCGTAATTGATAAAGCCATCAAAGGCGTGAACGGGATGGAAGGCACCGTCGGCATAGTGCTTGTACAGATATTCTGCTTCAGCTACAAACCCACCATGATGATAAGTGATACCACCGTCATACATCATGACAACCGTTTCTGCAGGCTTAATCTTCTGCACACTGAGTACGACATTAAGTCCGCAGGGTAACAACAATTGTGTCTTCCCAGAGAAGTTCGTACTGTTAGTCCAATAATCCTTCTGATTGGTGAGTCCGGATCCGTTGAAGGCTCCCAATTCTACGATGATAGGAAAAGCCGCAGCAGGTCGCCAACCAATCTTTGCACCCACGTCTCGAATGTTACCAACCTGTTTGGCTATAAAGGAACGGTTGGCAAAATACTGCAGATGTGGCGAACGGTGTGCGTCAATTGTAAAGGGAACACGCATCTGACCAATCGTAAACTGCCATGCTCTTACCGGTGTGATAGTTGTGTAAGCATCGAGCATCTTGATGCTGCCTTCATCACAGAGGTCTATTTCCGCTTTGTAGGCTACCATAGGAGTTACTTCTCCTTGAACGTTGATACGTGCCGTACGCACTTCAAATCTTCCTTCCCCTTCAGAAGTTTGGTATTCGTACTTTGACCGGAGTGTTCCCCCAAGCCGTGGTGAGGTAATTTTCCAGTCTGTTTGAGCGCTGGCATCTACTGCGATTTGTAGCATAATACAGCCCCAAATCATAACATGCTTCCTTAAAGATATCATAAATGAAATAAAATAGGTTTGCGCGACAAAGGTAGGGAACAGATATTACGATTGTGTTACAGCACGATTATAATCCTGTTACAGCTCCCTGTTTGAACAGAAAGTCTCTTTCGTGAAACAAAAAGCCCCATTTCGTTGTAGCAGAAAGTTTCTTGTACTAATACGAAGATCGTCTTTTGCTGAAACACAGCGTGTCTTTAGCCGAACTTTCTGCCACCTTCGCAGTAAACAGCACCCGTGCTATGACACAAGACACAAAGGTGACTGTTGAAACAGATGCCGCTCTGGTCGATGAATACAATGCCACCCACGGCACAGCCTATGTAGCAATGCCTGCAGGAGCCTGCACCCTGTCGGCTACCACCCTAACCATCCAAAAGGGTCAATACAGTGCAACCGATCCGGTAAAGATAAGTCTCAATGAGAGTTCTTTGGCGTCGCTTACAGAAAAGACCTACTGCTACCTCTCCGCATCACGCCAGTGGCCGGACCTGGTAAAACCAGCGAGGAGCGTGGCATAGGCTATATTATTGTCAATACGCAGGAAAAGAGCATCAAATCCATCTCTTCGGCCAGCGAGGTTGTGGGAACGCTGCTTACCGACTACAGCGGATGTGCAGCCTGGTACGACACAGGTACCGATATTGCTGTGGCCGACATCTTTGACAACAACGTGACCAATGGTCCTCAGCTCCGTGCTGATGGTGCCGATGGCAAGACTCAAGTTGTCATTGTCGACATGGGCGAAAACAATTGAGAGCAGCACCGATGGCAATAACTGGAAAGAATTAGGCATCTATACAGCTGAGTAAATTTGTTAAACGTGTATTTACCACTCAGCAAAAAGAGGGGGCAGCTACGTGAGTAGTTGCCCCCTTCTTTGTCGCTACGCTTTACCCTGTGTGAAGGGCTTATTGCACGGTGAGGGTGCCTTTAAGGACAATGTTATCCGACGAGCCACCTACCATGATTTCAAAATCACCAGGTTCCGTAACGTACTGCATTTCCCGGTTCACAAGACGGAAGTCTTCATCCGTAAGACGAAATGACACTTGTTTTGTTTCGCCTTTTTTCAGCTGTATTCGGTCGAACCGCTTGAGTTGTTGCAGTGGTTGTACCACAGAGGCCACTTGGTCGTGCATATAGAGTTGCACCACTTCCTCACCGTCACAATCTCCCGTATTGGTTACGTTGCATGTAATACGGAAGCAACGGTTCCCCTCATCTACAATCTGCAGGTTTGCATAGCTGAATGTTGTGTAGCTCAAACCATAACCGAAAGCATACAAAGGTTTGGCAGACATTTCAACATAATTGTGGGGCAGTGGGGCTCTCTTGTTGTAATAAACAGGCAATTGACCAATATTTGCCGGCACCGAGATGGGGAGTCTTCCTGCGGGATTATAGTCGCCAAACAACACATCGGCAATGGCAATACCGCCCTCTTGTCCGGGATAATAAGCCGTGAGTAAGGCGTCCGCATGAGCAGCAGCCCACGATTTGTCGAGTGGTCTACCTTCTATATATACTACCACCATGGGCTTGCCCGTGCTATGCAAGGCTTCCAATAATGCCTGTTGCTTTCCCAGCAAGGAAAGTGTGGCACGGTCGTAGCCCTCTCCGCAATCCATATCGCTCACAGAGGTGATATCAGCTTCAGCGGCTCCTGTAGCCTTGTAGCTTGTCTTGAAATCACGTGCACTCGAACCGCCTACAGCCACTATCACCACATCCGATTGCCGTGCTGCGGCTACGGCTGCGGCTATATCGCAGTTGGTAGTGTCCCGAATGGCGCATCCCTTTACGTACCGAATATTATCTGCTGCAACCTTTGTACGGACACCATCGAGAATAGTTTTCACATGACCGGTGGGTTGAGGCGAAGTATAATCGCCCAGCATGTTGTAAACATTGTCGGCATTCGGACCCACCACAGCCACTTTCATATCCTTTCGGAGCGGCAGTATCTGCCCTTGGTTCTTCAAAAGGGTAACAAGCTTACGGGCTGTTTCGAGGGCTATTTTACCGTGTTCCTCGCAGCCCACTTGCGCTGCAGCCTTCACATCAACATAAGGGCGGTCGAAGAGTTGCATCTCGAATTTGAGTCGCAGGATGCGAGCACAGGCTTGGTCGATGATTTTTTCCGATACGATACCTTTGTTCACCGCCTCTTCCAGTGTTGCATAAGCTCTGGCACCAAGGTCTGCATCCACACCGGCTTCCAAAGCCATACGGGCGGCTTCTTGCAAGGTTGCTGCCACATGGTGTGTTTCCCAAATACCGTCTATGCTGTAGAGGTCAGAAACCACAAAACCTTTGAAGCCCCATTGCTTGCGCAGCATATCGGAATAAAGGTCCTTGCTGGCTGTTGAAGGCATGCCATCGAGCGAGTTGTAAGATGTCATTACAGACAAAGCTCCCGCGTCTACAGCTTGTTTAAATGGCGGCAGGAAATTTTGCAGCATGTCGCGTTGTCCAACAATAGATTGGTTGCCGTTCTGTCCCCCCTCTGTCGTTCCGTAGGCAATAAAATGCTTCAGTGTGGCAAGGGTGCTATAGGGCATATCGAGATGGCCACCTCCTAATCCCTTTACCAAAGAAGCTCCCATAACACCTGTCAGCACAGGATCCTCTCCCATGCTCTCTTCAACGCGCGACCAGCGGGGGTCACGGCTCAAATCGAGTACCGGGCCATAGCTGATATGTCCACCTTGCAAACGAACTTCTTTGGCTACAACGCGCCCCATGGCTTCAGCGCTGGCTGGCGACCATGTGGCAGCCAGACCAAGACCTGTTGGAAACACCGTTGTGCCGATAGCCATGTGCCCGTGAGGAGCTTCTTCGGCTAAGAAGAGTGGAATGCCCAGGCGTGTGTGTTCCATCACATAACGCTGAAGCGCATTGCCTGCCTTGGCAGCCAAAACAGGGTTGAGGCCATTTTCCAATGACTTCTGTGTCCAAGGGTCTGCCCGATAGGTAGCCCACAGCATACCAATGTTTCCTTCTGCGATGTCTTTCTTAAAAGAGGCCGAAGGTTCCACCTTGTCACCAATAATATCATAATAGTTCCATGCCAGCGTGCAGCGTAGCTGTCCGATTTTCTCTGCCAATGTCATACGGGCCAGCAAATCGTTAACACGCTCCTCTACGCTTAGTGCCGGGTTCTTATAAGGAAGGATTTCTTTTTTTGCCAGCAACGAAAGTGGCAACAAGCCTGTAAGGATGGCCAGGCATAGCCATTTGTTCAATCTTGTTAACATAGTCTTTTATTGTAATGAAAGGGTTCGTGAGAATCAGTTGTTATTGGATGGCTATCTTGTCGTATTTCAGCGCCTCGCCATCTTTTACCATGCGAGTGGCTTTCAGAACGATATAGCGTCCTTCTGTGGGCTTGAAATGCACTTCCTGCATGATAGGATGGTTGCGGATATTAGAGAACTCTCCAGCCGCTACGCGTGTCAGCGCTCCTTTCTCCTTGCCCACATAGAGTTCGTAATTAGCCACCAGTCCTTCGTGTTGGGGCTGCTGGTCGGGCAAATAGTAGAAAGCCTTTACTTGTTGCGCCTTGCCCAAGTCGAAACATACCTCATGGTCTCCTTGTGGGGTAGCGGTGAAAGGCAAGCTCTTCACCTCTTCCATCTTCTCGACATAGCTCTCCTGTGCATTGGGTGCGTAATAGGCGCCAATCTCGCTGATGCATACGGGTCCTCTTGAAGCCTTGAAGGTGATGCGTAGTGCTTGCGTAGAGATGGCCTTAAAGCGGAGCAAACGTTTATAGCCAATGGTAGAGGTTTCCTCATTCAGTTTGATAGGTAGCCACTCTTTGCCCTGCTTGTAGGTAACGACAAATTGCTGCACGCGCTGTCCCAATGGGATATATTCCTGCAACATCAGTCGGTTGATGGATGTCTTGCCACGGAAGTTAATGGTGAGAGAAGGCTCCTTGCAATCGTCTGCTACGCTCCAATAAGTATCATAGTTGCCATCGGTCAGCATGGCAGGCGCGAAGGCCTTAGCGCGCGTCTGAGAGGCCTTTATCGAAGCCTTTTGTGCCAGGTTGTGTTTCAGCTCGCTGGTAATCTGGTTGTGGAAGGCTATGATTCTTGCCGAGTCGATAGGATGGATTCGTCCTTCTTTGTTCACCGGCATATTCAACAACATGGTGGCATTGTGTCCTACACTACGGTAATAAAGGTCAACAAGATGTTCCACACTCTTCACCTTGTCGTCCTCACGCTCATGGTAGAACCATCCCGGGCGGATAGAAACGTCGCACTCTGCGGGAATCCAAGCGTCGCCATCGGCATGGCCATATTGCAGTTCCCGGTAGTTAGGATAGCCCGGATATACCTTATCTTTCCACAGGAACGACCAGTTGGTAGCGCCTGCATAGCCATTTTCATTGCCTACCCAGCGGCAGCCAGGACCTCCGTCGGAGAAGATGATAGCCTGCGGCTGATATTTCTCCAGCATGCGGTAAGCACGAGGGAAATCATAGTAAGTACGGCGGTCTATGGTGCGTGTTTCGCGTGCTCCTCCATAGTAGCCATCACCTCCATTGGCACCGTCAAACCATATTTCAAAGATATCGCCATATTGTGTGAGCAATTCCTCAAGTTGAGCGTAGAAATATTCCCGATAAAGGTCGGTGCCATAGAAAGCCTGATGACGGTCCCAGGGTGATAGATACACACCGAATTTCAAACCATATTTGCGGCAGGCATCGGCCAGTTCCCGTACAATGTCACCTTTACCCTCTTTGTAGGGAGTGTTGCGTATGCTGTAATCTGTGTATTTGGTGGGCCACAGGCAGAAACCATCATGATGCTTGGCGGTGATGATCACAGCCTTCATACCTGCGGCTTTCAGAGTTTGTGCCCATTGCTCGCAGTCGAGTCGGGTGGGGTTGAAACTTTCCAAGGGAGCATCGCCATAGCCCCACTCACGGTCGCCGAAGGTGTTAGGACCGAAATGGATGAAGGCGTAGGTTTCTAATTGTTGCCATGCCACTTGATGTGTAGAGGGCAAGGGTGCGATGGGGGCGGGTGCCTCTGTCTGTGCCTGCATGGGCAGGGTGAGGGCTACGGCCAAGGTGCTTAGGTAATTACGAATGTTCATCTTAATAATAAGTTTTGATGTGGGTTAATGGATAAAGTCTTTGCCATCTGTGCCAAACCAGTTGATGCGTATGGGGTTGAGCTGTCGACCGTTTACGATGGGATAGACGTGGATAAACCGATTATAACGGTAAGTATGGGTGGAAGAGTTAATAGCTTGCCATATTGGCAAAGTTCCACATATTCAGGAAAGAGGCTTTTGTGATGTCTACCACTTTCTCATAGTTTATCTTCTCTGCTTCGTCACCGGGTTGGTGATAGTCGGGATGACCGTCTGTGTGATACCAGATAATCGGAATATTCTTACGTGCAAACGAACCGTTGTCGCTGCCTCCCACAGGGTTGTCCCAAGCGCGATAGCTGGGGTCAAGATGCAAGCCATATTGCTGTATGTCTTTTTTGAGCCATTCTCCGAAAGCCGGATGAGCAGCCGTATAGAAATACACCATATAGGCCGGATTCTCAGGTTTGTTGTTACGTCCTATCATATCAAAGTTCAGATACCCTTTCACCTGACTGATAAAAGGACAGTTCTGTACAAAGAATTTCGAGCCCAACAGGCCAATCTCCTCACCGTCCCAGAAAGCAAATATCACGTTGCGTTCCGGCACAATGTTCGACTGTGCGAAGGCTTTGGCTATTTGTAGCACGGCACTCACACCTGAAGCATTGTCGTCAGCACCGTTGTATATCTGGTCGCCATCCAAGTCCGGGTCCAGTCCCAAGTGGTCAAAGTGTGCTCCAACAATCACATATTCAGCACGGTTCTTTCCTGGTATCATGCCCAACACGTTGGCCATGTTGAGTTTCCGGTGTGTCATGCCTTTCAACTTGGTAATGGAGTCCGGATCCACATAATAAGGTTTCTTTTTCTGCCATTCCATACTATAAGCCGAGAAAGGCTGTTCGTATTCATCTCCAAGAGGTGCTATGCCCCATTGTATGAGCATTGACTTGATGTATTGAGCAGCAACCCTTGCATCGTTGCTGCCCGCTTTCCTGCCTCGTAGGGGGTTGCTGGCAAGAAAACCGATATGTGCCTTTGCCGCGTCTATATTGATTGTGGCAAGTGCAGCTTCTTTGGCAGCCTCCATCTTCTTGTCGGCTTTTTGTGCCCACGCCCATCCGCTTACTGACCATGCTATTGCAGACAGTACAAGCATTCTTCGTAGATACTGATTCATCGCTTTGTTCATTATTTATGTGCAGTAATAAATTTATAATATATTAATAGGTGTCTTTATTCTGCAAATGTACGCAAAATCAAGAGCAAAAACAAATACACATCCATGTTTTTTTCCAGTATGCTAAAAAAAATCCCCGCTATCCGAAAGGATGCGGGGAAGAGAATTGTTATCATTATTGCATTTATTCTGCTGAATCACGGCGTTCCTGACGAGGACGACGCTCACTACGCTCCGGGCGTTCCTGGCGAGGACGACGCTCACCACGCTCTGGGCGAGGACGACGCTCCGGACGTTCCTGATAGCCTTCCGGCTTTTCCAAGAGCACACGATGAGAGAGTTTGTATTTGCCTGTCTTCGGGTCAATCTCCAATAATTTCACTTGAATCTTGTCACCTTCTTTAATGCCGGCCTCTTCTACAGTCTCCAAGCGCTTCCAGTCTATTTCGCTGATGTGCAACAAGCCATCCTTACCGGGAAGGAATTCTACGAAGCAGCCATAAGGCATGATAGAACGCACGGTTCCTTCGTAAATGTCGCCCACTTCGGGAACAGCCACAATAGCCTTAATCTTAGCCAGTGCAGCGTCGATGCTCTCTTTGTTGGGAGCTGATACCTGCACTTTGCCCACACCATCTTCTTCGTCAATGGTAATGGTAGCCCCCGTGTCTTCCTGCATCTGCTGGATAATCTTTCCGCCCGGACCAATAACAGCACCAATAAATTCCTTCGGAATCTCCAGTGCCACAATACGGGGAACCTGCGGCTTCAGTTCTGCGCGAGGCTCAGAGATGGTCTCCATCATCTTGTTCAGGATGTGCTCACGTCCGGCTTTAGCCTGCATCAATGCCTGCTCCAGAATCTCGAAACTCAAACCATCGCACTTGATGTCCATCTGTGTCGCTGTCAAACCATCCCGTGTACCTGTAGTCTTGAAGTCCATGTCGCCCAAGTGGTCCTCGTCACCGAGAATGTCACTCAACACAGCATACTTGTCTTCGCCGGGATTCTTGATGAGTCCCATGGCAATACCCGATACAGGTTTCTTCATGGGCACGCCGGCATCCATCAAAGCCAGTGTACCGGCACATACTGTGGCCATGGAAGAAGAACCGTTCGATTCAAGAATTTGGCTCACGAGGCGCACGGTATAAGGGAATTCTGCAGGAATCTGGTCTTTCAAGCCGCGCCATGCCAGATGGCCGTGACCTATCTCACGTCTGCCTACACCACGCTGTGCTTTTGCCTCACCTGTTGAGAAGGGAGGGAAGTTATAATGCAACAGGAAGCGCTGGTAGCCTCTTGTCAATACGTCGTCAACAAGTTTCTCGTCCAGTTTTGTACCCAGTGTACAGGTAGAGAGCGACATGGTTTCACCACGCTGGAAGATGGCACTTCCGTGCGGCATGGGGAGTGCAGATACTTCGCTCCAGATAGGACGAATCTCTGTCGTCTTACGACCATCCAAACGCAGTCCTTCATCGAGAATACAACGACGCATGGCATCACGCATCACATCACCATAATAGCGTGTGGCCTCGGCATGCTTCTCCTCAAGGTCGTCAGCCGAAAGGTCGGTGTGAGCGGCATCGTATGTCTCAAGGAAGTCGGCCAATATCTTGTCGAAAGCATCTTGGCGGGCATGCTTCTCCAGCGCTTGCTTGTTTACCTCATAAACAGGCTGGTAAAGCTCGTTCTTAATTTGCTCGCGAAGGTCCTCATCGTTAATCTCATGGTCGTAGGTGCGCTTTACGTCGGTACCCAATTCTTTTGAAAGTTCCTCTTGAAGCTCACACATAGGTTTGATGGCATCAGCAGCGGCCTTCAAGGCACCAATCAAATCCTGCTCTGTCACCTCCTTCATTTCGCCTTCCACCATCATGATGTTGTCTTTGGTGGCGCCAACCATCAAATCCATGTCAGCATCGGCCATCTGTTGGAAGGTAGGGTTGATGACATATTCTCCGTTGATACGTGCCACACGAACTTCCGAGATAGGATAGTCGAAGGGAATATCAGAGCATGCCATGGCCGCAGAAGCAGCAAAACCAGCCAAAGCGTCTGGCTGGTCAACACCATCTGCCGACAGCAGCATTACCTGTACATACACCTCAGCGTGATAGTTTGAAGGGAAAAGCGGACGAAGGGCTCTGTCCACAAGGCGGGAAGTAAGGATTTCATTGTCACTGGCTTTGCCTTCGCGTTTTGTAAAACCACCGGGGAAACGTCCTGCGGCACTATACTGCTCACGGTAATCAACTTGCAAAGGCATAAAATCTGTACCCGGAACGGCATCCTTGGCTGCACAAACAGTTGCGAGCAGTACGGTGTTGCCCATTCTCAGGACAGCTGCACCATCAGCCTGTTTTGCAACCTTTCCGGTCTCAATCGAGATGGTTCTTCCATCTGGCAATTGAACTGTTTTCGTAATTACGTTCATCTAAAATTTTTCTTTATTGTTTTGAATTGCATCTAAAAATCCCTCTCCCCAACTTTGAAAATTGTCGGATATGAGCCATTTTTAAAATTTCGTGCAAAGATACCGATTCTTTTAGAGAAAAACGAATAATCCCTTTTAATTTTTTATCTTTTTGGAGGACATTAAGTCAATGTGACATTTACAAAAACTTATCTGTCCAGTAATAACTTCATGATCAATGCCGACGACCAGCCGAAATTGGACGCATGTTGTGTTTCTCCTGTCAAGGGATTGTAATTCTCGTGTATAGGCTTGTCTCCTATCAGCCCCTGTGCATTGCGTATGAACTTCTCTGTGAGCATGTGGGCTTCTTTCTTGAAACCATATCGTTGCAAACCTACGATGCCGAAATACACTTGGTCTACCCATACTGGTCCTCTCCAATAGCCTCGTACGGGGCAGAATTGTGGATGGCTGACAGCCAGTGTTCCCAAAGGTAATGTGGAGTTGAACATAGTGGGGTCCATCATGATTTCCATTACCGATTTGGCTTGCGCCTTATTGGCGATGCCTGCCCATAGCGGTAACCAGCATTCGGGACCCATCCCTTGAATTAGTTCACCTGTGCCCAGCCGTCGGTCGCAAAAAGCACCTGTGGCAGGGTCAAACATTTGCGTGCGTACGTAGTTACCTATCTTTTCGGCCTCTTCCCGCAGCTGTTTGGCCGTTTCCTTCTGTCCTAACAAGTCTGCCATCTCGGCCAAAAGCTGCTTGTCCATGTAGAGGAAAGAGTTCAAGCATACGCTCTCTTGATTCATCGACCATGCTCCCTCGCCATTACGCAACATCTTGGCAGCGTCGAAACGCACAGCGTTGTCCATGCCGCTTTCCCATGCCGCAGCAATCAAAGTGCCATCTGTTGAGCCATACTCACAGATACCATTGCCGTCGTGGTCACGGTCTGCATACCACCAACGGTGGTATTTGAGGAGTTTGGGAAACATTTCTGCAATAAACTCCTTGTCACCTGTAGCTCGGTAAACGTTCATCGTTCCCCAGGTGGCAAGGGGAGGTTTGGAATCACGCCAGTTGTTGGAAGCACTGTTTCGGCCAATGTAATCGGCTATCATGCCGTTGGCAGCTTGATGGTCAAAGAAGGTGCGCATCTCATCTTTTGCCATCTCCGGATGAAAGAGGGCATTGCCCGATGCAATTTTCCAAGAGTCCCAAGCCCAAAAGCCCTTGTTGAAGCGTACATAGGATGGCAAACTTCCGTCGTGCAGCAGGTCGCCTGCTGCCGAACGCCAATTACTGTTCAGAGTTATCATGGCCTTTACGATGATTCGGCGATAGAGGTTGTCGCTGAGATACTGCCCCTTGCCATCAAGCAAACGGGCAAGCCACCTGTTCCAGCGTGTTGCGTTGTCTTCAAAACATCTTTCTACATTCACCGATTCCCACTTGCCCAGTTCTGTAGCCAGTTTCTCTTTGGGCAATGTAATCGATTGGGTGTAGTGTGCCGTACAACGCTCACCTGGTTGCAGCACCCAATCTTTTTTCTCCGTCACTAACAGGCTGTCTTTGCCCACTGGTTTCAGATGCGAAGCTGTAAGAAAGCGGGTCGTCATCTGTAGAGAGTCTTTGATACGGCGGGCGGTAATGGTTGTTCCGTCAAAACTACAAGTGGCAACCTTGGGGAAAACACCACCCTGCCAAAGCCAGGTGAGCGTGATGGGCTGGTTGCTGCGGTTCTCAATCACGGCTCTTACCAAAGCAGTGCGCGAGGAAATAAAACAGAGTTCCGTGAAGAATCCTAATTGTTCGTTAGCGGCAGTCTGTTCCAATCGGCCGGGGAGGTATCGAGCGTACTGTACGCTACGTGCCATGTTAAAGGTCTTACCATTCACGCGAAGAACTGGTTGAGCCATGGTGATGGCCATCCAACCATTACCGTCCATGGTCATAGGACCTATAAAAGCGCTGGCATAACGTCCCACCTCATTCACGGGCAGTGCATAGCCCGACCAGGCCCCCATATCGGAAAAGACATTGAGTTCCTCGCCTCGTACCAAAGGGCCGGTAGGCACATTCTTGATGTTGATAAGGTTAATGAAATCAGTCTGTCGGGAAGACAAAGGTTCCTCCGTCACTGGTGCTGAAGAGGATGCGTATACAGAGGCCGTACATAGCCAAACTGCGCCACAAAATAAAACAGCTTTTTTTTTCATGACTATTTGAAGATGTCTCATGGCAACATGAGACAGGTTAAGAACATACGGGTATTATCATGGTAACATGGCGATAGCCGGCCCGTTTATGCCTTGAGTCGTACTTCGCCGTCAACCAATGTCACGAAACCATGTTCACGGGCCTTACCCAAAAGATAGTTGGCTTCCTTGTGCGAACAGCGGTATGCGCGCTTCAGTTCAATTAAGAAGTCCGCCTTGTTGATAGGTTTGCCGTTTTGTTTCTCAAGAATCTTCTGAACACTCTTGCGCAAGTCATCGGGGTTATAGTGAATATGCCTCTTATGCAGATAATTGAATACTACAAGTATAATGGCCACAGCAAGAAAAATAATAAAAACGAAAGTCTTGTCCATATTGCTTAGAATTATTTAAGTTTATAGTTCTTGGAGTAGATGATAGTCGTAAAATACCACCGTTAGCGCAAAGATAATAATTATTATATAAACTTAGTTGCTTTTATAGATTTTTTTTTCTTTTTTTTCGCTCTAATTCCATAAAATACCTATATTTGCAGAGAATATCTTTGAACTAAACAACCTATTTATGGAAAGCAAACCTACATGTCGGGAGGCTTCGGTAGTGGAGCCTGAAGAAACCACTGAGAAAGATTCTACCTTTGATCGTAGAAGAAGGATTATTGGGGCTATATGTGGTCCGTTGTGTGCCCTTTTGGTGTGGATAACACCTATTGAGGGACTAACGCCCGAGGCTCATAAACTGCTGGCTATTATGACATTGGTGGCTTTGTGGTGGATTTCCGAACCCATCCCTATCCCCGTCACCTCACTTGTGGGGCCAACGCTGTGTGTGGTATGCAATGTGGTGAAGATGAAGGAAGCCTTTGCTGCTTTTGCCAACCCGATGATTTTCCTCTTCATGGGAGGATTCATCATTGCCAAGGCGATGATGGTCAATGGGCTCGACAAGCGTATTGCTTATGGCATTATTTCCATGAAATGGGTGGGCGATAGTCCGCGACGCATCTTTCTGGCTATCGGTTTGGCCTGCATGCTGTGTTCGGGTTGGATTAGCAACACCGCTACGGCAGCCATGATGTTTCCCATTGCTTTGGGATTGTTGGAAGCCATTCGCGAGATGTTGGCAGCCAATGGGCGCACCATCCATCTGCGCACCTATAAATATGCTACCGGTTTGATGCTCATGACGGCTTATGCCTGCTCCATAGGTGGTGTGCTCACACCGATTGGCACGCCTCCCAATATCATCATGTTGGGTTTCCTGAGCGAACTCAGCGACATCCACATCTCTTTCTTCCAGTGGATGGTATGGGGTTTGGTAGCCATGGTCATCTATTTCATCATCGCCTATGTGGTGCTCAGCCGCATGTTCCCATCCGATGTGGAGCATATTGCCGGTGCACAGGACTTTATCAGGAGCAAAGTCAAGGAACTGGGACATTGGACAACAGCCCAGAAGAACACCCTGATAGCATTCCTCGTAGCCGTTATATTATGGGTCACCCCCGGCTTCCTGAATATTTTCCTCGGGCATGATAGTGAGGTGCTCACCACCTACAACCGCCTTTTCCCCGAAGCCATAGCCGCCATGATAGGTGCCTTGCTGCTGTTTTTCCTGCCTGCCGATGCAAAATGGAGCCGTATGACACTCTCTTGGCAAGAAGCAGTGGCCGGAGTGGAGTGGGGCACATTGTTGCTCTTTGGTGGCGGTTTGGCCATGGGAGGCATGATGTATGCCACGGGTCTCTCTGGTTGGATAGGCGACCAGATTATCGGCATGATGGGTGGCAATCCGTCAGAACTCCTATTGGTAGCGGTATTCTGTGTCATGTCGTTGCTCCTTTCAGAACTCACCTCCCACACAGCGGCTACCAATATGATTGGTCCGCTTGCCATTGGTGCGGCCGTATCAGCAGGCTTCAGTCCTGTGCCAGTTGCTGTGGGTGTGGCCCTGTCAGCATCCTTGGGATTCATGCTCCCGGTATCTACACCGCCCAATGCCATAGTCTATGCCAGTGGTTATATCCCCATCACCAAGATGATTAAAACGGGTGTCTACATCGACTTCATAGGCATTGCGGCAGTAACGCTTCCTATCGTTCTCTATCTGGTAGAGTTGATACTTTGACATTTATAGGCTAAAAATTTGGAATTATCGGATAAAAAGGTTAACTTTGCCCATATATTTTAAATTCATGTCATGAAAAAAGTCACTTCTTTAATCATTGCACTGTTGGCATGCGTAGGCGCATGGGCACAGTATCAACCTTCCGAGGAGGTTCTGAAATCACGTCAGGATTTTCAGGACGAAAAGTTTGGCATCTTCATCCACTGGGGTATCTATTCTATGATAGGTCATGGAGAGTGGGTGATGGACAAGGAAAATATCAACTACAAGGAGTATCGTCATCTGGCCGATGGTTTCTATCCTTCCAAGTTCAATGCCGAGGAATGGGTGCAGGCTTTTAAGGCTGCTGGTGCCAAGTACATCACCTTCACCTCACGTCACCATGACAGTTTCTCGATGTTCAAGACGGCAACGAGCAACTACAACATTGTGGATGGCACACCTTTTAAGCGAGATGTGCTTAAGGAGTTGGCTGATGCCTGTCAAAAACACGGCATGAAGTTGCACGTGTATTATTCGCATGCTGACTGGAATCGTTTGGACTATCCGCAGGGTTGGAGCGCTATACGGACAGGACGCCCTACCAACCAGGAGAACTTTGACAGCTATTTGCAGTTCATGAAGCAGCAACTCACTGAGATTCTTACCAACTATGGTCCCGTACGTTGTATTTGGTTTGACGGCCATTGGGATCAGAAGAACCGCAAGAATTTCGACTGGCATCTGGATGAGCAGTATGCCCTCATTCATAAGTTGCAACCTGCTTGTATGGTGGCCAATAACCACCACTATGCACCGAAACCCGGTGAAGACATCCAGTTGTTCGAGCAAGACTTGCCTGGTGAGAATACAGCTGGTTACTCTGGTACCAGCAAGATTGGCCAGTTGCCCTTGGAAACTTGCCTAACCATGAACAAGACATGGGGCTACGACATTACCGACAAGAAGTATAAGAGCAACAGCTATCTCATTCAGAAGTTGGTGCAGGCTGCCGGTAAGAATGCCAATCTGCTGCTCAATATCGGTCCGCGTCCGGATGGCCAGCTGCCTGTTGAGGCTGTAGAGCGCCTGAAGGCCATGGGTGAGTGGCTGAACAAATATGGCGAGACTGTTTATGGCACACGGGGTGGTATCGTAGCTCCCCATGAGTGGGGCGTGTCAACCCAAAAGGGCAACAAGCTCTATATCCATATCTTGAAATGGAACGACCGCGGTCTCTTCTTGCCCATCACCGATACGAAGGTGTTGAAGGCTGTGATGTTCGATGGCAAGCAGCCCGTAACCGTCACCCGTACCAAGGCGGGCGTGGTATTGGAATTGCCCGAGGTTCCCAAGGGAGTTGATACCATTGTAGAGCTCACTTTGCAGGCTAAGAAATAAGTAAGCAACATATAGATAACCATCATCCCGGATGCAGCAACGCGTTCGGGATTTTTTTTGCCCTACTGCGAAAAATAAGTATCTAAACATACTTGCCCAAGTATCTAAACATACTTTGCCATTTATCTAAAGATACTTTGCCATGTATCTTAAGATACTTTTTTGGGGTGTTTTTTTGCTTTCATTAACTGAAACCGTAGACAGCTTTGCAAAAGGCAAACTGAAGCAATAGACACATGCAGCAAAAGCATACAGTATGCCCCTATCCTGATACGCTGTCTGCGAATCTGATTTATCCAATATCTCGGTAGTAGACGATTACATTATCTTCAAACCGAATACATTTGGTGAACTATAAAAGTGTCTCTTTATCAAATGTCCGATATGTTATAAAGATAGTCCGATTTGTTGTTAAATTGAACTTGA
>CAMAMZ010000029.1 GCA_945837185.1 uncultured Bacteroidales bacterium | reverse complement strand
TGCTGAACGAGTGCTGAACGTGGGAACCACGAGTGTGCTGGGTGTGGGAAAGATATTGGAAGAAGAGGTGTTTGGGCAAAAGTTGTCTTGTGTTTGGGCAAAAGTTGTTACGTCTTTGGGCGTGAGACGCTATAAGTTTCGTTGAATCCTGTGTTTTCATTTTTTATTTGTAACTTTGCAGGAGGAATATAAAGCAGATACAATGGAACAATTTGATTTTGATAAAGTAGTGGAACGTCGGGGAACGGATTGTGTGAAATGGGACACCCTTCCTGATGACGAAGTGCTACCCCTTTGGGTAGCTGATATGGATTTTGAGGTAGCCCCATGCATCCGTCAGGCCATAGCGGAGCGTGCTGCGCATGGCGTTTATGGCTATACGCTGCGCACGGAAGCTTATAACGAAGCCCTTATCAACTGGTTTCGCGACCGCCATCAATGGACAATAGAGAAAGCATGGATTCTGCCTACCACAGGTGTGATACCAGCTTTGTCCTGTGTATTACGTGCTCTCACCCTTCCAGGCGACAAAGTTTTGATGCACACACCGGTCTATGACTGTTTTTACGCAACCCTGAAGAATAGTGGCTGCGAGGTATTGGAAAGTCCTCTTAGCAGGGTAGGCGATAGCTATGCCATCGACTTCGATGCTTTTGAGCGGCTTTGCGCCGAGGAGCATCCCGCCCTCTATCTTTTGTGTAACCCCCATAATCCGGCTGGAAGAGTATGGACCCGTGAGGAACTGACTCGCATCAGCACCATCTGTCATCGCCATCATGTGTGTGTGGTTGCCGATGAAATTCATTGCGAAATCGTAATGCCAGGCCATACCTATATCCCTTATGCTACCGTGAGTTCAGAGGCACAGGCAGAGAGCGTGGTTTTAAATTCCCCTTCCAAGGCGTTCAATATCGCAGGGTTACATACCGCCAATATCGTATGTAGTGATGTCAGATTACGCCGACAATTGCAACGTGCCATCCAGCAGCACCAAGTAGGTCAGGCCAACCCTTTCGGTCCGGTGGCTTTGCAAGCAGCCTACAACGAAGGTGCAGACTGGCTCGATGCCTTGAACGCCTATCTGTATGACAATTACCTTGCACTCCGTACTTTCTTTGCCGAGTATCTGCCCAAGATAGAAGTGTTGCGTTTGGAAGGCACCTATTTGGTATGGGCCGATTGTACCGCCTTGGAGTTTACCTCCGACGAATTGGCTGATAAGTTGCTGCACGAGGCTAAGGTTCGCGTGAACAGCGGAACCATGTATGGCAAACGAACCGGCCAAGGCTATCTGCGCATCAACATCGCTTGTCCGCGCAAACAGTTGATGGATGCCCTGACCCGCATCGGGCGCGTGTTGTCTCCCTATATGGAAGATGATTTCTCATTAGGTTGCCCCATGTAAAAGTGCTATGCATGCCCATGAGATTCCTTGGCATGCGCCATGGACGTTTTTGGCATTATATAGGCATATCGCTGTCGAGTGCCATGATAGTCGCTGACAAGTACAATTTAAATGGAAAAAAGGCCGAACACCCAAATGAAGTGTTCGGCCTTTATGTTGCCCGTTGCTTCCTTATGCGCTGAGGAAGACGGTTGGTTTGCGTGTGTCAAAGTCTTTATTTAATGGTGAACTGTAGGGCCACAGGCTCGTTGGCAATCCCTTTGGGCAGTGTGACCTGCACCTTGCCGTCCTTCTTCACACATTTCAAAGTTTTGTTGCCTTTCAGCAATTTCACCTTCCCCACAGGCTCGTTGCCTGTCCATTCCAAGGTGGCAGGGAGCGTCTCGCCATCGGGGAGAGCGTAGATGGCATAAAGCGTGCGCCCGTCTTTATCGGCTGTAAACCACATGTTGCCACAATGGTAGTTGGGTGTAGTGCGTGTGTTGTAGATTGCCTTTCCGTTGGCACGGAGCCATTCTCCTATGGCGTGCAACCGTTCAACAACAGCAGGCTCAATTTCACCTTCCGGTGTAGGACCTACACCCAAGAGCAAGCAGCCACCTTTGGCTGTAATCTCCGCCAAGGTGCCTATCACCTTTTGGGGCGACTTGAAGGGAGCGTTAGGTACCCATCCCCAATCGTTGCTCAACGTGATACAACTTTCCCATGGATAATCCAGCTGTGTGGCAGGCACACCACGTTCCGGTGTCTGGTAGTTTTCATTCTTGCCACGGATGGTTCGGTCAACGGAAATCAGACCGGGATAGCGCTTGCGGGCCTTCTCCAGCACGTTGTCCAAACGAATCTCTTCGCCCGTTATCCAGCCGCCATCCAACCAAAGGATGTCGAAGTGCCCATAGTTTGTCATCAGCTCGTTCAACTGGTTTTCGGTAAAATCCTGGTAGTTCTTCCACCAGTCAGGATGCTGCTCCTTCTTGTAGTTGATGCGACGGTTGGGTGTAGCGTAATAAGGATTCCAGAACCATTGGCAATGCCAGTCGGGTTTAGAGAAATAGCAGCCCATCATGAACCCTTTGTTGCGGAAGGCATCAAACACATAACGCGCCACATCTTTCCGGGGATTGTCTTTGAACGGTCCCTTCGCAATACTGAAATCAGAGTATTTCGAGTCGAACATACAGAAGCCGTCATGATGCTTGGTAGTGAAAATCATGTATTTCATGCCCGCATCCTCCATAACGTCGGCCCATTGCTCCGGATTAAACTTGGTTGGGTTGAACTTGTCTTTAAGTCCCCAGTACCAGTTTTTATAAGCCTCATAGTTGTCCATATTGCGGGTAATCCAGTCTTCAGAGCAGATAGACCACGACTCCACAATGCCCGGCACGGAATAGATGCCCCAATGGAACAGCACGCCAAACTTCTGGTCTTGCCACTTGTCGATTTTCGCCAATACCTCAGGGTCAGTAGGCCATACATAGTCGGAAGCTTTCGACTGTTCGTGCACAAAGCTGTTCTGCTCTTGGGCCGTTGCACCCATAAGCGGAGCCATGATAAGTAGCCCGCACAACATCTTTTTAATAGTTCTCTTCATTTTTTACTCGTTTTGGTTGTAGTTTTTTTATTATCTCACTTTTGTCACATCTGTTTTACTTCTCCCTAATGTTTTGCAAATATACTCTTTTTTATTGATATAAAGCCTGTTCATCCTTGTTTTTTTTAAGGATTGCAACAAACCTTCTGTCGGCATCCGTATCATAAGCGTTCCAATCACGAATAATCCGGCAATGATATAATAAATAAGGTGTTTTTCCGTTATTATCGCATGTTACGAAGATTGTTTATCATCGTGGCCTTGGCCATTACCTGCGTGGGTGAGAGTGTGGCCCAATACGATGCCTCTTTCAGCCATTTCTTTGCTATGGAACCCTCGTTCAATCCGGGTGCTGTAGGCAAGCAGTCGTACTTGAATGTAGCGGCTGCCTATGCCCTCGATATGGCCGGCTACGAGCACAATCCCCGTTCCATGTATGTAGGAGCCGACATGCCCGTTCGTTTCCTACAGCAGAATCATGGCATAGGAGCCCAGCTGCTGAACGACCAGTTAGGCCTTTTCACACATCGCCGACTCTCTCTTCAGTATGCCTTCAAGCACAAACTTTGGGGAGGCGTGCTCAGCGTCGGTTTGCAGGCAGACTTCCTGAGCGAGCAGTTCAAGGGTTCGGAAGTAGATGCCGAAGAGAGCAACGACCCTGCCTTGCCCCAAAGCGATGTCACGGGCTCGGCTGTTGACATGGCCTTCGGTGCATATTACATGCGTGGCCCTTGGTATGCCGCATGCTCCGTGCAGCATCTCACCGCGCCCCTCGTTTCCTTGGGCGACACCTATCAGTTGCAAATCGACAGGACATATTATTTCACCGGCGGATACAATATTCGTTTTAGAAATCCGTTTCTTATGATGAAGACATCCGTCTTGTTACGCACAGATGGTGTCGACAGTCGGGCCGATGTCAACCTTCGGTGCGTCTATTCCCATGAACGACGAATGTTGTATGGTGGCGCCACCTATAGTCCGGAGCACTCCGTAACCTTGTTGGCCGGAGGTCTCTTTCATGGTGTCAGGATAGGATATAGTTATGAAATCTATACCTCGGGCGTGAATCCCGGCAATGGCAGTCATGGACTCTTTGTAGGCTATCAGCATGCCATCCATTTCGGTAAAAAGGGGAAGAATATCCACAAAAGTGTTAGATTTTTATGAGAGCAAACAATATGAAAAGTAATCAAATAGGCATGTTGGCAGGAGCCTTTGCCATCGCATTGCTATGTGCAGGCTGCTTTGGCGGCAAGATGAGCATGCTGGCAGGCCATGGCGGTGAAGTGGTGGGCGTTGCCGGCAGAAGTTTTGTGGAGCCCACCCCTTATGGCATGACCAAGGTGGAGCGTGGCTACCTGCATATGGGATTAGACAAGCAAGACAGTCTGTGGGGGTTGCCCACACCCGTAAAGGATGTGTCGGTAGATGGGTTCTGGATGGATGAGACAGAGGTTACCAATGCCAAGTACAAGCAGTTTGTTGACTATGTGAAAGACTCCATTCTGCGTGTCCGTTTGGCCGACCCTGCCTATGGAGGCGACGAATCCTATATGATTACCGAAGACCGCTACGGCGAACCTGTCACACCCCGTATCAACTGGCGCAAACCATTGCCTCGCAAGCCAACGGAAGACGAGCAGCGCGCTATAGAGAGTTTGTATGTCACCAATCCGGTGACGGGCGAGAAACTCCTGGACTACCGACAGCTCAACTACAAATACGAGATTTACGACTATACCTCAGCAGCCCTTCGCAGGAATCGGCTCAACCCGGCGGAGCGTACCTTGAATACCGATGTCACCATCGATCCCGATGAGGTGGTGATGATTTCCAAAGACACCGCCTATATCGATGATGAAGGGCGCATAGTACGGGAAACTATCAACCGTCCGCTTTCCGGGCCTTGGGATTTCCTCCATACCTATATCGTGAATGTATATCCCGACACCACTTGTTGGGTGAATGACTTCAAGAATGCCGACAACGAACTTTACCTGCGCAACTATTTCAGCAATCCTGCCTACAATGATTATCCTGTGGTGGGTGTGACATGGGAACAAGCCAATGCCTTCTGCGCATGGCGCACGGACTATCTGCTCAAAGGCTTGGGAGGTGAAGCCCGCTACATCCAGCGTTATCGCCTGCCCACAGAAGCCGAATGGGAATATGCAGCACGTGGCAAGGCCGGTACGGAGTTTCCTTGGGAAAACAAAGATGTGAAGAGTGGCGATGGCTGTTTCTTTGCCAATTTCAAGCCCGACAGAGGTAACTACACCAAAGACGGCAACCTCATTACCAGTCGTGTAGGCATTTATGCTGCTAATAGCAACGGGTTGTTCGATATGGCAGGTAATGTGGCAGAATGGACCAGCACGGTGTATGTGGAATCAGGTTTGGAGATGATGAACGACCTGAATCCGCAGTTGGTATACAGAGCCGATAAAGACGACCCTTACCGGCTGAAGCGGAAAAGCGTGAGAGGAGGTTCCTGGAAAGACCCGGAGTCGTTTATCCGTTCCGCTTGGCGTAGTTGGGAATACCAGAACCAGCCTCGCTGCTATATTGGTTTCCGCTGCGTGAGAAGTCTGGCTCATTCAACAAGTAGCAAACAGAAAAAAAACAAGTAAATTATGGCAGGTTATAGCAAATACAATATCGTCTATCGCATGCAACGCTGGATGGACAGCGTGCCCGGACAAACATTCCTTAACTACGCATATAGCTGGGGTGCCTCTATCGTTATCCTGGGAGCTTTGTTGAAGATTACCCATGTGCCGGGTGCTAACTTCTGGTTGTTCCTTGGCATGGGTACAGAGGTGTTCGTGTTCTTCATCTCTGCTTTCGACCGCCCGTTTGACAAAACGGCAGAGGGAAGGGAACTTCCGGCACATCTGGAGGATGTTGACGCGCCAACCACATCTTCTGCTGCACCAACTGCGCTTTCAGCCCAATCACCTTCTGTGGCGATGCCTGCCATTACCTCTGCCATGGCCGAAGAGATGGCCGCTGCCCAAGAAGCCTATGTGGCAGAACTGCAGCAGTTAGTTGACACTTTGGGCAAGATGAATGAGCAAGGTCGCAGGTTCTATGCCGACAGCGAAGAGATGGAGAACCTGAACCGCACCCTCACCGGTATAACCCGTGTCTATGAGATGCAGTTGAAAGCTGCCAGTCAGCAGATGGGCACCCTCGACCAGATTCACGAGCAGAGCCAGCAGATGGCAGCTCATATCGAACAACTCAACAAGGTGTATGCCCGCATGATTCAGGCCATGACCGTCAACATGCGAGCCACAGGTCCTCTTCCAAATACCGACGACTAAATGGCAATCAGAAAACGACCCATCACCCCGCGCCAGAAGATGATTAATCTGTTGTATATCATCTTGATGGCGATGTTGGCCCTCAATATCTCTTCCGAGGTGTTGGAGGGATTCTCCATTGTTGAGGAAAGTCTTTTGCGCACTACGGCCAGTTCCTCGCAAGAGAACCAGATGGTGTATGAACGCCTTGCCCAACAGATGCAAGCTAATCCTGAGAAAGTGCGATTCTGGTATGAGCAGGCCACCCAGGTGCGTCAGATGAGTGATTCGCTCTACGACTTTGCCCAGCATTTGAAAGAACAGATTGTGCGTGCTGCCGATGGCCCTGATGGCGATGTGGCGCACATTGAGAACAAAGACGATTTGGAAGCAGCCTCGGAAGTGATGTTGGCACCCCTTACCGGAAAGGGGCAGCAACTCTTTCAGGCTGTCACCTCTTACCGCACGCGTATGCTGCAGTGGGTTACCGATAGTGTGCAGCATCGTGTGATAGCCGAAAACCTGGCCACAAAGGTTCCTGCAGCTGCGCGCACCTTGGGCAAGAACTGGCAGGAATATATGTTTGAAAACATGCCTGTAGCTGCAGCCGTTACCATGCTCACCAAATTGCAGAGCGACATACGCTATGCAGAGGGAGAAGTATTGCACGCTTTGGAAAACAATGTCGACGTGAAAGATGTGCGTGTGAACCGTTTGGAAGCGTTTGTCGTTCCTGAGTCGCGAACCGTGATGAGCGGTGACCCCTTTACGGCCCGCATACTGATGGCAGCTGTCGATACGACGCAACATCCCGAAGTGTATGTCGGTGGACGTCGTATAGCAGGCGATACCTATCGTTTTACCGCAGGTGGCGTGGGCAGCCATTCCTTTGCCGGATATATTCAAATGAAGAATGGGCAGGGCGACATCATCCGTCGCAACTTTACACAGTCCTATTCTGTGGTGGCACCCAGCGCCACAGTATCGGCCGATTTGATGAATGTGCTCTATGCCGGTTACGACAATCCCATCAGTATCAGTATTCCCGGAGCTTCCTTGAACGAGGTAGAAGCCACCATGCGTGGCGGGAGCTTCCGTCAGGTAGGTATGGGAAAGTATATAGCCCGTCCTGCGGAAATAGGAAAGGATGTTACCATTCAGGTCACCTCCCGACGTGAGGGAAGAGTGCGTCAAGTGGGCAGTTTCACCTTTCATGTGCGTAAGTTACCCGACCCCATGGCCTATCTGATGATTGGCGACAATCGTTTCCGCGGAGGTGGTTTGTCGAAAGCACAACTGATGTCGGTAGGACAGGTGCATGCAGCCATCGACGATGGTTTGCTCGACATACCCTTCAAGGTAGTAGGTTTTGAAACCGTATTCTTCGACAATATGGGCAATGCGGTGCCTGTGGCTTCACAAGGGGCAGCCTTCTCAGAGCGTCAGCGCGATGTGATGCGCAAGCTGAGTCGCAACCGAAGGTTCTATATCCGCGCTGTCAAGGCAATAGGCCCCGATGGCATTACCCGCACCCTCAACTACCCCATGGAGGTTATCCTGAAGTAATCATAGTAACAAATTAGTGACAATGAAAAAGATAGCGACCCTTCTCAGTGTGATGTGTATCGCCCTTGTAGCGGTAGCCCAGCCTGCCAAGCGCAAGGCGGAAAAGGCCGAAGCGCAGGCAGCAGATGCCATGACCCTGCGTGCCCAACTCTTCTTTCCCGTGCAGCAGGCGGTAGATGAACAGGTGGTATGGCGCCGGGACCTTTATCGTGAAATCGATTTGAACAAGGAACCCAATTCCTGCCTCTACTACCCGGTGGAAGTAACGGCCACACAGGTGAACCTTTTCACCTATATCTTCAAGTTGCTGTTGTCGGGCCATCTCAAAGCCTATGAATATCGTTTAGACGGCAATGAGGTGTTTACAGAAGAGGCACAGCTGAAACTGAAACAGTTTCTCGACAACTACCATATCTATTATGAGCGTCGTGATAAAGGAGTGTTTATCGACAACAGCGACATTCCTTCGCGTGAGGTGACAGCCTACTACATGAAGGAATGTGTGTATTACGACCAAAACACCTCCTCTTTCCATCGCAAGGTTTTGGCATTGTGTCCCATTCTCAAACGGAGTGATGACTTTGGCGATGCCCTTACGTCCTATCCTTTATTTTGGGTGAAATATGATGACCTTGCTCCCTTCTTGGCACGACAGACGGTGATGCCGAGTGAGCGCAACAATGCCGCGTGCATCAGTATGGACGACTTCTTTGTCAAGGGTTTGTATCAAGGCAAGATTTACAAGACAGCCAACCATCTGGGTAAGACGCTGGCCCAGTATTGTCCTACAGAGACGGCTCTGACGCAGGAACAGCAGCGTATAGAAAAGGAGATAGCCACTTTCGAGGAACAACTTTGGGGCGACAAGCAACGCAAGGCCGCCGCCGACAGTTTGGCCCAACAAACAGCCAAGGAACAATCGGTTAGCGTGAAGAACAATCGCAGAACACGTGGCAAACAGGTCAAGTCCTCCACCTCTTCCTCCAAACAAAGCACGCAACCCAAGAGCAAGGCCACCAAGAGCAAGTCTTCCTCTGGTAGCACTTCTGCCCGCATGACCGTAAGGCGCGAGCGGCATTAAAAGCGGCTGTCTCATACCGCTCTACCATCTAACAGAAATAATGAATCTTAAAATTAATAGTGTTATGACAAGAAAAAAAGTAATGTTATGCTTATTGACAGTATTGCTGTCAACAGCGATGCAAGCCCAAATTAAGTTTGGTGTGAAGGCAGGTTATAACCTTGCCAGCATGTCGTTGTCGGGCGACGTATTACAGTCTTCCAACAAAGCCGGATTCTTTTTTGGTCCTACGGTGAAACTTTCTTTGCCGTTGACAGGTTTAGGCATTGATGGCTCTGTTCTCTATAACCAGGTTTCATCCGATGTTACCGTCGAACAGGGTGTTTCCCACTCCATGGTTGTCAAGCAGTTGGCCATCCCTTTGCATCTTCGCTATGGTGTTGGTCTGGGCAGTGTGGCCAGTGTCTTCTTCTTTGCCGGTCCGCAGTTTGCGTTTAATGTTGCCGATGACATCAAGCAGATCGACTGGAAATGGAAGAATGCCTATACCAGTGCCAATATCGGTGCCGGTGTGAGTCTGCTCAAACATTTCCAGCTACACCTTAATTATAATATAGGACTGAGCAACATGGGTGAGGCCCAATCCGACACCTATGGCAGCCTTCGTGGCAAGGCCCGTGTGTGGCAGATGGGTGCGGCCTACTATTTCTAAGCGTCGTGGGCACCTTGTGGGCATACTTACATCGAGGTTATGTGTGGCTCTCACGCATAACCCATTGTCGAGGGTTTGGCATCCAGTCGCCCTCGGCATTTGCTTTTGTATGCTATGTGGTCAACGAACGAGCCCCTTATTATGCCTATACGCCTTTGAAGGAACGCTTCTCCCACCTCGATGGTATGCAGCGCAAACGCTATCGTTTGTATCTGCGGTTGGCCAATCATCTCCAACCCACTGCCATCTATACGGTGGGCGCTTCTCGTAATGAAGCCCGCGATGCCTATTGGCAGGCCGGTTGCAGGAAGGCACAATGCCATCATGTGCGGCTCGATACCGCCACAACCCTACCTTTTGCGGGTAAAGAGCAGCAGGTCATTGTCTGCACACCCCCGCTATCTCCTGCCCATCCCCTTTATGAGTCTCTTTTGCTACAGGCACCTGCAGGCCTGGTGTGGGTAGTGGAACATATCCATTCCACCCGCACTGCACGCAGACATTGGCAGCAGTTGGTAGCCGATGAGCGCACAGGAGTTACTTTCGACTTATACGACTGCGGCATCGTATTCTTCGACCACCTGCGTCCGAAACAGCATTATGTGGTTAATTTCTAACCACCTGCATTCGAAGCAACATGATGTGGTTAATTTCTAACCACTTATGCAAAGATGTGTGTGAAAATGCCAAATTCATATTTTATATACATTATAAAGAGAAAATAACAAGCAAATACTTTGCAATTGAAATAATATTGTTATTTTTGCAACCGAAATCTAAATGTATATGAGCCTATGTATTGGACACTTGAATTAGCTTCTAAACTGGAAGATGCACCTTGGCCTGCAACCAAGGACGAATTGATAGATTATGCCACCCGTTCGGGTGCACCTCTTGAAGTGTTGGAAAACCTGCAGGAGATAGAAGATGAAGGCGAGATCTATGACAGCATAGAAGATATCTGGCCTGACTATCCTTCTAAAGACGACTTCCTTTGGAACGAAGAGGAGTATTAAGTCTCTATCGTTCAATGAGACACTAACGTGTAAATACCCCCGCATCGTGTACTTCTTGCACAACGATGCGGGGGTATTTGTTTGTATTTATTTGTGCTCGCTTCTTGACAATGCTGTCTGTGTACGGATGGGAAAACGGGCTATGCCTGTATGCTTGCCATGATGGTGCGTGTAGCTCCCGTCATGCCTTCCACGAACTTGCCGGCTTTTTTTCCGCAAGTGGCACGGTAGGTTTCATCTGTGCGCAACGGCAAGATAGCTTTCTCAAAGCCGGCCCTGTCGGCAAAGTCAAATCCACCGCAAGCCGCTTTCAGTCCCTGCGCCTCATTAAAGCGTGTGTTGTTGGGACCAAAGAGCACCGGCATGTCCCATACGGCAGCTTCTAGCACATTATGTATGCCTACTCCGAATCCTCCACCCACATAGGCGATGTCGCCATAATGATAAATGCTCGACAGCAGTCCGAAACAATCAATAATGAGGCAATCAGCCTCTTTGGCCAGTGCTTCCGTAGCCTGTGTATACCGCACGGCCTTTCTGCCAAGCAGCTGTTGGATTTGTCGGATATGCTCTTCTCCTATCACATGGGGAGCGATGATGAGTTTCCAGTCTTTGTGTTTGTTGAAATAAGGAATGAAAATCTCCTCATCAGGCAACCATGATGAGCCTGCCACAAACACCTTTGTCGACCTTTTGTCGGCTGTTCCGCCCACAAAGGCGTCAACGATAGGCAGTTGTTTGGCTGCTTCCTTGATTTGCAGCACACGGTCGAAACGTGTGTCGCCCACCACATCTACCGCCTCAATGCCCAAGGTTGCCAACAACCGTTTCGACTCCTCGTTCTGCACAAAGAAACGGGTAAAGCAGTTCAGCACCTTGCCATAACGCCTTCCATACCAGCGGAAGAATATCTGGTTGGGGCGGAAAATGCTCGACACGCTGTAGGTGGGTATGTTGCGGTGTTTCAATACATGCAGGTAATTATACCAGAACTCATACTTGATGAAGAAGGCCATTACCGGCCGCACCGTGCGCAGAAATTTCCTGGCATTGCCAATGGTGTCGATGGGCATATAGCAGATGATGTCGGCTCCCTTGTAGTCTTTCCGCACCTCGTAGCCTGAGGGCGAGAAGAACGTGAGCAGAATCTTATATTCCGGATGGAGTTTTCGGAAGGTTTCCATCAATGGGCGCCCCTGTTCAAACTCGCCAAGCGATGCAGCGTGAAACCACACATAGCGTGCTCCCGGTTCCATCTTCTCACGAAGGATGCGGAAGGAATCACGTTCTCCCTTCCACATCTTTCCTACTTTCTTTGAAAAGTGGCTGGCAATGGCTATGCCTACTTGTATCAAGTAGATGATGATGTTGTACATATCATTTCAGCACCGCAATGGCACGGCGCAGGCGTCTGACGGTTTCTTCTTTGCCAAGGAATGCAGAGATGTCGAACATTCCCGGTCCTTTTCCGATACCGACAAGTGCCAGACGGAAGGCGTTCATGACGTCTCCCAGCTTGTAACCCTTGTCTTCCACCCATTGCATGACGACAGGTTCCTGTCCTTCGATACTGAAGTCGTCGAGCGACTCCAACAGGTCGGCCAACTCGGTCATCTGTTGTGCCGAATAGTCTTTCCAACGCTTCTTGGCCGTTTTCTCATCGTATTCAATGGGGGCGATGAAGAAGAACGAACACAGCGGCCACAACTCTTTGACAAAGTCTACGCGGTCTTTCATCAATCCTACAACCGTCTTTATGCGCTCCATGCTCTCATCGACACCGTTGTTGGCCACAATCGGTGCAAACAGGTCGGCAATCTCCTCATTGCTCTTGCGCAGAATATATTCGTGGTTAAACCAGATGCCTTTCTTGTAGTCGAATTTCGCACCGCTTTTGGAACATTTCGTGATGTCGAAGGCCTCTACCAGTTCCTCCAGACTGAAAATCTCCTGTTCTGTGCCAGGGTTCCAGCCCAACAAGGCCAGGAAGTTGATCACAGCCTCCGGGAAATATCCACTCTCACGATAGCCTGTAGACACCTCATTGCTCTTCGGGTCATGCCATTCCAATGGGAATACAGGGAAGCCCAGTCGGTCGCCGTCTCGTTTCGACAACTTACCTTTTCCTTCCGGTTTCAGCAAGAGGGGCAAATGGGCAAAGCGCGGCATGCTGTCTTCCCATCCGAAGGCCTCATACAGGAGCACATGCAAGGGTGCCGAGGGGAGCCATTCCTCTCCACGTATCACATGCGATATTTCCATGAGGTGGTCGTCAACAATATTAGCCAGATGGTAGGTGGGCAGCTCGTCGGCACTCTTGTAGAGCACCTTGTCGTCGAGGATATCGCTCTTCACGACCACATCACCGCGAATCATGTCGTTGACGTGTATCTGCCTGCCCGGTTCAATCTTGAACCGCACCACATACTGCTCACCATTGGCAATGCGCTGCTCCCATTCCTCTTGAGGCATTGTCAGCGAGTTGCGCATCTGCATACGTGTGTGGGCATCATATTGGAAGTTCTGAATCTCTGCACGTTTGGCTTCCAACTCTTGCGGTGTGTCGAAAGCATAGTAAGCCTTTCCTGCATCGAGCAACTGCGTTACGTATTGCTTGTAGATTTCTCTGCGCTCACTCTGTCTGTAAGGACCGTGTGGCCCCCCTATGCCTACCCCTTCATCAAACTTGATACCCAGCCATCGGAATGACTCGATGATATATTCTTCCGCGCCAGGCACAAAGCGTGTAGAGTCGGTATCCTCGATTCTGAAAACCAAATCGCCTTGATGCTTGTGTGCAAAAAGATAGTTGTACAAGGCGGTGCGTACACCGCCGATATGCAATGCACCTGTAGGACTGGGTGCAAAGCGAACTCTTACTTTTCTTTCAGTCATCGTTAAATATATAGATAACAAAATATTTCTGCAAAATTAATTCTTTTTTTTGAGTATTTGCAGTTTTTTTTTCGTATTTTCGCAAAATAAACAAGATAAAGACAACGCCTATATGAATTTCAACGCATCCGGAGGCCATTATTGGCAAAATATCTTCACGCGTGCCATCTTGGTAACAGCCTGTGTGGCGATAATCGTATGGTTCCTGCCTCGCAATGAGCGTCAGCGCATCCGTTACGATGTGGGTAAGCCATGGATGTATGGGTCGTTCATTGCCAAGTTCGATTTCCCTATCTACAAATCAGATGAGGCCGTGAAGGCGGAGCGCGATTCGCTCATCAGCAGTTTCCAACCTTATTATATGTATCGTGCGCAGGTAGAGGTACAGCAGTTGACCAAGTTCAAGAAGGCCTGCGAAGAACATCGGCACGATATTTCAGCCGAAGTACGTAATTTGCTGCTCGACCGATTGCATCGCCTCTATCAGGCCGGAATCATGAGTACGCCCGAATATCGGGCTGTAGCAACCGATTCCACCCATCTCTTGCGTGTGGTGAGTGGCAAGGAAGCGCAGAGTGTACAGGTGAACTGCATCTATTCTACCATGAGCGCCTATGAGCAACTCTTTTCCGACGAACGTCTGGCTCCTTACCGTCAGGTGCTGCAGCGTTGCAATCTGAACGAATACATCGAACCCAATTTGGCTTACGACCGTACAAGGAGCGAAACAGAACTGAACGATCTGCTCAGCGGCATCTCGCCAGCCAGCGGTATGGTGCTGAGTGGTCAGAAGGTGATAGACCGTGGTGAGATAGTCGATGAGTACGACTATCGGGTGCTTTCTTCGTTTGAGCGAGAGATGCAGCGCCGGCAGGCTTCCGATGCCGAGTTGACATCCACCTTTGCGGGGCAAGTGCTTTTCGTGTCGATTCTGGTCATTCTGTTCACTGCTTATCTTACCCTGTTCCGAAAAGACTATTTCGAAAAGCCCCGAAGCACCCTCATGCTCTATGTCATGATAACGCTCTTTCCTGTCTTGGTGTCGATGATGATGGCGCACAGCGTGTTTAATGTTTATATCATACCTTTTGCCATGGTGCCCATCTTTGTGCGTGTGTTCATGGATTCCCGCACGGCCTTCGTCACGCATGTCACCATGGTGCTCATTTGTGCTGCTGTCGTGAAGTACCAGTATGAGTTTATCATCGTACAGTTGGTGAGCGGCATGATGGCCATCTACTCCTTGCGTGAGTTGTCGAGACGAGCCCAGGTGTTCCGCACGGCTCTCATGGTAGCCCTCGCCTCCAGCATTGTGTATTTCGCCTTGCAGCTCATGCAAGAGAACGATGTCACCAAACTCGATGCGGGTATGTATTATTACTTTGTTATCAATGGTGTGTTCCTCCTCCTTGCCTATCCGTTGATGTATCTCATTGAAAAGACCTTTGGTTTCATTTCCGATGTCACCCTCTTTGAACTCTCCAATACCAACAAGGGCTTGTTGCGTCGCTTGAGCGAGGTGGCTCCCGGCACCTTCCAACATTCGATTACAGTAGGCAATCTGGCTGCCGAAATAGCCAACAAGATAGGTGCCAACAGTCTGTTGGTGCGTACCGGAGCCTTGTATCACGATATTGGCAAGATGGTTAGTCCGGCCTTCTTCACCGAAAACCAGGTAGGGTTGAATCCCCATGAGCGCATGACCTATAAGGAAAGTGCGCAGATTATCATCTCTCATGTTTATGAGGGTGTGAAGGAAGCGGAAAAAGCGAACCTGCCCAATGTTATCCGCGACTTTATCCTCACCCATCATGGGAAGGGCATGGCCAAGTACTTCTACATCAAATATTGTAATGACCATCCCGATGAAAAGGTCGACGAGGAAGAGTTCTCTTATCCCGGCCCCAATCCTTTTACGCGTGAGCAGGCGCTTCTGATGATGGCCGATACGGTGGAGGCTGCTTCCCGCTCCCTGTCTTCCTATACCGAAGAAAGCATCAGCGAATTGGTTGAGCGTTTGATAGACCAGCAGGTGGCGGCCGGCTACTTTAAAGAGTGCCCCATTACGTTCCGTGATATAGGACAGGCTAAACTGGTGCTGATAGAGCGTCTCAAATCCATCTATCACACCCGTGTACAGTACCCTGAACTCAAAAAAACGACACAACCCAAAGCTTGATGTGCATAGGTTTGTCGTGGTTTATTCTTGCACAAAGCAAATGTTTTGTGCAAGAATAAACTGTTTGTTGGTTAACAAATGGTAAATAACATCTTTCTGCTGTGGAAATATTGGACAATCTATGTAACTTTGCAACCAATATTTTACAAGTTTTTAAGATGAATAAATCAAAATTAATTGGCATTGCTTTTGCAATGATGAGTATTGCAAGCCCTGCAACGGCAGGTGGCTTGTTGACAAACACCAACCAGAATGTTCATTTCTTGAGAAATCCCGCACGCGATGCAACCATTGGCATCGACGGTGTCTACAGCAACCCTGCCGGCGTAATTTTCTTGGGCGAGGGCTTTCACTTTTCTATCAACCTGCAGAACGCACATCAAACACGTACCATCACGACAGGTTTTCCGCTTTTCGTTAATAATGCCAACCAACCCGGTCAGTCGGTCCATCAGTTCAAAGGAACTGCCGATGCTCCGATCATCCCTTCTTTACTGGCCGCTTACAACCTTGGGAAGTGGAGTTTCCAATTTAGTTTTGCCATAACCGGAGGTGGTGGCAAGTGTGAGTTCGACAATGGTCTGGGCTCCTTCGAGCAGGTTGTTTCTGCCATTCCTTATACCCCTGTTCAAGTGGGAGGCAATACCTCCTCTGCCATGGAGTTGATGAATCAGCTTTATGCGGGTTTGGGTCAAGTGAATCCTGCTTTGGCATCGCATAAGATGGGCAATAAGTATGGCTACGACTCCTTTATGCGGGGTCGCCAATACTATTATGGTTTCACCTTTGGTGCCGCCCATAAACTCACCGACAACCTCTCTGTGTATGGTGGTCTGCGCATGCTCTATGGTTCTGCCAACTATTTTGGTTATGTCAAGAACATCCAGGTGGAGCATATTGACGGTGACAAATCAGAGATGGTGGCTGCATCACAGCATTTCAACGAGCAGGCTGCTACCTTCAACCAGGCTGCTGGTGTGATGGAGCAAAAGGCTGTTGAGATGGATCAGTTGGGGCAGGTGCAGGCTGCTGCTGCCTATCGTCAAGCTGCGGGCCAGCTGAAGCAAGGTGCTACCCTTTCTACCGCTTTGGCTGCAGGCACCCAGGATATTG
>CAMAMZ010000028.1 GCA_945837185.1 uncultured Bacteroidales bacterium | reverse complement strand
GAGTTTCTAACAAGCTATACGCCCTATCAGGCAGAGATTTCGCAAGGCACCTTGCATTATATCTTCGAATACCAGTCGATGATGAGCGAACTCACAGGGATGGCCATCTCCAATGCCTCGATGTATGATGGTACCACGGCCACGGCAGAGGCTATGCTCATGGCTGTGGCTTCAGCAAAGAAGACCCGCACAGTGTTGGTGTCGGAGACGGTTGACGAGAAGACATTGGCTGTGTTGCGCACCTATGCCCACTACCACGGTGTGGACATTGAGATGCTGCCTGCGGCAGAGGGCGTTACTCAACGCGATGCTTTACACCGCAGATTAGAGGGGGCTCCTGTTGCTGGGGTGCTTGTGCAGCAGCCTAACCGCTATGGTATTATAGAAGACTACACGGGCTTTGCCGATGCCTGTCATGCCCACAAGGCGCTGTTTGTCATGAATAGTATTCCCGCCGACTTGGCATTACTGCGCACACCGGGAGAATGGGGTGCTGACATTGCCGTGGGCGATGGACAGTCGTTGGGTATTCCCATGACATTTGGCGGACCATCGGTGGGCTATATGTGCTGCACCGAGAAACTGATGCGCAAGATGCCGGGACGTATTGTAGGAAAGACCTTAGACAGCAAGGGACAACGGGTATTTGTGCTGACCTTGCAGGCCCGCGAACAGCATATCCGTCGCCAGAAGGCTACTTCCAACATCTGCTCGAACGAGTCGCTCATGGCCTTGTTTGTCACCATCTACATGAGTTTGCTGGGCAAAGAGGGACTGAAGCAGGCAGCCCAACAGTCGTACGACGGGGCTCACTACCTCTTTGAGCAATTACAGAAAGACAGTCGGTTCCGTCCTACCTTCAACCAGCCCTTCTTTAACGAATTCTGCATAGAGTATGCGGGTGATGTTGATGCACTGCTGCGCAAGCTTGAACAGAACGGTGTGCTGGGTGGCGTGAAGATGGGTGAACATACGCTCATGATGGCCGTAACAGAGAAACGTACGAAGGAAGAAGTGGATCATTTAATTGCGTTGTGTCATGAACAGTAAGCTTTACGATAAACTGATTTTTGAGCTCTCTCATCCTGGATGTCAGGGCTTTAGTTTGCCGAAGAATGAATTCGGGCATTACACGCTGCCCGAGGAGCAACGTCGACAGGAGGATGCGCAGTTGCCAGAGTGTGATGAGTTGACAGTGGTGCGCCACTACACCAACCACAGCGGTAACAACTTCGGTGTGAACAATGGTTTCTATCCGTTGGGCAGCTGCACCATGAAATACAACCCCTGCATCAATGAAGAGGTGGCACAGATGCCGGCTTTCACAGCACTGCATCCGGCACAGTCGGAAGAGAGCTGTCAAGGTGCCTTAGAGGTGTCGTATAAGTTGCAACAGGCTTTGGCTGCACTCACCGGTATGGCAGACTTCACCCTCAATCCCTTTGCCGGTGCACATGGAGAGTTGACAGGGTTGATGATTATTCGCAGCTATCACCAAAGTCGCAACGATGAGAAGCGCGTGAAGGTGATTGTTCCCGATTCTGCACATGGCACCAATCCCGCCTCAGCTGCCGTTTGCGGTCTGGAGATTGTGGAGGTGAAGAGTACCACCGAAGGACTGGTGGATGTGGAAGACTTGAAACCTTTGCTGGGCGAAGATGTGGCAGCTATCATGATGACCAACCCCAACACCTTGGGATTGTTTGAAAAGGAGATTCCAGAGATAGCCCAGCTGGTGCATGCCTGCGGAGCCTTGATGTATTATGATGGAGCCAACCTGAACCCGATGTTAGGGGCATGCCGCCCAGGCGACATGGGCTTTGACGTGATGCACGTGAACCTGCACAAGACCTTCTCTACCCCACATGGCGGAGGCGGTCCGGGCAGTGGTCCGGTGGGTGTGCGGAAAGGTTTGGAAGCTTTTCTTCCTTCTCCTCATGTAGAGCAGGTGGACGGACGTTATGTGGTTGACCACTCCCACTTTAACCATGTGGGGGCCTACTTGGGCAATTTCGGTATTATTCTGCGTGCCTACACCTATATATTATCGTTGGGCAAGACCTACGTGAAGCAGGTGGGGCCGTTGGCCACATTGAACGCCAATTATATCAAGGAGTGCCTGAAGGATGTGTATGAGTTGCCCATTGCGGGGTTGTGCAAGCACGAGTTCGTGTTCGATGGACTGAAAGACAAATCGACCGGTGTGACCACGATGGATGTGGCCAAACGACTCCTCGATTATGGCTACCATGCTCCCACCATCTATTTCCCGCTCCTCTTCCACCAGGCCATGATGATTGAGCCTACGGAGAACGAGAGTAAGCAAACCATTGACGGTTTTATTGCCGTGCTGCGAAAGATTGCTGAAGAGGCACGCCTCACGCCTGAGGTGGTGAAGGAGGCTCCTCACAACACGCCCATTTCACGTGTGGATGACGTGTTGGCAGCCAAACATCCTATTTTAACCTATAAGCAATTGGTGCATGACGACAACTGATTTGATTGTGATAGGAAGTGGTCCCGGAGGCTATCGCGCTGCTCAGTATGCAGCCCGACAGGGGTTGAAGGTGACCATTTTCGAAGATAGGAAAGCGGGAGGCACCTGTCTGAACGAAGGGTGTATTCCCACAAAATGCCTAGTACACGACTCCTTGAAGGGTACGCCCTTCAAGGAGGCCATGGACCGCAAGAACCAGGTGAGCAACCAGCTGCGGCAAGGTGTGGAGGCTTTGATGGCCATGCCCGGCATTACCTTTGTGAAGGAGCATGCTATGTTGTGCGGGGCGCATACAGTTGAGGCGGGTGGCGAGACCTATGAAGCACGCCATATCATCATTGCTACGGGTAGTTCTGCCAAGTTGCCACCTATTGCCGATATCGACCGTGAGGAGGTGATGACATCCACCGAACTATTGTCGATCGACCATCTGCCCAAACGACTGGCCATTATCGGGGCTGGTGTGATTGGTATGGAGTTTGCCTCTATCTTCAACCGCATGGGTGTGGAAGTGGATGTGTATGAGTTTCTGAAAGAATGTCTTCCTATGATAGACAAGGATTTGGCAAAGCGTCTGAGAAAGAAGATGGAGAAAGACGGTATTCGCTTTCACATGGGTTATAGCGTTAGTTCCATCGCTGAACTGGAGGCCGATGCCGTGCTGGTGGCCACAGGCAGGAAACCGAACATAGAGGGTTTGGGATTGGAACAAGTGGGCATAGCTTGTTGCAAAGGAGGCATTGAAGTGGATGCCCACATGCAAACCAATGTGGAAGGGGTGTATGCCATTGGCGATGTGAACGGCAAGGCTCTGTTGGCGCATGCTGCCACCTTCCAGGGCTTCAAGGCCGTGAACCATCTGTTGCACAAGGAAGACCACATCCGACTGGACATTATGCCGGCTGCCGTGTTCACGACTCCGGAGATTGCCTGTGTGGGCATGACCGATGAGCAATGTAAGCAAGCGGGCATGGCCTGCAAGACCTACAAAGGACTCTATCGCGCCAATGGTAAGGCACTGGCTGATGGTGCTGAGGAAGGATTGGCAAAAATAGTGACCGACAGTGAAGGTAAGATTATAGGATGCCACATCTTAGGCGCCCATGCTGCCGATATGGTGCAGGAGGTGGCCGCCTTGATGAACAAAGATGTGTATTTGTCGGAACTGGCCGACATGATTCATATCCATCCCACCTTGGGAGAGATACTGCAGGACATTGCTATCAATGCCTGAGCAGGTTACCCGGCTGTGGGTGCTATAAAGGTGAAATAAACATACACCAAGAGGAGTACAAGGGCAAGCGTCACGACCGTTCGGATCAGACAGCTTGCCACTTTTTTGATGACCAGAACACCTACTACAACAGCGAGCAGGATGAAAATATAATAGCCAAAACTTGATTCCATTGTTGTGATGATGAATGATGTGAGTTGAGGATCGCTCTTACCTATATTATAATATAAGGTGACACGAAGTTATTTGATTATGTTTTGTGACTCGGGGGAGCTTTGATTATACTTTGAGACTGGGCTGGGTTGATGATGCCATGTGACAGAGATATTTGATGATGCTATGCGAATGCCCCTCGATTATTTGAACAATTTACGGAACTGCGGAGGAATAGGTGTTTCAAACTCCATACGCTCGTGGGTGATGGGATGGTAGAAACAGAGGAGGAAGGCATGCAGGCATAAGCGCCCTATGGGGTTATCGCCATTGCCATATTTCACATCGCCACACACAGGGTGCCCCATGTCGGCAGCATGCACACGGATTTGGTTCTTACGTCCTGTTTCCAACTTATATTCCACCAGCGAATGATCGGTGGTTCGGTCAAGCACATGGAAATGGGTAACGGCATATTTTCCACCATTGTCGACAGGTGAGGAATAGGTGACATAGTTGCGGTTATCCTTCAGCCAGTTGGCAACAGTGCCCTCATCCTCCAGCATCTCGCCCGAGACTACAGCCACATAGCGGCGGTCGTACACGATGTCGTGCCATTCATGTTCCAGAATCTGTTCCGTTTGCATGTCTTTGGCATAGACCATCAAGCCCGAGGTGTCGCGGTCGAGGCGATGCACCACATGTGCCGTGCAACGCTGATGCGTTTTGCGGAAATAATCGTCTAACACCGTTTTCACATTCAACGATGAATGGCCGGCTGCCATGCTCAGAATACCCTCCCGCTTTTCGACAACCACCAAGAAGCGGTCTTCATAAACTAGTTTGACGAAACGGTTATGAAACTGGTCGTTTTTCTTGGAAAGGCTGACAGCTATCTTATCGCCAGCGTGCAGCGGATAGTCGAACTGCGTGATACACTTGCTATTGACACGAATGCCCCGCCCTTGCAGGGTGGCTTTAACCTTCGAACGACTGTAGCCTTGTAAATGGGCAAGTAGCCATTCCAAAAGGGGCGCATCGGCTTCTACGAGATAGTGGTTATAAGACTCTTCTTGTTTGTAATTGTTCGTTCTCATCATGCTGCTTGTTACAAATGGGTTTACTTATGAGAGAATCCCTCCCCACCACGGTACATGCAGCACGTTGTTGGGGACGGATGGCATTGTTACCACTTTACGGAGGCTCTGACGGGGAGGTGGTCGGAAGCCATGGGGGCATTCACCACACCTACATCCTTGACAGTAACCTTCTTGCCTTTTTTCCAAGCCATGATGAAGTCGATGGTATCTTCAGGCTTGTCGGCAGGTATAGTATGTTCCTCGGCTTTGTTGAGGACATGGAATTTCTTAGAGAGTGTTTGCAGGAGGGGTGAGTCGGGTTCAGCATTGAAATCGCCCATGAGGAAGATAGGTTTCCGCGGCAAGCGTTTCATTTCGTTGCAAATGATTGTGGCCGATTCTGCCAAATCTTCAGCCGTGAGCGAGAGGTGGGTGCTACAAACTATATAATTGGCAAACTCCGCTATCAAGAGCATACGGGGCTCTTCTCTGCCGGGAAGTGGAATGCGACGCACTGCCAATGGCTGTTCACGACTCAAAATGCCGACACCGTATTTGCCACCTTGGAAATTGATGGCAGCGCCAAAGGTTGGAATCATATTGGTGCGAGTGGCCAGTTCCTGCCCCACATACTTTCCGTAGCAACGTTGTGTGGCACTATCCACTTCCTGCAAGGCAACAACATCGGGGTTCACACCGCGGATTACAGCAGCGGTGCGGTCGTAGTCAATCTTTCCATCCATGCCTGCGCCATGGCGAATGTTGTAGGTCATTAAGTTCAATTCCTGTGCCTGGATAGCGGTTGCGCACAACCATAGCAGACATCCATACATCCATTTACGGTTCATTATTACTATTACTAAAATTTTAAATTAGGTTTCGGGTGCAAAAGTACGAAATCTATTTGGCTCCACCCAATGCTTTGACATACATTCAGTTAATAAACCATAAAACCCACAGGGGCACTTTCCTACCCCGCAAAAAGTTCGTAACTTTGCCAGCGTTTTCAAATCAAAGAGGTTATGAAAAGAATTTGTTGTGTAATACTATTTGCGTTGCTTACCGTGGCGCAGATGTCAGCCCAAGAGGCTCAGGCCGATATTAAGTTTGACAAGACTGTACATAATTTTGGAAAGTTCAGTGAGAACAGTCCGGTACAGACAGCTATCTTTACCTTTACCAACACCGGCACTGCCCCACTGATTATCAACAATGCCGTAGCAAGTTGCGGATGCACCGTTCCTTCCTATAGCAAGGCACCTATCAAACCCGGTGAAAAAGGAACAGTGAAAGTAACCTACAACGGGAAGGGCAAATTTCCTGGGCATTTCAAAAAGACCATCACCCTGCGGACGAACGCAAAGATGGATATGTACAGACTTTACGTAGAAGGAGATATGGAGGAGGCTAAATAAAGCTTCCTCCTATCTGTTTCTATGCTTTGTATACCAGTTGTGTACAAAGAAATTGTAAAGTGCTAAGAGCAGGCCTATCCAAATGATAGCAATGAGCAGCATGCTGTGATACATGCCCTGAAAAACACTCAAGCCAAGGAACAAGCCACAACTGATGCCACTCTCCCACCCCAAGAAGAAGCTACTCTGCGAGGTGCCTCGCTGGCAATGGCGACTCAACTTGATGAAGAACAAAAGGAAACGGGAGCCTATGAGGCCCAATCCTAAACCAAAGAGGGTTGCGCTGATAAGCCCTTGCAACTCCGTGTGGCGCACATAGCTGATGAGAAGTGCTGCCAACATGCTTGTCAGTCCTGTTATTGCTTCGCTCTTGAGATCGGCATTGGCAAACACAAAGCGCTCGGAGAGTAAGGCCAACAGGAACCCAGCCAACAACAGGCCATAAACGGAAACCGTCATGGGGATGGTGAGGAGCATGCCAGCTATCGTGGTGACAGCAAAGAGCATGATGAAGAGCAGGCTCCCCTCGGGAAGGAAGAACCTGTCGAAACTAACAAAACCCACCTGTTCTGCGGGTGTCTTGAAGGGGAAGCCCACCAAGGCCACCAGAATATAGGCGAGCACCGATAAAGCAATGGGCAGGAAGGCAATGGGCAGGAAGGCAACGTGTGCCACATTGACATGTTGGAGTGCCCAGAGTCCGGCAAAGGGCCCTAAGGCCATGGCAATGCGACCGAACCACACCGCATGATGGTTGGCTTCCGTGCGTACAAACGACTGTACGCTATCGATGACCAAGGTGCTCAACAACACCATTTGAAACATGCCAAAGGTAACGCCCAAGAGAAAGCGCAAGGCCAACTGTACCCCAAAATCAGCCACATAAGGCGTTTGCCCCACATAGTAGCAACACCCCATGTCGGCAATGAGTAGGAGCAGTGCCAGAAGCCCTACCCTTTTGCGGGGATAACGCTCCACAAAATAATTGATGTAAGGTCCGAAGACAAACAGCCCCAAACCGAAGACACCCATCACACAACCCTGCTGCAACGCTGTAAATCGCATAGATTGCAACAAGTTTATCTGTTGCGGAATGGTCATATAGACAGCCATGGTGACCAACAAATTGGCGATGGCCAGCATCCAGAACTCCTTACGCAAAGTTCTTATATGAAGGGTAGTATTTTGTGTGTCCAATTTGTATAATCTTTAATGACTAAATCGCAGTATGGGCGTATGGCTTCCTCGGAATTGGTGGTAGCCAACCCTATTACTGGCATGCCGGCAGCCCTCACGGCCTTCAAGCCATTAAAGCTGTCTTCGAACCCCACACATTCGTCCGGGCGCACGCCAAACATTGCAGCCCCTTTCAAATAGCAGTCGGGGTCGGGTTTGCTGCGCGTAAAATCTTCCGAGGTGAGGATAGCATCGAAGTATTCCTTCAACTCCGGATGCGCCTTATATACCCTTGCCATCTTCTCCTTGTTGCTACTGGTAACAACGGCCATCTTCACCCCACGCTCGCGCAAGGCCCGGGCAAAGGATTCAAAGTTTGCAACATAGGTATATTGCATGTTGGCCTCATACGCCAATAGGCGTTCGGTGATGAGCGGCTGTTCCTCGACCCATTGCGAGAAATACCGCTCGTAGATTTCCACTAAAGTCTGTCCTTTGATACGATAGGCGAAATCGGGTATCTCCGGATGATAGCGCTTGCCCTCTTCCTGCCAGAACCGTGTGTAGAGCGGTTCCGTGTCGAACACAACACCGTCTAAATCGAAAAGAGCCACCTTGGGCTTTGATTTACTGAGCTGCTTTACCATTATTTTATTAATAATTACTATCGGCATGCAAAGTTACGGTTTTTTTGTCGTAACTTTGCAAACAATTAAGCAGAAAATACCAACGAAGTGATATTATGCAAATCATCGAAAAATATTTTCCACAACTTACCGACACGCAACGGGAGCAGTTCCAACAACTCGACGCATTGTATAGAGATTGGAACGCCAAGATAAACGTAATTTCACGCAAGGACATTGATCATCTTTACGAGCATCATGTATTGCACTCACTGGCCATAGCCAAGCATAACCACTTTGTGGCGGGCACGCGCCTGCTCGACTTTGGTACGGGTGGTGGTTTTCCCGGTATTCCGCTGGCTATTCTTTTTCCCGACTGCACTTTCAAACTGATTGACGGCACAGGGAAGAAGATTCGGGTGGCTACGGAAGTGGCACAAGCCATTGGATTAAAGAATGTGGAGGCTGTGCACCTGCGGGGTGAAGATGAAAAGGGGAAATACAACTTTGTGATTAGTCGGGCGGTGATGCCCCTACCCGATTTGATGAAAATAGTAAGGAAGAATATTGCCGCCACCTCATGTAATGCCCTTCCCAATGGTGTTATCTGTTTGAAAGGTGGAGAACTTCAGGCGGAGCTACGTCCCTTTGCTCGCATTGCGCAAGTGACGCCTATCTCCAACTGGTTTGACGAAGAGTGGTTTAAACAAAAGAATATCATTTATATCCCATGCTAACAATCAAATGTATAGAGTGTAACATGTTGCAGGAGAACTGCTACATTATCAGCGATGAAACCCAGGAGTGTGTAATCTGTGATTGCGGTGCTTTCTACGCCGAAGAGAAGGCGGCTATCGTGGCTTACATCCGCGAAAACCATCTGAAGCCCGTGCATCTGATTGCTACCCATGGGCATGTGGACCATAATTTCGGAAACAAGATGGTGTTTGACACTTATGGTTTGCAGCCTGAGGTGCACAAGGCCGACCGCTTTCTGATGGAGAAGTTGCCTATACAGGCCAAGCATATTATAGGAATAGAGATAGAAGGCGATATGCCTGCAGTAGGAAAATACTTGGACGGAACAGACGTGATTGTGTTTGGCAACCACAGATTGCAGGTGATTGAAACACCCGGACATTCACCAGGCAGCGTGTTCTACTATTGTCCGGAAGAACACACAGCCTTTTCGGGCGACACCTTGTTCCGCCATTCCATAGGGCGCACGGATTTTGAGGGTGGCTCTATGTTTCAGATTATCCAAAGTTTGCGCATGCTCTGCCAGTGGCCCGACCAAACGAAGGTTTATCCGGGGCATGGACCCGCAACGACCATCGGTGAAGAACTGGCCAGCAATCCCTATTTGGACCGATGAACAACGAGGCGGAGCGGATTATTCTTGGCATTGACCCTGGCACTAATGTGATGGGTTATGGGGTGTTGCGCACCCAGGGCAACAAAGCTTCAGTGTTGGCCATGGGTGTGATTGACTTGCGCAAAATGACGGATCCATATCTGCGATTGGGGAGGATTTTTGAACGTGTTACGGGCATCATAGACAGTTATCTGCCCGATGAGATGGCCATTGAGGCTCCTTTTTTCGGTAAGAATGTGCAGTCGATGCTGAAACTGGGAAGGGCGCAGGGGGTGGCCATTGCTGCTGCCATACGTCATGATGTGCCCATTCACGAATATGCCCCGCTGAAAATAAAAATGGCCATTACCGGTCAAGGGCAGGCAAGCAAGGAGCAGGTGGCTGCCATGCTCCAACGCTTGTTGAAACTGGAAGCGCAAGACATGCCTAAGTTTATGGACGCTACTGATGCCTTGGCTGCTGCCTATTGTCATTTCTTGCAACGCAACACACCGCAGAGCGACCATAAATACAATTCCTGGAAGGAATTTGCCAATAGGAATGCCACCAGAATCAACACCCATTCCAAACCGTAGTTTTTTTTGTGAGGTGCTACAGGCCGTATTCGTAATAATACCAATAGGTATTGCCGTAAGTGTCGCGCAACAAATTTTGCCGTAACACCTTGTTGTTGGGTTCAGAACGTTCTAACTGCTGGTAATCGGCAAAATCTGCTTCTGTGACCGCATGGTGATAGTCGACAACTGGTTGTGAACGAAGGTGGCCATACAACACTAACGCCTCACGGTAGTGTTGGGGCAGCGTGTCATTTAACGCATAGAATTTGCCAACCCACTTGGCAAAATCATCTAACCGCTTGTCTAACAGATAGCCCATGAGCAGATAGTCTTTGGCCATGGGCGTTGCGTAATGGTGGCGCACCACAAACGAGAGGTAGCATAAAGGCGAAAGTGGTTGGAGGAGGACAAGTCCCATGTCGCGATAGGTAGTTCCGGCATCGACCATCATCCATTTTACGGATTGCTGGTTAGGCAGCAAGACTTGCGAGCCTCCCACGACAGGATATTCAAACAGGCACTCGCCTAACAGTCCTTCCTTGGCCAAGGCATAGGCCCTTATCATGGTGAGACTGGAGTCGGTGGCCAACGACTTTTTTCCGACTTTTAGTGCTGCCTGGTAATCATGGCGCAAGATACAAGCCTCAGCATGCACCCGATAGTGATATACATCATTACCATTGCTCATTCCACCTGCGAAAAAGAAAAGGCAGAGCATGACAAGTAAATTTTGCCATAACAAATCGAGTCGCACACCTACATGCTTCCGCAAAGGAGGTATCTGCTCATAAGCACGTGCCACCCATACCCCACCTATATATATAATGAGGAGCAACGGTGTTAGCCACCACCAGGGATCGAGGGTCAACTTGCCTGAGTGGCACTGCGCATCGGTAAGTATGGTGAGCAACAGCACCGATGGGAAATAGGTGAGTGCATGCCATGCCCCCGACAGTTTGGTGAGCCAATACACAAGCAGCTGCAACACATAGAAAAAGAGCGTGAATAAGATACCTCCTATCCACACATTATAACGTGTTTTCCCTTCCGACAAGACATGTTGCAACACGGTCAGCATGTCGCCCTGGTAGCAACATAAGAAACAGAAGGTGAAAACCAAAAACAGAACGGCACAAACCACCTTTACGGTGGCTGTGCCATTCTTCATGGAATATTTCATATTCTATTGATTACTTTTTTCTCAAGACAACAGCCGAACGTGCCGGGACATATAGGAGCAACCACTCTTTATGGTCGGCAGCATAGATGGGATCGTAGTTGGTGAAATGCTCTACCGTATCATCGGTTAAGCCATTGCCTCCAAATGCTGGATTATCGGTATTGAGCACCACTTCATACGAACCAGCCGGTACGATAAAGCCATAGTCGGTATAGGAGCGGTTGGGCGAGAAGTTGAACACGAAGATGAGGTCGCCACGCATATAGGCAAGAATCTGGTCACCATCGTTGTGCCATATCTCCTGCACAGGTGTTTTGTTGATATTCTTTTCGCTCTTGATGACCCGCAACATCTCTTTGTCGAAATTGCCCAAATACTGGTAGTCGAGTTCCGGATTGTCAACGAGGTTCCATTGGCGGCGTGCATACTTATGGCTCCAGCCGTTTCCTTCGCGCGGGAAATCAATCCACTCCGGATGACCGAACTCATTGCCCATGAAGTTCAGGTAACCACCGTTGATGGTAGATGCCGTTACCAAACGAATCATCTTATGCAGGGCAATTCCTCTATGCGCCATGAAGTTCTCATCGCCTTTCTTGAAATGCCAGTACATATCTGCATCAATAAGACGGAAGATGATGGTTTTGTCGCCCACCAATGCCTGGTCGTGCGACTCGCAATAAGAGATGGTCTTTTCGTCGGCACGTCGGTTCTTTACCTCCCAGAAGATAGAGCTCGGTTTCCAGTCTTCATCTTTCAGTTCCTTGATGGTCTTGATCCAGAAATCGGGTATGTTCATAGCCATACGATAGTCAAAGCCATAGCCGCCATCTTCGAACTTAGCTGCCAATCCCGGCATGCCACTCACCTCTTCGGCAATGGTGATGGCTTTAGGATTCACCTCATGAATCAACAGGTTGGCAAGGGTAAGATAGCAAATGGCATTGTCGTCCTGGTGCCCATTGAAATAGTCGCCATAGTTGGTAAAAGCCTCTCCGAGGCCATGGCTATAATACAGCATAGAAGTGACGCCATCGAAACGGAAGCCATCGAAATGGAACTCCGTCATCCAGAACTTACAATTGGAGAGCAAGAAATGAATCACCTCGTTCTTGCCATAGTCAAAGCAGAGCGAATCCCAAGCTGGATGCGTATGGCGGTCGCCGGGATAGAAATACTGGTTAGGATCGCCAGCTAAATTGCCCAATCCTTCCAACTCGTTCTTTACGGCATGCGAATGCACAATATCCATGATGACCGCTATGCCGTTCTTGTGTGCCTCATCGATAAGTTCCTTCAAATCTTCGGGCGTACCGAAGCGTGACGATGCTGCAAAGAAAGAGCTCACATGGTAGCCGAAACTGCCATAATAAGGATGTTCCTGGATAGCCATAATCTGGATGCAGTTGTAGCCATCCTCTACGATGCGTGGCAACACATTCTCTTTAAACTCGCGGTAGGTGCCCACTTTTTCCGCATCCTGACCCATACCGATATGGCATTCATAGATGAGGAGCGGATTGACACTGGGTTTGAAGGTTGTTTTCTTCCACTTGTAAGGCGTTTCGGGTGCCCACACCTGTGCTGAGAAAATCTTGGTGACATCATCCTGCACTACGCGCTGTGCCCATGCCGGAACACGTTCACCATTGCCCCCTTCCCAATATACATGCATCTTATAAAGGTCGCCATGCTTCATATATTTGGCCGGGAGTTTCAACTCCCAATTGTCGGTGCCTTTGATGCGCTTGCAGCGATACTTTTCCTTTTCCTGCCATTCATTGAAGTCGCCCACCAAATAAATATCTGTGGCGTTGGGAGCCCACTCACGGAACACCCATCCTTTCTCTGTTTTATGCAATCCGAAGTAGTCGTGTCCATTGGCAAACTCACTGAGCGTTGTTTTGCCTTTTGCTGTCAGTTGTCCGATTTTTCCCAATACATACTCATGGCGTCCACGAATAGCATCTTCATAGGGTTCCAGATACATATCGTTTTTCACAATGCCTATGTGTTTAGGAACACAAGGTTTTCTTTTCACCGAAGCCGACTTACATTGTTTGACTTTCGGAGCAGCGTCTTTCTTTGTTGCAACCATAATGCTTGTATTTAATTATGACCTAAAAGTTTCTATAGTATTGTTATGAAACACAACGCCTCTTGTTCGGAATAGCGTTCTTTGTTGTGATGACGGATTATTATTTTGATTTGTTGGGATAGCACCGACCTTGGCGATATTCCCCTTGTGATAGGATCTTCCCATTTCGGTCTTTTTCCACATAGCGTCCGTTACGTTTCCCATTTTCGTAGGAGCCTTCGAACCGTGTACCATCTTTGTCCTCCTCAATGGCAGGACCATGGCGCAGTCCTTTGTTATAACTTCCCTTGAAGCGGGCGCCAGAGGCATAATGGATAACAGCCTCGCCATGCAACTGTCCATTCAAGAAAGAGCCTTCATAGACATCGCCATTCTTTTTGGTCAACTTGCCGGTACCATTTTGTTTATCGTCAACCCAGTTGCCTACATAGGTATCACCATTTGTCCAGTAGAACGTACCGAAACCACTCTTCTCCCCTTCTTGGAATCGACCTACATAACGGTCGCCATTGGCATGCTTGAAGATGCCCTCACCGGTTCGTTCACCCTGCACATATTGCCCTTCATAATAGTCACCATTCTGGAAACGGTAGATTCCTTTTCCGTTTTGGATATCCTCTTTCCATTCGCCTATATACACATCGCCATCGGCATATTTGAATGTTCCTTTTCCAGAGCGCTGGTTGTCGAGCCATGTACCATCGTAGGTTGTGCCATCACCCCAGTCAAAGAAGCCTTTGCCCGATTTCTTGTCATCTTGCCAATTGCCGTTATAATAAGCGCCATTGGCAAAGGTGTAACGACCTTTTCCCTGCCGTTTGTCTTTATACCAATTACCCTCATAGCGGTCGCCATTATAATAATACATAATGCCATGCCCCTGCTGTTCATCGACAAACCACAGACCTACATATTTATTATTGGTAAGGAAATAATAGGTACCCTTACCGTGCTGGTGACCCTGAAACCATTGACCCTCATATTTCTCTCCATCGGCAAAAGTGTAAACGCCATATCCTTGCCTTCTTCCCTTCACATATTCGCCTTGGTAAGAATCGCCATTAGGATAAAGAGTGTTACCCTTGCCATGTGGTTTGCCACCTAACATTTCTCCTTTATATTGCCCCCCATCTGTCGTTGTACATGAACCCATTGACACCTTTTGGGCAAAAAGGCATAGTGGAAACAAACAAGACCACAAAAACAATATTTTGAACTTCACAATAGTGTCGGTTTTAATTATTGTCCAAAATTAGTAAAAATCACGGAAACGGCAAAATATATTTCCAAAAATAAACAAGCATGCCCATGTTTTTGCCTTTTACGCACATTTGCCTCGCCACCAAACCTGCATGACAATTCTATACACTTTTTCTTTGGCACGACATTTGCATCTTACAGACAGAGACGTATCAAACACTTCGACAATACAGGTAGAAATATGATTCATAAGTTTTCTGCACATTTTGACAAAGTAGTACTTTTCTCGCACGATGAGGCTGTACGACAAGCCTGTTCCAAGGTGGTTCCGGAGCATTTGCTGCTGGGCATCTTATGTGAGCATAATGAACTACTGGGAAAGATGTTTAAGCGCTTAGAGATAGACGTTTCAAGTATTCGCAGTGCTTTAAACGATTTCTTCCTTACTATGACTGAAAGAGCGAATATGAGCGAAAGTCCTTCGATGAGCTTGGAGGTTCAAGGACTGCTTTGTTTGGCAGTACATGAGGCGCGGCAGCTCCAACAGTCGTTAATAGGCACCGAGCACCTGTTGCTCGCCATTTTAGACAACCAAATCAATTCAAAAGCAAAGATGATACTCAACGACAACCATCTGAATTACGAACAAGCTAAAGAATTTCTGCACAACCAATTGTCACGTGAGGAGGTTGTGGATGGAATTGACATGGCTGATGATGAGGATGAGACAGAAAAGGCTGGTTATTCGGCTTCTAACCGACAATCTGTCACACTCTCCGACACGAAACAAAGCAAAACACCTATGCTCGATAATTTTTCTTTCGACCTTACAGCGGCTGCCAATGCCGGTAAACTCGACCCTATCGTGGGAAGGGAGAAGGAAATACATCGCCTTACAGAGATTCTGTGCCGACGCAAAAAGAACAACCCTATCCTCATTGGTGAACCGGGCGTGGGAAAAAGTGCCATTGTGGAAGGGTTGGCACAGCTTATCGCGCAGCGCAAGACATCACCTATTCTTTATGGCAAACGGATTGTGAACCTGGATATGACTGCTATTGTGGCAGGTACAAAGTTTCGCGGACAGTTTGAGGAACGCCTGCGGGCCCTTCTGAAAGAACTGGAGCAAAACCCTGATATTTTAGTGTTTATCGACGAGATTCATACAATCATCGGTGCAGGAAGCACACCGGGCAGTATGGATGCCGCCAACATCATGAAACCTGCCTTGGCACGGGGCACCATACAATGTATAGGTGCTACGACTCTTGACGAATACCGTAATTCTATCGAGAAGGATGGTGCTTTGGAACGACGATTCCAGAAGATTATGGTTGAACCTACTACGGAGGAGGAGACATTACAGATTCTGAAAAACGTGAAAGACAGGTATGAAGCGCACCATCATGTTAACTATCACGACAAGGCCCTTGAGGCGTGCGTCAAACTGACAGGGCGTTATGTGAACGACCGCTTCTTTCCAGACAAAGCCATTGATGCCCTTGATGAGGCTGGTGCTCGGGTGCACCTTGCCAGTGTACAACTTTCACCGGAGATAAAGGAAAAAGAAATACAGCTGGCTGCTGCCATCGAAAAGAAGAAGGCGGCTGTGAAGCAACAGAACTTTGAGTTGGCTGCCAGTTACCGCGATCAGCAGAAGACGCTGGAACATGAGTTGAAGGAGATTCAGGAACGCTGGAAGAACGACTCAAAGGAAATGCGCGGTGAAGTGACAGAGACCGATATTGCTCAGGTGGTAGCAACGATGACGGGTATTCCTGTTCAAAGAATGGCGGAGAAGGAATCGGTGCGTTTGCTGGCAATGCCTGATGTTTTGCGCCAAAAGGTTATAGCGCAAGACAAGGCTATAGAAAAGGTTACCAAGGCCATTATGCGCAACCGTATTGGTTTGAAGGATGCCAACCATCCTATTGGCGTGTTTATGTTTTTAGGACCTACGGGCGTGGGAAAAACCTATTTGGCTAAACAGCTGGCGCGTTATCTCTTCGGCTCTGACGATGCCTTGATTCGTATCGATATGAGCGAATATGCAGAGAGTTTCAACACCTCGCGTCTTGTAGGAGCACCTCCGGGATATGTGGGCTATAATGAGGGAGGACAACTGACGGAACGTGTGCGGCGCCACCCCTACTCTATCGTGTTGCTCGACGAGATTGAGAAGGCACACGGTAATGTGTTCAACATGTTGCTCCAGGTGCTTGATGAAGGTAGGATGACAGATGGCAATGGGCGACTGATAGATTTCCGCAATACGATTATCATCATGACTTCTAATGCTGGTACGCGCCAATTGAAAGAGTTTGGCAGGGGTGTAGGCTTTAATGCCGGTAATGCCAAAGGATGGAACATGGATGAAAAGGATAAGGAATATGCCCGCGGTATTGTTCAGAAGAGTCTCAGCAAGCAATTTGCTCCAGAATTTCTGAACCGTTTGGATGAGATTATCACCTTCGACCAATTGGATCGTGCAGCCATCCAACAGATTATTGAGATTGAACTGGCAGCCCTCAACCAACGTATTGCGGCATTAGGTTATCAGGTTGAACTGACCGACGCAGCAAAATCGTTCATCACTGAAAAAGGTTATGATGTGCAGTTTGGTGCACGCCCCATGAAGCGAGCTATACAAACTTATGTAGAGGATGCACTCTGCGAATATATGTTGGCATCTGATGAGGCAACAGCCGTAGCTGAAACGGAAGAAGGAGCACAGGATAGCCGACAACCCGTTAGACTACTTACATTGCATAAGGAGGAGGGGGAAGAGAAACTCACTATAAGTT
>CAMAMZ010000027.1 GCA_945837185.1 uncultured Bacteroidales bacterium | reverse complement strand
GCTTCTGCAACTTTCTGATTCTTCTCTTTGCTTCAGGAATATCAGGACAGAGGCGAAGGGCTTTTTCGTAGTTGCGGATTGCTGCTTCCTGAAAGCCTTCTTTTTCGCAATCGCGACCCATGCTCACATATTCCACTGCCAACTCCTTTAGAAACTTCTGCTGTTTGGCCAGTTCGTCCTGAAGGCGTTCGATGGTGTGTTGCTGCACGATGATGGTGCTGAGTTTGCGCCTGAGCAGGCGTTTGGCAGCAGGTTTCTCAATGTCGTAGCGGCTGTGGATGGCAAGGAAGAGGTTGTCGAGTGCTGCCTGCATGTCTCTTTGTGCAAAGGCTTCGGCAGCATCGTGGTATTGCTTGTCGGCCTGACTCTCATGAAGCGCATTGTTGATCAGGGTGCGGTTGTTATAGTTTTGCGCAAAGCGATGAACCTCAGACCTCACAAAGATGTCTTCCTTGCGAATGGGATGCTTCAGGCTGATGCCTTCGAGAGAGGTGCAACGGGAGAGGGCCACGTAGGTTTGTCCGCCTGCAAAGACGCCACCCGTGAAATCGATATTCACATGTCGGAAGGTGAGGCCTTGGCTTTTGTGTACGGTAATGGCCCAAGCCAAGCGTAAGGGAAACTGGGTGTAGGTGCCTATCTCCTCTTCAACAATCTTTTGCTCTTGCTCATCGAAGGAGTATCTGACGTTGCTCCATTTCTCCCGTTCCACGTCATATTCCATACCATCTTCCGTGCGCACGCAGATGGTGCCTTGCGTTTCTTCAGTGTCAATGGCCACAATGGTGCCCAAGGTGCCATTCACCCAACGTTTCTCACGGTCGTTTCGGATGAAGAGCACCTGTGCTCCCGGTTTCACTTCAAGTTCGATAGGGGAGGGCAGACTACTGGCGGGAAACTCCCCTTCTATTGCTCCCTCAAACAACAGTGCTTCGCCCGGCAAGGCGCGCAGATGTTGCTCGTTGATATAGTCTACCGTATCGCGGCGGGTAGAAAGGGTGATGGCAAGTTTCTCACCTTCGTTGTCCAGCTCCGCTCCCACCTGTGCATTGAGCAATCGCAAATCGGCTGCCGTGGTTCGGGAGGTGCGTATATGGTCTAAGATACTGATGAAGGTGGCGTCGCATTGGCGGTATACTTTATGCAGTTCAATGCTCACTAATGGCATTTCCCGGAACACGCGGGCATCGAAGAAGAAGGCTGAAGGATAGAAGGGCTGTAAGAGTTGCCGGTCTTCCTCCTTGACAACGGGTTCCAATTGATAGATGTCGCCTACGAGCAACAATTGCTTGCCCCCAAAGGGTTGGCGCATGTTGCGGCAATAGACGCGCAGCACCTTGTCGATGAAGTCGATGATGTCGGCACGCACCATGCTAATCTCATCAATGATGATGAGTTCCAGTTCTCTGAGCAGTTTACATTTCTCACCATTGTATTTGAGCGTATCGCGAATGTTCCTTGGCGAGAACCGTGTGTCGGTAGGCACCAAAGGATGAAAGGGAATCTTGAAGAAACTGTGCAACGTGGCTCCTCCGGCATTGATGGCTGCGATGCCTGTGGGAGCCAGAATGACATGTTTCTTTTTTGTGGTGGCAGCAATGTGTCGTAGAAAAGTTGATTTACCCGTGCCCGCTTTCCCTGTGAGGAAAAGTGAGCGACGGGTATATTCTATGACCTGGAGTGCTTGTGCCAGCTCCAGATTGTCTTTATCGATGGATGTTGTTGTGTTTGGGGCCACGTATGAGCACTTTGCGTAGCAAGTTATAAATCTTCAAGTCGTACGGCCTGTTCCACAGGCTTTCTGGCTTTCTTCTCTTCCGGTTTTCCATTCTCGGCAGCCTTTCCTGCTTCCGACCCACCATTTTCGAGTGTTTCCTGTGTAGTGGCAGGCATTTTGGGCTTTACGATAGGATTACCGTTTTCATCCAGAATGATTTCCTCAGTTTCTACCTGCAAGCTATCTTGTGACAGGGAGTCGTTCTTTTCTTGCTCGTAATAGCTCGGACACTCATACATGTCGCGCGTGATGCCCTCTTTAGGCTTATCGAATTTGGCGTGATATTGCTGGAAGTTAGGATCGTCGAACACCGACTGCAGGAAATAGCCGCAGATGGGAAGGGCTGTTCGGCTACCTTGGCCTAAAGCACCTGTACGGAAGTGGATGCAACGGTATTCACCTCCCACCCAGGCTCCTACTACCAAGCGAGGACTGACAGCCATGAACCACGCATCGGAATGATTGTTGGAAGTACCTGTCTTGCCACCAAAGTCCGTATCGTTGTGTTTGCCCACATAGCCCCACAGGCTCTGCGAGGTGCCTCCCGGTTCTCGCATGCCCCCTTGCAAGAGTTGCTGCACAAGGAAGGCACTCTTATAAGGTATGGCTTGCTGACTTTCATCCTCTGCTCTATATACCTCATTCCCATCCTTGTCGAGGATGTGGGTTACCAACACCGGTTCATGGTGCCGGCCATTGTCGGCCACCGTACAATAGGCATTCACCATCTCTACCAAGTTCACATCGCTTGAACCCAGTGCCAAAGAGGGCGCATCGTCAAGTTTGCTCTTGATGCCCATCTTCTTTGCTGTTTCGATGATACGCTTGATGCCCATCTCCTGTCCTAACCGCACGGCCACAGAGTTGATGCTTCGTGCAAAGGCAGTTTTCAAAGGCATGGAATCGCCGGTGAAGTAACCATTGGCGTTAGACGGAGTCCATCGGGTCATCTCGCCTTTCTTTGCATCGTAAACCTCCATCGAGAAATACTCGTCCCGGCGTTTGTCGCAAGGACATAAGCCTTGATTCATGGCTTCTGTATACACAAAGAGTTTGAAGGTTGAACCAGGCTGGCGCATGGCTGTGGCCTTGTCGTATTTCCAGTGTTTGAAATCGATGTCGCCCACCCATGCCTTCACGGCACCCGTTTGAGGTTCCATGGCCACCATGGCGCAGTGCATGAAATGTACCATATAACGGATAGAATCTAAGGTAGACATTTCTGCCTCTATTTCCCCTTTCTCGTAGTCGAACAACTTTACTTTGTGCGGCTTGTTGAGATAGTAGCTGATGGAGTCGGGGTTGTTGTCGTATTTATGGGCCAATGCCTTATAATAAGGTTGGCGTTTGGCAATGCCTTCTATGAAGCCGGGAATGACGCGATGGTTTTCATCTTGCCATGGTTCCTGCTTCCCCCAGTGGTTGTTGAAATTGCGTTGTATGATGCGCATCTGTTTGTTGGCAGCCGCCTCCGCATATTTCTGCATACGGGTGTCCAAAGTAGTGTAGATTTTCAGACCGCTGGAATAGAGGTCGTAGCCATTATCCTTGCACCAGTCTTTCAGATAGTCGGCAATCGCATTGCGGAAATAAGTTGCCTGACCATCGTAGTTCTCTTCGACCCTGAAATCCAACTTGATGGGTTTGGCACACAGGGTGTCGTAGGCTTCGCTTGTGATGTTGCCATGTTTCAGCATCATGCCCAGCACTACATTGCGGCGCTTCAGACTATTTTCAGCATGCGAGCGGGGATTGTAGTAGGTTGTGGCCTTGAGCATACCCACAAGGATAGCCGCTTCGTCGGTAGTGAGGTCTTTGGGCGATTTGTTGAAATACGTCTTGGCAGCTGTCTTGATGCCAAAAGCGTTTGAACCGAAGTCGACGGTATTGGCATACATGGTGATGATTTCCTTTTTGGTGTAGATAGCTTCCAGCTTGAGAGCGATAATCCACTCCTTGCTCTTGACAATCAGTATTTTCAGTCCGGGAATTTTTCCGAGCAGTCCTGTAGAGTAGTGGGAACGCACACGGAACATGTTCTTGGCCAGCTGTTGCGTGATGGTAGAGGCGCCACGCCCGTCATGGTGCAGTAAAGCATCTTTCAATGCGCCAAAGAGTCCTATGGGGTCGATGCCCAGATGACGGTAGAAACGCTCGTCTTCGGTGTCGATCAGTGCGGTAAAGAAATCGGGATTGACTTCTTCGTATTTGACAGGTGTTCTGTTTTCACTGAAATATTTTCCTATCAGCACACCATCGGCACTATAGATTTCCGACGCCTGACTGGTTTGCGGGTCGCGTATGCCAGAGAAGAAACCTGGCGACTTACCAAAAAGCCAAAGGAAATTGATGTCTACTGCGCCCAAATAGAGGAAAAGGGCTACGAAGAAAGAGGCTAAACCTATCAGAATCTTCCGCCAAAGCGGTTTGCCAGTGTAGAGAGCCTTATACCATTGGGTAAACTTTCGGACTGCGTTGATGAGTCGAAATGCGATATTCTTTAATTTTTCTACCATAGCAATCACTATTTAGTTATACAAAAGTACAAATTTACTTTGAAATTCCGACAATTTCATCCACATAATTTATGATATCCTTGTATTCTTGTGGATGAAACCATCGGATAGTTTCGTCTTTCTTGAACCATGTGAGTTGTTTGCGCATGTATCTGCGGGTGTTGGATTGAATTTGTCGAATTGCTTCCTCACGAGGAATCAATCCGTCGAAATAGGCAAACAACTCCTTGTAGCCTACTGTGTTGAGGGCATTGAGGTGACGTTGGGGAAATACATTCCTCGCTTCCTTTTCCAACCCTTGTTCCATCATCAGCCATACACGACGGTTGATACGGTCGTAGAGTTCTTCGCGCTCCCTGTTAAGGCCAATCTTCACGATATGGAAGGGTCGCTGTTTGCTGCTGTTGGTGCGGAATGACGAATAGGTTGTACCTGTTTGGTGACAGATTTCCAAGGCATGAACCACCCGGCGTGGGTTGTTCTTGTCGACAATTTGGTAATGTTCCGGATCGAGCTCTCGCAATTCCTCTACCAGTGCGGGGAGCCCTTCTTGTGTGAGTCGTGTCATCATCCATTCCCTTATCTCAGGCAGAATGGTGGGAATGTCGTCAATACCTTTGCACACAGCATCGATATACATCATGCTTCCTCCTGTCATCAAAGCTACAGGATGTTGGGAAAACAATGTGGGAAGAAGCCTTAGCACATCCTGTTCATAGAGTGAGGCACTATAGTAGTCATCGAGATGATGATTGCCTACAAAATAGTGCCTCACCCGTTGTTGTTGTTCCGGTGTGGGGGCAGCGGTACCGATAGGTAGCTCTGCAAAGATTTGTCGGGAGTCGGCATTGATGATGGGAACCTGGAGATGCCTGGCTATATCGAGGCAACACTCCGTTTTCCCTACCCCTGTTGGGCCGACTACTACAAACAGTGTTTGCATCAGCGTACAATGCCTCGTTGTGAGGTGCTGACAAAATCAATGATATACTGCACCTCGGGAGTTAAAGGCAGTTTGCTCTTCACTTCCTCTATTCCTTCTTTCATCAGTCCTTTGGAGTAGAGCAGTCTGTATGCGTTGTGGATCGTATCGATCTGTTCGTTGGTAAAGCCACGGCGCCGCAGTCCCACCAGGTTGATGCCCATGTATTTGGTGGGGAATTTTCCTGCTATGATATAGGGAGGAATATCCTGACTGAAGCGGCTTCCACCTTGAATCATGACATAACCGCCAATCTTGCAGAACTGGTGGCAGAGCACCCCTGCACTGATAATGGCAAAGTCGTCGACTTCTACCTCACCGGCAAACTTGGTGGAGTTGCCTACGATGATATGATTGCCCAAGATACAATCGTGTGCCACGTGCATATTCTCCATGAGCAGGTTGTGGTTGCCAACCCGGGTGGTGCCTTTCGATGCAGTGCCGCGCGAGATGGTTACGTTCTCGCGGATGCTGTTGTTATCGCCAATCTCACAACATGTGTCTTCGCCTCGGAACTTCAGGTCCTGTGGTTTGGTTGAGATACTGGCTCCAGGAAAGAACTCATTGCCGTTGCCGATGCGTGCACCATAGTGGATGGTCACACTGTTGAGCAAATTGTTGTTGTCGCCAATGACGGTATTCTTGTCGATATAGCAGAACGGACCGATGATGTTATTATCACCCAACTGTGCCTCCGGATGTACGAAGGCCAAAGGACTTATCTGATTCATAGTTCTTTACTTGTTCTTAATGATTTGTGCGGTAAATGTAGCTTCCGATACCACCCGGTCGCCAATAAAGATATATCCCTTCATAGAGCTGATGCCATGGCGTACGGGGTGCAGCAGTTCCACTTTGAAAAGCAGGGTGTCGCCCGGCACAACTTTCTGGCGGAACTTCACGTCGTTGATGGCTAAGAAGTAGGTCGACCATCTTTCCGGCTCTTCAACCTGGTTCAGTACCAACAGACCGCCGCATTGTGCCATGGCTTCTATTTGAAGTACTCCGGGCATGACCGGCTCTTGCGGGAAGTGTCCGGTGAAGAAAGGTTCGTTGCTGGTGACATTCTTAACACCTACAATACTTGTTGGACCGATGGCGGTAATCTTGTCGACCAGCTGCATGGGATAGCGGTGAGGCAAGAGTTCGCGGATGCGGATATTGTCCATAACCGGCACATCGTTGGCATCGTAGAAGGGAGCCTGAATAGCGTGTTGCTTTATTTCCTTGCGCATGAGACGCGCAAACTTATTGTTGACCGTATGCCCGGGGCGTGTGGCGATGATGCGACCCTTCAAAGGCTTGCCAATGAGTGCCATGTCGCCAATGATGTCCAGGAGTTTGTGACGGGTACATTCGTTCTCCCACATCAAGGGCCGATGCTGGATATAACCAATCTTCTTGGCATCCATGCGTGGCACTTTCAGAATGTCAGCCAGCTGGTCAAGTTTCTCCTGTTCCACTTCACGCTCATAGATGACCACCGCATTGTCGAGGTCGCCACCTTTGATGAGGTTTGCCTCCAGCAAAGGTACGATATCGCGCACGAATACAAAGGTACGTGCGGGAGCTATTTCAGTTTCAAAATTCTCAATATTGTCTAATGTGGCAAACTGGCTATTGATGAATTTCGACTCAAAAGAGCACATGGCGGTGATGCTGAACTGCTCATCGGGAAGGATGGTGATGCAGGAGCCCGTTTGCTCATCCTTGATTTCTATCTTCTTGCGGATGACATAAAAGTCTTTCGGGGCGTTCTGCTCCAGGATTCCCACTTCCTTGATTTTTTCCACATACTTCATGGCAGAACCGTCAAGAATAGGAAATTCCGGACCGTTTACCTGAATCAGACAGTTGTCAATACCCATTGCGTAGAGGGCGGCCATGCCATGTTCGATGGTACTGATGCGTATGTCGCCACTCACGAGAACGGTGCCTCGTTGCGTGCCAGCAACTTTTTCCGCTATGGCATCGATGACGGGTTGGTTCTCAAGGTCAATACGTTGTATCTTGTAACCATGATTTTCCGGAGCGGGATTGAAGGTCACGGTGAGATTCAGTCCCGTATGCAGTCCCTTGCCAAATAGGGAGAAACTTCCTTTCAAGGTACGTTGTTTTATTGTTTCCATGTGGCCAATATGTTTCTTGTTTTTGTTGCGTTCTTATTTGGGTGCAGCAGGTTGTATCCTATTCCCTTCCTGCCAATTCGCCTTTCAAACGTTCCACCTCTTTCTGCAGGTCGTTGAGTTGGCGATACATATCAGGCAGGCGACGGAAAACAGCTTGCGCCTTAAAATACGGCTTTTGTTCCATAGGAGGAGTGCCGATGAGGGTCTGGTTGTCTTTGATACTTCCTGGCACACCCGATTGTGCACCGAGGAACACACGGTTACCTATCTGGATATGACCGGCAATGCCCACCTGTCCGCCAAACATACACCATTCTCCCACTTTGGTAGAACCGGCAATGCCCACTTGGGCACTCATCACCGTATGTGCACCGATGTCGGTGTTGTGTGCTATCTGTACGAGATTGTCCAGTTTCACATCTTTACGAATATAGGTGCTGCCCATGGTGGAACGGTCCACACATGTATTGGCGCCTATCTCCACATCGTCTTCGATAATCACGTTTCCTATCTGGGGAATCTTGTCGTAATGCTGTGTTTCCATGTTGGGAGCAAAGCCGAAGCCATCAGCACCGATGACTGCTCCCGCATGGAGGATGACCCTGTTGCCCACCTGACAATCGTGGTAGATACATGCATGTGGATAGAGGATGCAGTCATCTCCCACCTTTACATTCTCGCCTACGGTGGCGTGTGGATGAATGACAGTACCGTTTCCAATCACCGCTCCTTCGCCAATGCAGGCAAAAGGACCAATATACACATGTTCGCCTATGGTGGCACTGGGCGCAATGAATGCCAACCCGTCGATACCCTCTTTCTTCGGTTTCATGCTTTCGTAGAGCTGCAATAGGCGAGCCACGCAGTCGCGTGCATTGTCGACCTTAATCAAAGTGCAGTTTACGGGGCGATCGATGGTAATGCTTTTGTCGAGCAATACCACTGACGACTGTGTTTCGTAGATATGGTGTGTATATTTCGCGTTGGCAAGAAAAGAGATAGAGCCTGCTGTTCCCTCTTCGATCTTGGCGAAGGAAGAAACGGTGGCATTTTCATCGCCTTCGATTTGCCCGTTTACGAACTGGGCTATCTGTTTTGCGGTAAATTCCATGATGTCTGTAATATATTTGTTGCAAATATAACGAATTTAATTCAAAAACTCTGATTGCAGCCCATTTATTTGCTGATTTTCTGTGCTGCAACCAGAGGGAAGGCTCGTTTTTTAGTGCTATCGGTTGATAGAAGCCAGTTCTACCGCCATTTCTTCCTGCAATTCTTTGGCTTTCTGTGCTGCCACTTCAGCAAAATCTTCACCTGAAGACGCATAGATGATACCTCTTGAAGAATTGACAAGCAGTCCGCACTCAGATGTCATACCATATTTGCATACCTCTTGGAGGCTTCCGCCTTGGGCTCCTACGCCAGGAACCAAAAGGAAATGGTTGGGAGCAAGGCGACGGATATCAGCAAACATCTTTCCTTGTGTAGCCCCCACCACATACATCATGTTTTCGGTGTTGCCCCATTCCTGACTCTTCTTCAATACCTTCTCAAAGAGTCGTTCGCCCTGAGCATCGGTAGTCAACTGGAAGTCGTGTGAACCCTTGTTGGATGTAAGGGCAAGCAAAACGACCCATTTCCCTTCATAGCCCAAGAACGGTGTCACGCTGTCCTCGCCCATGTAGGGAGCTACGGTCAGCGCATCTACATCATACTCCTCAAAAAAGGTACGTGCGTACATGGCCGAGGTGTTGCCTATGTCACCACGCTTGGCATCGGCAATGATGAAATGGTTGGGGTAATGCGCCTTAAGATATTGGATTGTTTTTTCAAACGCTACCATACCCTTGAGTCCGAATGCTTCATAAAAAGCCAGATTCGGTTTGTATGCCACACAATAGGGTGCTGTGGCATCGATGATTTGTTGGTTGAAAGCAAAGAGAGGCTCTTCTTCTTGAAGCAAATGAGAAGGGATTTTCTTCAAGTCGGTATCGAGACCTACACAGAGAAAACTTTTCTTTGCGAATATTTGCTGGATAAGTTGTTGTCTATTCATATTCTCTACACACTGGTTTTTAGTTGTCGTCTGTTAAAGTTCTGTTTCTTTCATTCGTTCCGCGTTTTCAGCCACGGTGAGGGCATCGATCATATCTTGAATATCCCCATTCAAGAAGCCCTGTAGGTCGTGTGTGGTATAGCCAATGCGATGGTCGGTAACGCGTCCTTGCGGGAAGTTGTAGGTACGAATCTTGGCACTGCGGTCGCCAGTGGATACCAATGACTTGCGTCGGCTTGCGATATCGTCGACGTATTTCTGGTGCTCCTTGTCGTAAATGAAAGTACGCAGGCGCGAAAGAGCCCTTTCCTTGTTCTTGGGCTGGTCGCGTGTTTCCGTACATTCAATCAAGATTTCCTCTGTCTCACCCGTATTGGGATTCTTCCACATATAGCGCAGGCGTACACCCGATTCAACTTTGTTCACGTTCTGTCCTCCCGCTCCACTCGAACGGAAAGTGTCCCATTTGATTTCACCTTCATTGATGGTCACCTCAAACTTGTCGGCTTCAGGAAGCACGGCCACCGTGGCAGCACTGGTGTGCATACGTCCTTGGGTTTCCGTGGCAGGCACCCTTTGTACTCGGTGCACGCCCGATTCGTATTTGAGGATGCCATACACATCAGCACCACTTACGGCAAAGTCTATCTCCTTAAAGCCACCTACGGCACCTTCACTCACACTGGTGATGGAAAGGTTCCAGCCTTTGCTGTCGCAAAACTTCTTATACATCTGGAACAAGTCGCCGGCAAAGAGGGCAGCCTCATCGCCACCTGTTCCAGCCCTTATTTCCATTTGAACGTTCTTGGCGTCTTCCGGATCTTTGGGCACCAGTGCCATCTTTATCTCCTCTTCCAGTTGCGGCTGGAGCGCCTCGTTGGCAGCCAATTCCTCGCGAGCCATTTCTTTCAAATCGGGGTCGCTCTCGTGTGCCAGCAAGTCTTTTGCTTCGGCAATGGCATTGAGACAATTGATATAACGCTTGCGAGCATCCATGATGTCGCCCAAGTCTTTATATTCCTTTGTCAGTTTGACGTAACGTTCCTGGTCGGCAATCACACTGGGGTCGGTGATGAGGGTCGACACTTCCTCGTAGCGGCTTTCCAAACCGTCTAATTTCTCAAGTATATGGTTGTTTTCCATTGCCTTATCAATAGGTAAAGGTGCCAAACTCTGAATGGATGGTGAGGCTGCGAGGACCTTCCTCGATATGACCTACAACCTGTGCATCAATATTAAAGCTGCGACTGATATCGATAATGCGTGCTGCCATTTCAGGCTGCACATAGATTTCCATACGGTGCCCCATGTTGAACACTTGGTACATTTCTCTCCAGTCGGTGCCGGAGCAATCGTGAATGGCTTGGAAAAGTGGCGGCACTGCAAACATATTGTCTTTGATAACCTTGCAGTTCTCGCCTACGAAGTGAAGCACCTTGGTTTGCGCTCCACCTGTGCAATGCACCATGCCGTGGATTTCGCTCCGCATCTCGTCGAGGATTTTCTTGATGACAGGAGCATAGGTGCGTGTAGGAGAGAGCACCAGTTGTCCGGCATTGACAGGAGCACCTGCTACTGAATCGGTGAGTGCATATTTGCCACTATACACCAGTTCGTCGGGCACAGCATGGTCGAAGCTCTCCGGATATTTGGCAGCCAGATATTTGGCAAACACATCGTGGCGGGCGCTTGTCAAGCCATTGCTTCCCATACCACCATTGTATCTTTTTTCGTAGGTGGCTTGGCCGGTGCTGCTCAAACCCACAATGACATCTCCCGGACGGATATTGGCATTGTTGATGACATCACTACGCTTCATGCGACATGTTACGGTAGAGTCAACAATCAAGGTGCGAACCAAATCGCCCACATCGGCTGTCTCGCCTCCGGTTGGATAGATGCCAATACCCATCTCCCTCATCTCGGCAAGGAGTTCGTCGGTACCGTTGATGATGGCAGAAATCACTTCGCCCGGAACGAGCATCTTGTTGCGCCCGATGGTGCTTGATACCAGAATGTTGTCAACGGCACCTACACAAAGCAGGTCGTCGGTGTTCATGACAATGGCATCCTGTGCTATGCCTTTCCACACATTCAAATCGCCTGTTTCTTTCCAATAGAGATAGGCGAGTGACGATTTTGTTCCTGCCCCATCGGCATGCATGATGTTGCAATATGCCGGGTCGCCCCCCAAGATGTCGGGGATAATTTTGCAGAAGGCCTGTGGGTATAGTCCTTTGTCGATATTCTTGATGGCATTGTGCACATCTTCTTTGGCGGCACTCACACCGCGCATCATGTATCTGTTGTCTGTCATTCTCTCTTATATATATAATAATGTGTACCTTTATTCTTTTATATATAATAATGTGTACCTTTTATTCTTTCCCGTTCCAAAACTCCCATGAGGCAAAAGCCTGCAGCAAGAGCATCTCCAGTCCGTTGACCACTGTAGCCCCCATTGCCTTGCCTTTTTTCAGAAAGAGGGTCTCGTCAGGATTGTAAATGAGGTCGTACAAGAGTGTGTGGCTATCCATGGCCTCGTAGGGCAAAAGCGGACATTCGTCAGCGTGCGGATACATTCCCACCGGGGTGCAATTAACAATCACACGATATTTCCCGATCATTTCAGGAGTTATCTCCTCGTAGGTGATGCATCCCTCTTTTTTAGAGCGACTCACAAAGCATGTTTCCAATCCGAGCGACTTCAGACCGTAGTTGATGGCCTTTGACGCACCTCCTGTGCCTAATATCAAGGCCTTTTTATGGCAGGGTTCAAGGAGTGTTTCAATGCTTCGGGTAAAGCCTATGACATCGCTGTTATAACCTTTAAGATAGGTTTCACCGTTTTCATGTGTCACCTTGATCACATTCACGGCCCCAATGGCATGAGCTTCAGGACTGATGGCGTTGAGGTATTTCATTACCTGCTCCTTGTAGGGAATGGTTACGTTCAGTCCTCTCAGTTCTGGTGTTGAATCGAGAATTTCGGGCAGGTTGTCGATGTCTGGAATTTCGTAGTTCTCATACACTGCATCAATTCCCTCATTTTGAAACTTCTCATTGAAATATCCTATGGAAAACGAATGTCCCAAGGGATAGCCGATCAATCCGTATTTATCCATAACGAAAAACTATTTTGTTGCAAAATACATTGTACATATGCCAAAGGTAAGTCGCTTGAAGCTTGCTTCTGCGAACCCAGCTTTCTTTAATATCCCCACCATTTCTTCACCCTGTGGAAAGGCCTCGATGGTGGCAGAAAGATAACTGTAGGCTGCACGGTCGTTGCTGATGAGTTTGCCATAAAAGGGTAGGATGGTGTGGGAATATAGGTTGAAAAGTTGCCGTATCGGAAAGGATACGGGTTGTGTGAGTTCCACAATGCTCAGATGGCCTCCTTTTTTCAACACACGACACATCTCCGACAATCCTTTATCCAAATCCTGAAAGTTACGAATGCCGAAAGCCGCTGTTACGGCATCGAATGTTGCATCGGGAAAACGCAATGCCATACAATCCTCCTTGGCAAAAGAGATGATGTGCGACAATCCCCGTTGTTGCACCTTTTCGCGCCCAATGCGCATCATGCCTTCAGAAAGGTCAGCGCCAATCAAGGTGTCGGGGTGTAACTGTTCAGCAGCCAGGATAGCAAAGTCGCCCGTGCCCGTGGCAATGTCAAGTACAGTACGTGGCGCGTAAGGAGCCAATTGCCCTATTGCTTTTTTTCGCCATCCTTTGTCGATGCCCCATGAGAGACGATGGTTGAGGGTATCATAGGTAGGAGAGATGTTGTCGAACATCTCTTCTACCAGTTTGCCCTTTTCACCTTGTGCGTTATAGGGTTTGATTTTCTCCTGCCCGTACATGTTTTTATCGCGTCTGTAAGTAAGCTGCTACGTTCTTTTCTATGCGTGCCGCAATATCACCGTCTTCCTGAGCCTTATCGAAGGTTTCGCCTGTTATGTGCTCAAAGAGCTCAATATAGCGGTCGCTGACGCTGAGCGCATATTCATCTGTGATTTCAGGCATGGTTTGTCCGGGCTCGTTCATGAAGTTATGTTCGATGAGCCATTGGCGAACAAACTCTTTGGAAAGCTGGCGTTGCGCCTCGCCTTTCTCGAATCTTTCCTCATAGCCTTCCGCATAGAAATAACGACTGGAGTCGGGCGTATGAATTTCATCGATGAGATATACTTTGCCGTCACGTTTGCCAAATTCATATTTTGTATCTACAAGAATCAGACCGTGTTTGGCTGCTATTTCCTGTCCACGGGCAAACAACTTGCGTGTGTAGTCTTCCATCACAGCATAATCTTCTGCCGAAACAATGCCTTGGCGGATAATCTCTTCCTTAGAGATGTTGAGGTCGTGCCCCTCGTCGGCTTTTGTTGTGGGGGTGATGATTGGTTCGGGGAAGCGTTCGTTTTCACGCATGCCGTCAGGAAGTTTTACGCCACAAATTTCTCTGCATCCGTTTTTATAGTCTCTCCATGCCGATCCGGTAAGAATGCCACGAATAATCATCTCCACGCGGAAACCTTCGCATTTAAGGCCTACGGTGACCATAGGGTCGGGCGTAGCGAGCTTCCAGTTCGGACAGATGTCGGCTGTCAAATCAAGAAACTTTGCAGCTATTTGGTTGAGAACCTGCCCTTTGAAGGGGATGCCCTTCGGCAGAATAACGTCAAAGGCAGAAATTCTGTCGGTCGCTACCATCACCATGAGGTCGTCATTGATGTTATACACATCTCTCACCTTACCGTGGTAAACACTCTTTTGTCCATCAAAATGGAAATCAGTTTTAGTTAAAGCCTTCATTGTTCTTATTCTTGTTGTCGATTTTTTGATAATTCTTTGTCGTGTGCCTCGTAGGCATTCACAATGCGTGTAACAAGTTTGTGCCTCACGATATCTTTCTTGCTGAAGCCCACAACAGATATGCCTTCAATGCCTCCCAAGAGGTGGAGTGCCTCTTTCAAGCCACTTTGCTGCCCTTTGGGGAGGTCGATTTGGGTCATGTCGCCGGTGATAATCATTTTCGTGTTCCATCCCATGCGGGTGAGAAACATGCGAATCTGTGCCGGTGTGGTGTTTTGTGCTTCGTCAAGGATTACCACAGCATCGCTCAAGGTCCGTCCGCGCATGAATGCCAAAGGGGCAATCTGTATGATGTGCTTGTCCATCATGTCCTGCAGGCGGGATGCGGGAATCATATCTTCCAAGGCATCATAGAGCGGTTGCAGGTAAGGGTCGATTTTGTCTTTCATGTCGCCTGGCAAGAATCCCAGTTTCTCGCCTGCTTCAACAGCGGGACGTGAAAGGATAATCTTTTTTGCGTGTTTCTCTTTCATCGCTTTTACAGCGAGAGCAATACTCAAATAAGTTTTTCCTGTTCCTGCCGGTCCAACAGCAAAAATCATGTCGCTGTGATCGAATGCGTCAACTAACCTCTGTTGATTTTCAGAACGGCTTTTGATGGGGCGCCCTGACAAGGAATAAACAAGCACCCCTTTAGCCGCTTCTGCTCTGGCGGTCTCTCCCTTGATGATATCGAGGATGTCCTCATCGCTCAATGTGTTGAACTTGAGAATATGTTTTCGCAGGCGTTCAATGGCTTCTTCAGCCTTTGCCATCTCCTCTTCTTCGCCTAAAAGGCGCAACACGTTGTCGCGAGCTGCAATGCGCAGTTTGGGATACAGAGACTTAATCATCTGGAGATGACAATTGTTAACCCCATAGAACATTATAGGGTCAATCTCTTCCAATATCACATGCTTCTCTGTCAAGGGTCTGTTGCTTTTAATTTTGTGCAAATTTACAAAAAACCTTCGATACTTGACTATAAACTCTTGGATTTTTATTACCTTTGCCGTGTTAATATGTGATTTTTTGATAATGATAAGTAAAAAACGATACCTGCAAGGCTTTGGTGTAATTGTCGTATTGTTAGGAATGGTGCGTTGTGTGTTTCCTTCTGTAGCAACGACTTCTGCATCCCAGTCGGCATCGGTCGATACGGACACTACAACGATGGGGGTGGTAGCGCAGGGAAAAGATATTGATAGTAAAGAGGCTGAGATAAAAGAGGCTGATGGTAAAGAGGCTGCAATGAAAGATGCGGAAGACAAAAATTCCTTAGAGGGAAAGCAACTTGTGGCAGCAGCCAAGTCGTCGGAAGCTGTTGCAACGACCACCTCTCGTTTCTTTAAGCCCGACGGCAGTTTGGTAAAGCATCGTATTCTGAGTGTACCACATTTCGGGCGAGCCTTCCCCGACCAGAATGACGTACAATTGGTGGCAGCAAAGAAATGGGGCGTTAAACCTGTTTATGACACCCATGAGGCGGAAAAGCGCAAGAATGAGTTGGTGTATGTGGGTTCAAATCCTTATTTTCATGTTGACCCCTTGCGCACCAGTATACCGTATTTAGTGCCGCGTGCTTCCATCTTGTTGCAAGATATTGGGCGTGTGTTTTACGATAGTTTGCAGATAAAAGGAGTGCCGCTCCATAAGATTATCGTAACGAGTGTGTTACGTAGCAAATGCGATGTGGCTCGTTTGCAACGCAGGAACTTCAACGCCACTACCAATAGCTGCCATCAATATGGCACAACTTTTGATATAGCTTACAATCGTTATAAAACCGTGGCTGAACCGGGTGTGCACAGAAGGGCAGTGCAGAACGACACGCTGAAATGGGTGTTGAGCGAAGTGCTGAACGATATGCGTGAACAGGGGCGCTGTTACGTGAAATATGAAGTGAAGCAAGGGTGTTTTCATATCACGGTGCGGTAGGCACCGTGATATATATTGGGATTAACCAAGGTATTTCATGAGGATTTTGGCATTGCCGCTATCACGTAGTTTCGCAATGCTTTTTTCTCTGATTTGACGAACGCGTTCGCGGGTAAGACCTAATTCATCACCTATCTCTTCGAGACCTTTTTCCGGACGTCCAATGCCGAAACACTCACAAATGATGATGATTTCTCTTTCTTTTAGCACTTTCTTCAATACTTGCTTGAGCTCCAAAGCCATGCTTTCGTGATCTACCTGTTTGTCGGTGCGGCTGTCATCGCCCGAAGGCATCACATCGAGCATACAGTTGTCTTCACCGTCTTGAAAAGGTGCATCGATACTTACATGGTGCCCGTCTGCCATCAAACTCTGACCAATCTTTTCCTCGTCAATATTCGTCGCTTCTGCCAACTCTGACACAGAGGGGTGGCGTTGGTTCTCTTGCTCGAATTTGTTGATTTCGTGGTTTATCTTGTTGAGTGAACCTACTTGGTTGAGAGGGAGCCTTACAATACGACTCTGCTCAGCAATAGCCTGCAGGATGCTCTGGCGAATCCACCACACAGCATAGGAGATGAATTTGAAGCCACGTGTCTCATCAAATTTTTGGGCAGCTTTAATCAACCCGATATTTCCTTCATCGATAAGGTCGGTAAGGGTGAGGCCTTGGTGCTGATACTGTTTGGCTACGGATACGACAAAGCGAAGGTTGGCTGTAACCAATTTGTCTTTGGCGCGTTCGCCTTCCGGTCCGCCTTTGCGAATTTTCTGTGCCAATTCTATCTCCTCGTCAATCGTAATGAGGGGAGCGCGTCCTATTTCAACCAAATACTTATCCAGAGCTTCGCTGGAGCGGTTGGTAATACTCTTTTGAATTTTAAGTTGTCTCATCCTTTCTGGGTTTAAACCGTATAAAGAATTGAAAATCAGTTGCTTAAATGATTTTTAATTCAAAAACGCTGCAAAATTACTAAAAAAATGAATAGCAGAGATTGTTTTAACGATAATTTAATATATAAAAAAGGTTAATCGAGATAAAAAGGTGGATGTTCACGCTTTGCATCACGAAAGAATAATGAACCATTGGCTTACTGGTGACCACCGTTGGTGTGCATTTATGATAGGTCTTTGTCACTACTTATGACGGGCTTGCGTCACTACTTATGACAGGCTTGCGTCATTGCTTATGCCCACTCCGAGTCATTGTGTTGTGCTTCATCTGAATCACAATGCCCCGGTGTCCGTTACGAATCACCCAAAGTATACCCTCCTTGAAGTGGATGGGACAGTGCTCTGCAGTT
>CAMAMZ010000026.1 GCA_945837185.1 uncultured Bacteroidales bacterium | reverse complement strand
GTTCATGTGGCGTAAGGCAGCTTTGCAGGGCCTTGGCATAATAGGCGGCTTTGTGCTCCGGCTTCATGGGATAGGCGCGTGAACTGCTGGGCATGCGGTAGAGGCGGAGGGTGCGTGATTGCCAGGTTACGGTTGTGGCTTCGCCTACCTTGGGCTCCTTGACATGGAAACGGTGGCAGAGGGTGGTAGTGGCGAGTTGACCGGCTGTGATGATGACATGGCATTGGGGCATGAGGTGGAGCATTGCCTCAACGTTGGTTTCTTCTATGATGACAAGGTCTTTGTCGGATGCCGTGTTCTTGGTGCGCACCACTCGGGTGGCAGTGTCGTAGAGGGCTATGCCTTTTTCGCGGAGGAAGGCTTCAATGCGCGATTGGTCGAAACGCTTCTCTCCCTTTACGATAAAGTGTTCTTTGTTGTTGAAGAAGAGGAGTCCCATGATGCGCCACATGTCGTTCTGGAAGTTGGGATAATAGAAGGGCATGCACCAGCGGTGGGGTGCCGGTGGAAAGGTGCCTAACATCAGTACCTTGGCATCTTTGGGAAGAAAGGGTTCAAAGGGATGTTGCTCTATGGGTTGGTTCATAGCTGCTCTGTGGGAGTGGTGAACGGCTGGGCAAGGGTAGGCACTAACGGTGGGGTGCCGGGGGTAAGGGTTTGCTGCCTGTTAGTGTGTGGCCTTCCACCATGCTGTGAGATATTTGCGGTTAATGAGGTAGGTGTTGGTTGTGGGGTCGGAGATGGTGATGCCGGAGAAGGTGTTGACAGGTATGGTGCTGAAGCCGCCATTCACCCGCCAAAGGTCGGTGAAGATGCTTGATGTATGGGTGTGATAGGGCACGAGTTTGGTGAGTTGCTCACGGAGGAGGGTGCCATATTCGCTGTCGTCACAGAGATACTGCCCATAGCTGCCGAAATCGAAGAAGATGGTTTGGCCCATGCCATCGAGCTTTTGCAGCAGGGGGAGTTGGGCGTTGTTGAAGGTGAAGAGGGTGTTGATATGGCTCATGAGGGCTGCTGTGGCATCTACCTCTTGGCAGTTGATGACGGAGAGGGTGCCATAGGATTGTGCATAGTATTTGTAGAAGGACGCTACGATGGCGGCATAGTTGGGGCTTGCTGCACTCAACTGTTTCCAGATGTCACGGTAGGGGAGTCCTTTGTTCAGAATCTCACTGGTGGAAGCAATGATATGGTCGGTGACGTCCTTTAGGTCGTAGGCCACTTCAATGCCCGCCATATAGCAGTCATCGAAACAGATGTACTGCATGTACATATTGGCTAAACGGATGGCTTCGGCCAGTTCGCTTGTCTCCATCCTGTAGTTAGGGGAATTGCCTCCGAAAGCACGGGTGCCAAAATAGTTATCGGCATCTTTGGGTATCCAGCCCGAGCCATGGCAGCCAACGAGGAGGGCATAGTGGGCTGCGGGCGCTACTGCCTTGGCTTTGCCGAGAAGGGCAGCCAAGCCTGTGGCACTGACATACTTGTTGCCACTATACTGCTGAAGGGTGTCGCGATAGCATTTGCCTTGGCGGTATTTCACTTCTATGAAATGGGAGTCATGGGCATTGCGCGATACAAAGAGCAGCAAACGGGTGTTGCCCAAACCGCCCTGTGCCACAATGCCTGCCTCCATATCGGTAATGTTTTTCAGGAAGAAGTCGTAGAGGCTGCCGGAATCGGTAGACTCACTGGCCGTCCAAGGCATATAGACAAGAAGCGTTTTCTCAACCTGTGAAGGGGGAAGGTCGGGACTGTTGTCGTCATCTGAACAGGCGGTGAACAATCCTACTGTCACTACAATCCATAGAAGGGTGAGAAAACGCTTCGGTGTCATTGTCTATCGGAGATTAAGTTATTGTTTCAATGTTGCGATAAGAGCCTTGAGAGCCGCTATCTTCTCCTCGGAGTCATGTTGCTTCTTGCGTTCCATGGCCACAACAGCCTCTGGCGCATGGGCCACAAACTTCTCGTTGGAGAGTTTCTTGCAGATGCCGGCCAAGAAGCCTTCCAGATGCTTGAGTTGGGCCTCTGCCTTGGCAAGCTCTGCTGCTACATCGATGAGGTTGCCAAGAGGTACGGCAAACTCATGGGTGCCCACCATGAAGGTGCTGGCATTGGCGTCTTTGCTGTCGACAACGGTAATGGCATCAAGGTTGGCCATTTTCATTACCATGCTGTCGAAGGCGTTGCAGGGATTGCTGCCAATGGCTTGCAAGGTGAGTTTCTCCTTGGGAGCGATGTTCTTTTGATTTCTAACCATACGCACACCACTCACCACTTGTTTGGCGGTTTCGATGGCTGCTATGAGCTGAAGGTCGCTCTCTGTGGGAGCCTCGATATGCAGCGAGTCGCGCATGATGCTCTCGCCTTCCTTACGGTCGTAGATATGTTGCCAGAGCTCTTCGGTGATGAAGGGCATGAAGGGATGGAGCATCTTGAGCAGGGTTTCGAAGAAGCTGAGGGTGGCGGCATAGGTGGTGCGGTCGATAGGTTGGGCCTTGCCATCGATATAGGCGGGCTTCACCATCTCGAGATACCAAGCCGAGAACTCATCCCAGAAAAGGCGGTATACGGCCATGAGGGCTTCTGAGATGCGGTATTTGGCAAAGAGGCTGTCGACCTCGGCATTCACCTGACGGAGCTTGGCGGCAAACCATGCCGTGGCAATGGCATTGGTGGGTGTCTGTTCGCTATCGTCAACCTGCCAGCCTTGTACCAAGCGGAAGGCATTCCATATCTTGTTGTTAAAGTTGCGGCCTTGCTCGCAAAGACTCTCATCAAAGAGAATATCGTTGCCGGCAGGAGCGGAAAGCATCATACCCATGCGCACACCATCGGCACCAAACTGTTCGATGAGTTTGATGGGGTCGGGAGAGTTGCCCAACTGCTTTGACATCTTGCGACCGAGCTTGTCGCGCACAATACCCGTGAAATACACATTCTTGAAAGGTATCTTGCCCATGTATTCCTCACCGGCCATAATCATGCGGGCCACCCAGAAGAAGATGATGTCGGGGGCTGTAACAAGGTCGCTGGTGGGATAGTAGTAGTTGATTTCCTCGTTGCCCGGGTTGTTGATGCCATCGAAAAGGGTGATGGGCCACAGCCATGAGGAGAACCATGTGTCGAGCGCATCTTCATCTTGCCGGAGGTCGCTGGCCTGCAGGTTGGCATTGCCACTCTGCGCACGTGCCAAGACGAGCGCTTCCTCTAAGGTTTCGGCTACAACAAATTGCTCATCGCCATAATAATAGGCCGGAATACGGTGACCCCACCACAGCTGGCGCGAGATGCACCAGTCTTGAATGTTCTCTAACCAGTTCTTATAGGTGGTTTTGTATTTGGCCGGATAGAAATTCATCTCACCGTTCATGACGGGCGGAAGGGCGATGTCGGCAAAGTGCTGCATCTTGAGGAACCACTGGAGCGAGAGGCGGGGCTCGATGGCGGTATCGGGATTGCGCTGTGAATAGCCCACCTTATTATTATAGTCCTCTACACGTTCCATGAGAGAAGCTGCCTGCAGGTCGAGGGCTATCTGCTTGCGGCAGGCAAAGCGGTCCATGCCCACATAAAGGGGCGACTGCTCGGAAAGGGTGCCATCGGGGTTGAAGATGTCGATGGTTTCAAGTTGATGGGTTTTGCCCAACATATAGTCGTTGGGGTCATGGGCAGGCGTAACCTTCAAACAGCCTGTACCAAACTCAATGTCTACATAGCGGTCTTCGATGACAGGGATGACACGACCAACGAGGGGCACAACCACCTTCTTGCCTTTGAGCCATTGGTTCTTCGGGTCTTTGGGGTTGATGCACATGGCCGTATCGCCCATGATGGTTTCAGGACGGGTGGTGGCCACAACGGCATAGTAGCCGTTGGCATCCTGATGGATGACATTGCCCTCTGCGGCTTGTGCTATATCGCTGCAGTCACATTCGGGGGCCACATAGTATTTGAGGTGATAGAGCTTCGACTGCTCTTCCTTGTATTCCACTTCTTCGTTGCTGAGTGCTGTCTGTGCCTTCGGGTCCCAGTTCACCATGCGGAGGCCACGGTAGATGAGACCTTTATTATAAAGGTCGACAAAGACTTTGATGACACTCTTGGAACGTGTCTCATCCATGGTGAAGGCTGTGCGGTCCCAATCGCAGGATGCACCGAGGTAACGGAGCTGCTTGAGGATGATGCCTCCATGCTCGTGGGTCCAGTCCCAAGCGTGCTTGAGAAACTCCTCGCGCGTGAGGTCGTGCTTCTTGATGCCCTGTTCGGCAAGGCGGTTCACTACTTTGGCCTCGGTGGCTATAGAGGCATGGTCGGTGCCGGGAACCCAACAGGCATTCTTGCCTTCCATGCGCGCGCGGCGCACTAAAATATCCTGAATGGTATTGTTGAGCATGTGCCCCATGTGGAGGACGCCAGTGACGTTGGGCGGTGGAATGACTATCGTATAAGGTTCTCTACCATCGGGCTTGCTGCTGAACATTTTGTTGTCAAGCCAGTACTGGTACCATTTCGATTCCACTTCTTTGGGGTCATACTTACTTGCTAATTCCATATTTATTGTTTTTTTGTTATTTTCTGCTATAAAATCGGTGCAAAGTTACAAAAAATTGTTTGGAAATGGTTACTTTTGCAAGAAATTTAACGACATGGACGGAAGAGAAAGAAAACTCGAGGCTTTCAGTAGATTACTGGATGTGCAGGAACGTTTGAGAAAGGAATGTCCGTGGGACAGAAAGCAAACGTTTGAGTCGTTGCGGCCGCATACCATCGAAGAGGTGTATGAACTGGCGGATGCGCTGATGAACAAGGAGTGGCACGAGGTGCGCAAGGAACTGGGTGATGTGATGGAGCATGTGGTGTTCTATGCATTGCTCGGAGAGGAGGCCGGTGTCTTTGATATGGCGGATGTGTGCAATAAAGAGGCCGACAAACTGATGTTCAGGCATCCTTTCATAGACTGGACGGGATGGAAGGGCAACCCCAAGGCGGAGGCATGTGACAAACCGATGGATGCCGATGCTGTGGAGGTGACCTGGGAACAGGTGAAGCAAAAGGAGAAGGATGGCAACAAAACGGTGCTGTCGGGAGTGCCTGCAAGTCTGCCCGCACTCATCAAGGCCTATCGCATTCAGGATAAGGCAAGGAATGTGGGCTTTGACTGGGAGGAGCGTACGCAGGTATGGGATAAGGTGCGAGAGGAACTGGGCGAGTTGGAAGTGGAACTGGAAAAAGGGGATGCGGAAAGCGCACAGAAGGAATTGGGCGACTTCCTGTTTAGTGTGGTGAATGCCGCCCGCTTGTATCATATAAATCCCGATACGGCCCTGGAACTGACTAACCGAAAGTTTATGTCGCGCTTCTCGTATGTAGAGAAAAGGGCAAAAGATATGGGTAAGTCGTTGAAAGAGATGACACTCGGAGAAATGGATGAACTATGGAATGAAGCCAAGATGCTGGAGAGAACGAAGGCATGAGGCAAGCAGGAATGCATCAATGAATAGAAAAATGAACAGCAAGAAATGGATTGAAGGGGGCGTGTTGCTTTGGGCGCTCTTGCTCATGGGGTGTGGAGGAGGAAAGCAACAGGCACCCAAGGAGGTATTGGATAGTGTGGCTGTGGTGGAGGAAACGGCTGACTCTACCTATTACGGTGTGTGTGGCGAAGGCTCTACCATGCATGTGCTGGAATTGGTGAGAGACCAGGGCGATACGCTACACTTCATGGTGAACATGGAGGAGGAAACGGTGAAAGGGGGTATGCTGGCTGGCGACCGTATGGCTGTGACGGGCTATAAGGGTGAGGATGGCGAATGGGTGGCTACGGTGGCCCTGAACCTCACAACCTTGTTGGGTAAATGGACGAGCTTAGACAAGAACTTCGAGATTCAGGAGGGTGGCATCGTGGCTTCGCACATGCAGGCAGAGGCCAAACCGTGGACGGCATGGAAAGTGCTGAACGGACAGTTGTTGCTGAACCAAGATACCTTTGCTGTGGCGAAACTGGGAGCTGACAGCTTGAGTTTGGAGAACAGTACATGTATCTTCGTATTTAAGAGACAACGGTAGCAACGTATTGAAAAGAAAAGGCAAATAAAACGGGAGGAGACGACTATGGAAACCTTCAGGGTGCACATCTTGGGATGCGGCAGTGCGTTGCCTACACTAAGGCATACGGCATCATCGCAGGTGGTGGAACATGGTGAGAAGATGTATATGGTGGACTGTGGGGAAGGCACGCAGTGCCAATTGCGCAAGCTGCACCTCAAGTTCAACCGTATAGGGCATGTGTTTATCTCGCACATGCACGGTGACCATTGCTTCGGACTGATAGGCATGATTTCTACTTTCGGTATCTTGGGGCGTACCGTTCCCTTGCACCTGTGGCTCTCTGCGGAACTGAGGGCTATTCTGGAAAGGGAGGTGGAGGTGTTTTGCACAGACTTGGGCTATGAGCTCGTGTATCATACCATCTGTCCGGAGAAGGAGATGCTGATTTATGAAGACAAGGGGCTGACCGTTACAACGATACCGCTGTCGCATAGGGTGCCATGCTGTGGCTTCCTGTTCCGGGAAAAACCTACCTTGCCGCATATACGCAGGGATATGGTGGACTTTTACGGTATTCCCAACTGGCGATTGCCTGCTATCAAGCAGGGGGAGCCTTGGGTGACGGAAGAGGGGGTGGTGGTACCTGCAGAAAGACTGACGCTTCCGCCTGCTCCCGCAAGGAGTTATGCTTACTGTAGCGATACGCGCTATTTGCCTGATTTGCACACACATATAAGGGGTGTGAACCTGCTCTACCACGAGAGCACCTATGATTCGAGTGCGACAGAGAGGGCCAAACAGTTCTTCCACAGTACGGCAAAAGAAGCGGCTATGGTGGCTCGCGATGCTGAGGTGGGCGAGCTGCTGTTGGGGCATTTCAGTGCACGCTACAATGATGAAACGGCCATTCTGAACGAGGCAGCAGCGGTGTTCCCACGTGTAAGATTGGCTGATGAGGGGATGGTGATAGACGTTAAATAACACTAAAAGCCTCTGAAACAGAAGAGGAAGGAAAAAGGGTATGCGCCTTTTTTCGTATTTTTGCAATAAGTAAATGCTGACTGATATGGCAACAAGGCTACGTTTTTTGATTTTGGCGTGTATGATTGCGCTGGGAATGGCTGCAAAGGCTTTCCCGGATGGAAAGGCTGTATGGTTTGAAGAGCAGGCGGCTTCGATGCGGCAGATGATAGGGGTGCATATTCAATACACGCACCCTACACTGCGGGTGACGGGTGCTGAAGGAAAGGTGTTGCTGTTATACAATGTGGCGGGTGTGTGTGTAAAGCAGTGGCGCATTGTGAGTGACGACCAGACGATTGTGCCTGCCTTGCCAAGGGGCTGCTATATCATTAAAGTGGATTCCTATGTCCGGAAAATAGCGATACCATAAATGCACCTATTTCTACAACGATTATTTTTCTTTGTCATGGTGCCGCTGTTGCTGCCGGTGGCTTGTAGGGAGAAAACAGAAAATCCTTATCGCAATGTGGCGTTGGGGGATTATGATTCTCTTTGCACGGAGCAGTATGCCGTAAAGGAAAAGGCTGTGCGTTCGGTGATTGCTGCAATGGCAAGAGCCGATGACGATACCTTGGCTGCTGACTACTTTACAAGGGCTTATTACCGTAAAGGGGGCTGTTTGGTATGGGTAGGACGTATGGGGGTGCGGGCGCAAGCTGATACGTTATTGCACTTGTTGGACAGTCTGGAACAGATAGGCTTCAACAAAAGGCGCTTTCGTGTGCCGCAGATTGTGGAGGATTTAAGATGTGTGCGCCAGTTGGCCTTCACAGAGAATGGGGCATGCTGTGGCTGTTTGGGTAGATTGGAATATAACCTGACGAAGGCGTTCCTGCGCTTTGCCTTGGGCGAACGCTATGGCTATGTGGACCCTTACAGGCTGCTGAACAGACTGGAACTGGCTGATACTACTGTGGCCCATCCTTCCTTCAGAACACTCTTTGATGTGCCTATGGAACGCAGGAACAAGAACTTCTTCCCCGAAATGTTGCAATGGGTGAAAGGGGACAGCATAGCCGACTTCTTCCGCACGATTCCTCCTAAGGGGGCTTTGTATGGCATGTTGAAAGAGCGACTGCAACGGACGGGTTTGAACGAGGCGCAACGACAGAAGCTGCTGGTGAATATGGAACGAAGCAGATGGCGCATGGAGGAGGATCCTATGTGTTGTGAGAAATATGTGCTGGTGAATATTCCTTCCTACCATTTGCGGGCCGTGGATGGAAAGGAGGTTCTGGAAATGCGTATTGGATGTGGGGCACAACAAACAAAGACACCTCTGCTGACGAGTGCCATCAAACGGATGGATGTGAACCCGCAATGGATTATTCCGAAGAGTATTGTGCGCACATCGGTGGTGAAGCATGTGGGAGATAGCGCCTATTTCGCCTCGCACCGGTATTTTGTGAGGGAGAGGGCCACGGGCAAGAGTGTGCCTATCCGTCATGTGAGTGCCGCCATGTTGCTTTCGCCCGACTATGCCGTGGTGCAGGAAGGAGGAGAGGGAAACTCGCTCGGGCGCATCATCTTCCGATTCGACAATAAATTTGCCGTCTTTCTGCATGACACCTCATCGCGCGACTTCTTTGCGCGCAGAAGCAGAGATGTGTCGCATGGTTGTGTGCGGGTGGAGAAACCCTTTGAACTGGCTCTGTTCTTGTTAGAAAAGCGTGACTCGGCAGTGGGAAACAAAATAAGGGAAACCATGGAGGAGGAAGTGAGAAGGTCGTATGTATTACAAAAAAAAGTGCCCCTGTTTATCACTTATTTTACGCTCTATCCGAATCCGAAAGGGGAGATGGAGGAATATGCCGATGTGTATGGGTATGATAAGGTGATAGGGCAGTATTTAAGCAATTACAGATGACGCACAGCGACAAGGAGATAGCAAAAATGCTCTCGCACCCTGATACGGTGAAGAAGGGGTTTGAGATGCTGGTGCAACAGTACAGCGAAACGCTATACTGGAAAATTCGTCATTTTGTGCTCTACCATGAGGATGCGGATGATGTGCTGCAGAATGTGTTGATGAAGGCATGGATGAACCTCAATTCGTTTAGGGGCGATGCCAAAGTGTCGACATGGCTCTATCGGATTGCCGTGAACGAGTCGTTGGATTTCTTAAGAAAGCAAAAGACGGCCTTGCTGACAGCGGATGAGCAGCAGACGGTGGCTGCACGATTGATGGCTGACGAGTATTTTGATGGCGATGAGGCGGAGGCCTTGTTGCAGGAGGCTGTCGCTTCCTTGCCGGATGTGCAGCGGATGGTGTTCCAGATGCGCTATTACGACAATATGAAGTATAGCGAGATGAGTAAGTTGTTGGATAGAAGCGAAGGGGCACTCAAGTCGAGTTATCATATTGCCGTGCAAAAAGTTACGGCATATATTGAAGGGAAGCATTAAACCTTTTGAAGGGGAATACGTCATATATATATAATAAGGTGTAACGAAATGAAGACAGTAGACACTAAATTTGGACAGAAGTCGGCAAGGCGTAATAGCTTCAAGGTGCCCGAAGGGTATTTTGACCAACTGACGGAGCGGGTGATGTCGCAATTGCCTGAACAGCAGGTTGTGGCAAAGCGGCCCACTATGTGGGGAGTGCGCTATCGGAAGGTATGGATTGCTGCGGCTTGTGTGTGTGGACTGGCATTCGGAATAGGGCTGTATGAACATCACGAACAGAAAGAAAAAGCGTTGATGGAGGCGAATGTGCAGCAGATGGAGCCATATTTCGACCAGATGGCGGATTATGCCATGTATGACAATGAGGAGATTTATGCCTCGTTAAGTGAGTATTAAGAATAAACGGTTGTGGAATGTAAGTGATGGAAAGGAACAGGATGATGACTGGATGTGTAAGGAAAAGAATGGCTGTGTGTTGCCTGATGGCATTCATGGTGATGACCGTATGGGCACAGGGTCCGGGGCGTGCTTTCAATCCGGATAAGTTTCAGGCTGACTTGGAGCAGTTTATCGTGCAGCATGCCGGATTGACATCGGCACAGAGTGCAAAGTTCTTGCCGCTCTATCGGGAAATGCAAAAGAAGCAACGCCAGTTGTTTAACGAGATGCGCCAGTTGCACAAGGTGGACAGGAATAACGACAAGGCTTGTGCGGAAGCGATAGAGAAAATGGACAATATCGACCTGCGTATCAAGAAACTGCAGAAGTATTATCACGGAAAGTTCATGGCAGTTCTGCCAGCAGGAAAGGTGATGGATATTATGCGGGCCGAAGATAAGTTCCATAGGCAGGCGTTCAGGAAAGCCGCCAATCGGCATGATAAACGATAAGCATGATACGGCAGGGTAGGCCCATTGGCCTACTCTGCTGAAAAATCGGCAACCAAGTTGCGATACATGGAATACATACGGGTGCGGTCGATGTAGCCGATGAGGCGATTGCTCACATCAACTACAGGCAAGTACAAGGCACCACTTTTTTCAAACTTCTTCATGGCTTCGCCCATCGGATCACTGTCAACGATTTTTGCCGGACAGGGAGTCATGAGTTGCTTCACTGTAAATTTACCATAAAGCTCAGTACGGAAGATGATATGACGGTTTTGGGTCATATCAACCTCTCCGAGCAAGGTGCCTGCCTTATCCAATACAGGCAGAAAACCCGAATGGCTGTCGCTCAACGCACGGACAAGGCGCCCTAAGGGCATATCGGGCGTTACAGCCGAATACTCCTTCTCTATCAAACTATCCAACCGCATGAGTGTGAGCACCGATTGGTCGGTGTGGTGGGTGATGAGCTTGCCTTGGCGTGCCAAACGCATGGCATAGATGCTATGTGGCTCAAAGATGCTGATGGTGAGGGTGGCAACCACACTCACGATGATGAGAGGCATGAAGAGCTGGTAGCCACCGGTAAGTTCGGCAATCAGGAAGATGCCGGTGAGAGGAGCGTGCATGACACCTGCCATGACACCTGCCATGCCCAGCAGCGTGAAGTTCTTTTCGGGGGCATAGGCTCCAATATGGTACATATTCCAGATACGGGCAAAGAAAAAGCCGCTAAAGCCTCCGATGAAGAGGGAGGGAGCAAAGGTTCCTCCGCAACCGCCACTGCCATTGGTGGCAGAGGTGGCGAATACTTTCGTGAGGATGACAAGACCGATATACACCACCAGCAACTTACCATTGCCATAGAAAAGGGAATTGTTCATCACCCTGTTCCAATCGGCTTCATTGTGGCCATTGAGAAGAATGTTGATGGCGGCATAGCCCTCTCCATAGAGGGAGGGGAAGAACGAGATAAGGGTGCTGAGGAGCAGACCTCCGGCTATGAGTTTGAGGTAGGGGCGGTGGCTGAGTTTGGCAAAGGCATTCTCGCATGAGGTCATGGCACGCATGAAATACAAACTCACCAAACCGCAAAAAACACCCAACAGCAGATTGGCAGGCACCCGCTCCAAAAGCCAAGCATTCTCCAGCTCGAAGGTGAAGAGGGATGAATCGCCCACGAAGATATAGGAGAAGCAGGTGGCTGTGACGCACGAAATCAGAATGGGGAGGAGGGAAGCCATGGAGAGGTCGACCATCAACACTTCGAGGGTGAACACCAATCCTGCAATGGGTGCCTTGAAGATGCCGGCTATGGCGGCAGCTGCACCACATCCCACCAACAGCATGAGCGACCGCTTGTCTAAACGAAACAGTTGACCGAGGTTGCTGCCTATGGCTGAACCGGTAAGGACGATAGGAGCCTCCGCTCCCACAGAACCGCCAAAACCGATTGTGATGGCCGATGCAATGACCGATGACCAGCAGTTATGCGACTTGAGATGACTGTTCTTGGAAGAGATGGCATAGAGCACACGGGTGATGCCATGAGAGATGTTGTCTTTGACAATATGCTTGACAAACTGTGAGGTGATATAGATGCCAATGACGGGAAACAGCAGGTATAACCAGTTGTAGCTCGTGGCATTGAAACCAGCTGTTACAAGAAGTTGGATTTGATGGATAATCCAATGAAGCACGAAGGCTGCTACAGATGCGAAGAAGCCTATGGCAAAGGCAAGCAGGAGCACGAGTTCCCGGTTGCTGAGGTGTGCATGGCTCCACTTCAGAATCTTTTCCATCAGAGAGGGGAGTTGTTGTGGTGTGTCTTGCATCGTGGGGATTGTTTATTTGCGGATGATTTGAACCTCGCCGTTATTGGCCAGTTTGATGATACTGGAGGGGGTGTGGGGATGATGCTCCTGTCGGCGTGCAAAGCATACATAGTCTACACCCGCTATGATCTCAGGGGCTATATCGCGGAAATTGGCCGCAGTGGGCTGCCCGCTGATATTGGCGCTGGTGCTGACGAGGGCTTTCTGAAAACGATAGCACAGCTCTTTGGAAAAGGGCTCGTGGGTGATGCGGAGGGCTATCGAGCCATCTTCGCCCAGCAGGTTAGGTGCCAAGTTAACCGCCTCGTCAAAGATGACCGTTGTGGGTTTGATGGCCACATCGAGCAAGTCCCATGCCACATTAGGCACGTTTCTGACATAGCGCTGAAGGCGAGCGGCAGAGTCGACAAGGCATATCATGGCTTTATGGTCATCGCGTTGCTTGAGCGCATAAACCTTGGCCACTGCTTCGGCATTGGTGGCATCGCAGCCAATGCCCCATACCGTATCGGTAGGGTAAAGGATGAGGCCGCCTTGGCGGAGCACCGTAACGGCATTCTTGATATCTTCTGCTTGATTCATGTGATAGATGCTTTGATGGTTAAGGAAGGGTGTGCAGGAAATGGCCGCATACGCCATGCTGTTCGAGCCAGCGCATGCCATTGAGGAAATCGCGTGAGGCCATTCGTTTCTTGCCGGCTGCCTGCAGCTCCAGTATTTCCAGCCATTGGTCGGCACAAGCCACATAGAGGCGTTTGTTGTCGACCCTCAAGGTGCCAGCCTCTTCCTGTGTGGCTTGACCGGTCTTGGCCGTACGGAAAAGCTTCACGTTGACAGGGCCTTTGGCGGTGTCAGCATCTGTGAGTTGCAGGGCAGACCATGCTCCGGGATAGGGAGAGAGGCCTCGCACAAAGTCGTAGACCTGTTTGGCGGTATGTTGCCATGGGATAAAGCACGTTTCCTTGAAAATCTTTGGAGCCGTATGCAGACCTTCTGTTGCTTGCTGTGGAACAGAGGGCACCTTTCCTTCGGTGGCAATCACTTTATCAACCGTTTCCACACACAGTTGGGCGCCTAATTGCATCAACCCGTTGTAGACATATTCCACATCGGCATCATCAGGAATCGCAAAGGGCTTACTGTCGATGATACGTCCGGTATCGATGTCGTGATCCAAGAAGAAGGTGGTGACACCCGTGCGTGTTTCTCCATTGATAACAGCCCAGTTGATAGGGGCTGCCCCCCGGTATTGGGGCAGCAAGGCAGCGTGCACGTTGAAGGTGCCGAAGCGAGGCATAGCCCATACCACCTCTGGCAGCATGCGGAAGGCCACAACAACCTGCAAGTCGGCATTGTAGCTCTTCAATGCGGCAAGAAACGACTCGTCTTTCATCTTGACGGGCTGGAGCACGGGAATGCCATGCGAAAGGGCATATTGCTTTACAGGAGGCGCCTGCAGGGTGTTTTGATGTCGGCCGACAGGTTTGTCGGGTTGGGTGACAACGGCAACCACATGATAGCCGCCTTCTACCAACGACTGAAGAGAGGCCACAGCAAATTCCGGAGTACCCATGAAAATAATCTTAACGTCTTTTTTTTCCATTATTTGGCTTGTTTGAAGGCAAAGTTATAAAAAATAAAGATAAAACGGGAAAAAAAAAGCGCTTTTTCGGATATTATGTGTATTTTTGCACAAGACATGCGGTGAATAACATCATTGCATCGGTGGGATGCTCCTTGGTTATGGTATGCAAGGAAACTTGTTATGGGGCTACCTGTTTGCATGCGATACTCCATATAACAACATGCAAGCTTGGTGGCGCTTTTCTCGTGTGCGCAGGCTTTCCTGCACCGTGCGCAAGTTGGGTGGTTTTGCAGCCGTTTTGTATGATCTGAAAAAGAAAAGGATGTAATAGTTGAACAATGCCAGAAATATTTAATCCGCAACGAATAGCTAAAAACTCCCTATTGTTATACGGCAGAATGCTGTTTACTGTATGGTTTAATTTGTGGGCTGCACGACTGGTGCTGGCGCATTTGGGAGCGGAAGGCTATGGGGTGTATGGTGTTGTGGCAGGTGTGGTAGGCATCTTCTCTTTCTTCACGATGGGAATTACCTCCTCGGTACAACGGTTTATCACCTTTGAATTGGGTAAACCGAATGGCAATCCTGGCAGGATGTTTGCCGCTTCCTTATTTGCCGTTTTGATGCTTGCCGCCTTGATGGTGGTGGTGCTCGAAACGGCTGGCGTGTGTTTTGCGCTGTATGCCATCAATATTCCTGTTGCCATGGAGCCTGCGGTAATGCCGGTGTATCAGTTGTCGGTGCTGGCCTGTGTGCTGACATTGTTGGCAGTGCCTTTCCATGCGGTGGTGATAGCGCATGAGCGCATGGACATTTACGCCATGGTAACCATTGCACAGGTGGTGTTGTCATGGTTGGCTGCTTATGTGTTGGTGCAGTGGCCGCAGGAGGAACGCCTTGGGCTCTATGCCGTTTTCATGGCGATGGTTCCTTTGGTGGTTTTGGTGGCTTATATAGGCTACTGCAGGCGGAAGTTTGAAGAGACGAGGGTGCGTTTGCGTTTGGAGATGGGGGTGGTGCGCGAGATTGCTACCTTTGCAGGCGTGTCTACCACATCGGGCTTGTTGCAGACCTTGGCTTTTCATGGCATTGTGCTGGTGGTGAACTGGGTGTTTGGCGTGACGGTGAATGCGGTGTATCAGATAGCGTTGCAGCTCAAGAACTCGGTGCTGTCGTTCGGATTGAACATCTTCAAGGCCATCTCCCCCCAAATCACCAAAACCTATGCCGATGGAGATATCGACAGGCATACGCGATTGGTGTATACGGGCAGTAAGGTTGAGGCTTATATGATTTTGCTTATCCTCATACCCTTTGTGTGCAGGGCTGAGCAGATTATGACGCTATGGTTAGGTTATCTGCCTCCTTATACGGTTGCGTTTGCGGTGTGTACGGTGTTTCTCAGTTTGACCTATGCCTTTTTTGAGCCCATCAGGGCATCGGTATTGGCAACGAACCGTATCACCAAGTTTCTCCTGGTGCCTGATTCGCTCTACCTTTTGGCGATTCCCATCAGCTATGGGGTGAGTGTGCTGACAAATGATCCGAGAATGATGATTGTGAGTGTGGTGCTCACAGACATCTTGATTTGTGTGGTGCGGGTGTGGTATGCTGCTCAAGTAACATCGGTGCGCATGGGTGTGTTGTTGCGGAAGGTGCTGGTGCCTTGTTGTGCCGTGGGCATATTGTCGGGAGCGCTGTGTGCTGCCTTGAGTTATGGGCTGAAGCAGGATGTGCTTGGGTTATTGGTGTTGTTGGTGGCCAACAGTCTGCTGATGGTAGTGGTGATTTATCTTGTTGGTCTGGACAAAGACGAACGGAGAATAGTAAAGGGCTTTTTAAGATTGAAGGTACATGGGTAGAGCTGTTGACAAGGCCTTGCGGCTAAGATACCTTATATATGCATACTTCTTCTTGCTGTTGTATGATGGCATCTTGCGTAAGTGGATATTTCCTGATTACGACAATATTATTATGGTCATCAAACAGGCTGTTGCCGTGTTGGTGGTGTTCTATGGTGGGCAACAGATTACGCGACTCACAGGGTGGGAGAAGGCGGCTGTGTGGGGAGGCATCGTGACTTTCCTCCTCACGTTGCTCGTGGGTCACGGAAATCTGGTTGTGGCTTTGTGGGGATGTTTTCCTTGGTTGATAGGCTTTCCTTTGTGCTATATCATAGCGAAGGGATTGCGCTATAATGATATTGACAGGATGGGAAAGATCATCGTCTATACGTCAATCGTCAATTCGCTGTTGATAATCCTACAATTTAGTATGCCGATAGATTCATGGATTAATTACCAGGGTGGGGAAGTGAACGACAGAATGAGTAGGTTCTCCGTATCAGAACTCTATGGCTTGTTTAGGCCTGCAGGCATCTTCATGCATTATTCACACAGCGCACTCTTCACCTTGTTGGCATTGTCTTTTCAGTCGTATTTCTTCCTGTATAGAAAAGAGGTGATGAACAAGTGGATGCTGTACATGGCTGTGTTGTTGCTCTTCATTACCATCCCCTTTGCCATTTCGCGCATCATGATTTTCTATATCGTGGGGTTTGTTGCCTATCTGATAATTTTGGTGATGTCGGCAAAGAACAGATGGCGGTTGGCCAAGGCTTTCATCGTGTCACTTCCTTTGTTGTATGTGGTTTCTACAACCTCATCGGCAAAGCGAGCATGGCGTACCATGATGAAGCGTTTTGATGTGGCGGTTATGGTGCAGTATGGAGAAACGTCGACAGCTTCGGGTACGATGACGGATATCTATGACCGTGGAGTGGTATATAATATTAAGGCCCTTACCGACCCTAAAACATTGGATGGCGATGATGTGCCGTTTTGGGGCTATGGGCAAGGCATGAGTACACAGGTGGGTGGCAGACTGTTGGGACTGAGAGAGCATGCCGGCTTTTCGCTTGCGGAGTTCGATGGTTTGCGTATTGTTTGCGAATCGGGTTTGTTTTTGGGGTGGATTCTGTTGTTTATTCGCATGGGTTATGTGCTGAGATTTCTGCCCCGGGTGTGGCGAAATCAAGAAAGGGAAGGGAAACTGACGGCCATTTTGTTCCCCTCCTTCTTCATCAGTTTCTTCTTGTATACAACATGGGGCAACTCCTTTCAAATGTGTTTCGCCTTTATGACGGGAGGCTTGTTTCTTACATCGTTGAAGGATGACAAGCCCAAGGAAACTATTAACCGTGTGGAGTTATGGAAAGTGTAGCGGTGCTCATGACCTGTTTTAACAGGAAAGCGAAAACGGAAAGGTGTTTGCGCAACTTGTTTGCGGTTCTTCCTACTTGTGTGGTGTATCTTGTAGATGATGCCTCTACCGATGGAACCTCGGAAATGGTGCAGACCATGTTTCCTGCTGTCCGTTTGCTGCAGGGTGATGGCAATTTGTTCTGGAGCAGGGGTATGTATCGTGCCTGGAAGGAAGCGGTGAAGGGCAACTATGATGCTTATCTGTGGCTGAACGATGATGTGGTGTTATATCCTGATTTCTGGGAGGAGTTGAAAGCATGCCAAACATGGGGCGGAAAGGATGCTGTGGTGACGGGACTGATTGACAATGAGCAGCATACCGAAATCCTGTATGGTGGATCGGATGAGAAAGGGTGTTTGGTAGGGCCAGCCGCTGTTCCTGCATCTGTAAAATTTATGAATGGTAATGTGGTGCTGGTGGGTAAGGAAACCGTGTTGCGTGTGGGTATCATCGACCCTGTTTACCATCACGATTTGGGCGATGTGGATTATGGCTTGCGCGTGTTGGAACAGGGTGGAAAGGTGATTGCTACCCGCAAGGCTGTGGCTTTTGGCTATAAGAATGATATGTGTAGGGTGCGCAAATGGGGTGTCTCGCTCAGGAAGCGTTTCCGCACGCTGTATGCGCCTTTGGGTAATCCGCCTGCCATCAACTTCTATTTCAGAAGAAAACA